>JAJYUV010000091.1 GCA_021792355.1 Thermoplasmata archaeon | reverse complement strand
TTGCAGAGTTGGTAATGGGGTTCATGATATCAGCAATGAGACACATTCCGCAGGCGACTGCGTCAATAAAATCAGGTGAGTGGAAAAAAGAAAGGTTCGCAGGAAAAGAACTCGCCGGTAAGACACTCGGCATTGTAGGTATAGGGAGGATTGGAAACGCAGTAGCAAAGAGAGCAGCATCTTTCGACATGGAAGTCATTGGATTCGATCCATACGTGAACAACTCAGAAAGAATACAAAGCGTAAATTTCGACACACTGCTGGGTAAATCAGATGTGGTATCATTTCACGTTCCCCTAACGGAGAGTACCTATCATATGCTGTCACTAAAAGAGATAAGGAAAATGAAGAAAGGGGTAGTGATCATAAATGCTTCTAGGGGAGGGATCATAGACGAGGAGGGACTGAAACAGGGGCTCGATGAAGGAATAGTTGGAGCCGTTGCGCTAGACACATTCGAGTTAGAAAAGCCTTTTTCAACGGTACTGGCCGGTTACGAAAACTTCATTGCAACTCCACACATTGGGGCCCAGACGGAGGAGGCACAAAGGAGGGCAGGTATAGAAATTGCCAAGGTAATTGCTAACTATCTTAGGGACAATAAGAGCTGAATTTATGGTTGAAGTTCTACCCTTCAAAGGATTGGGGTTCAAGCCCGGTAATCTTAAGGAAATAATAACTGAGCCCTATGACAAGATACCAAATGTCCTGCAAAGGACATACTACGAACGTAGCGAGAACAATTTCATACGCCTGAACCTTCCTACTGGGACTGATCCCCACAATTCCGCCAAAAAGACACTCGAAGAATGGAGAAATAATGGGACACTGAAGGAGGATCAGTCGCCATTCTTTTATGAATACATCGAAGAATTCGACCTATACGGAGTAAAGAGGAAAAGGATCGGGCTGTTTGCCATAGTAAGACTGGAAGATTATGGTGAGAAAAACATATTTCGGCATGAGAGGACACTCTTGAACCCCAAAGACGATAGATTGAAAATGCTCAGAGCGACACAAACAGATCTGGAACCGATTCTCTTCCTATATGACGATGTTGACATGGAATTGATGAAGATAATCGGCTCAGCGGATAAAGAGAACGAGTCTGACTTTGTGGACGAAAACGGAACAAGGCATATCCTCAAAAGATTTGAGTCTCCCGAAATTACCACCTTTTTTAAACAAAAAAAACTTGTAATTGCAGATGGACACCACAGGTACGAATCTGCATTGGCATACGGCAAGGAAATGGGATTCACTGGTGGCACCAGATATGTGATGGCTGTACTTGTGAACAGGTATGATCCGGGTTTGGTTGTCATTGCTTCCCATAGAGTGGTACAATCTGGAACTCTTCCTGCTGAAAAGCTTCTAGAAGGACTGAAGGAGAACTTCGTGATAGAAGAAATAGATAAAAGGGAAGTTTTGGATCCACTGAGGAGTGATATCATATTCTACTACAAGAGCCACTATTTTTCCCTTACCCCTAGTGAGAACTTGCTAGCTTCATCGACTAACGTAGAGAAGCTCAATGCTTCATTACTAAACACGTTGATTATTCCCCAGATCACTAAATTATCAGAGGGAAATCCTATCACATATACCAGAAGTGCTTCCGACGCCATCAGAAAAGTAGATGATGGTGGAGCTCGATACGCATTCTTATTGAAACCCATTGATCCAGGCACGGTATGGGAAGTAGCTATTGAGGGGAAAGTTATGCCAGAAAAGTCAACCGATTTTTTTCCAAAGCTCGCATCAGGGTTGAAAATGTTTCGGTTGAATTAGTTATTGTTGAAAGCATCCCAGGTCTATTCGGTACTGATTAGGAGCCTGAAGAAAAAGAATTTCGGAATGAGAAGGAGAGGTCGGAAATTAGTTATAACAATGTGAGCGATCTCTACACTCAATAGTTACCGTTTAGGATAACCCACAATATTCTTTCTTTAACGAATATAGAGTTGATTCAACTGGAACAATACATTTATTTGAAGGTCCACATCCAACATTGTGAATAGTTCGATCAAGGGTGGGGTCTGGAAGGTCATTGCAACCATTGCTATATCGGTAGTAGTCCTTTATGCTGCAAGTTTTCTCCTCAGATACTACTCAAAGACCTACCCGCAGTTAATAACGTACCATTATCTCAGTTATATCCAGGACGCAATCGCAGCAGTTATCGCCGTCGGTCTTGCGATTGCAGTGGTCAGGATCATTGGTCACCTAATTAGTTCCTACGCAGAAAAAACCGAGGGGAGGAGGAACCTTAGAGGTGTCTTTTTTCTCATACGCATCGTAATCTATGCAGCAGTAATATTCTGGTTCCTTTCTTATATTGGAATCAACCTTGCTGGAGCACTTGTTGGCGGTGCGATTGGAGGAATAGTTATAGGCTTTGCAGTTCAATCAATAGCCTCGAGCATTCTTTCTGGAATAATGGTAACTGGTGGAGGATTTGTAAAACCAGGAGATGCTGTTTCAGTTTATTCCTGGCTATTTGGGCAAACCATAACCGGAAAAGTCGAAGAAGTAAAGTTGCTCCATACTAGAATCAGGAACTCTTTAGGACAGACTTTCTTGCTTCCAAACGGTGCGCTATTTGGTAGTACGATTTACACACCACTTGGGATAGGGAGGAATCTTTCATTTGCGCTAACAGTCATAATGCCTGCAGATATCCCAGCAGATAAACTAGTGGAGAAAGTAAAGTCAGCGTTGCAAGATGCTTCAGTCAAGCCTACGGATTTCACAGCAGACATCTATCTTATTGCAAAGAACAGCGGCTCAAACACATTCTCAGTCGTGATCAAATTCTCAGAAATCGAAAAACTATCATCATATCAGGATTTAATAAACACGATTTTCGACAGAGAGTACTGGGTTATCAAGAACACCCCGACTATCGGCAAAAAGTAGTATACTCAGGTGCTGAATTCCTTTGAGATACTCATATCAATGTCATGTCATTCTGTGTTTAATGTACACCTAATTTGTTTGGAGCCCTAGATCATTTAATACTTCACTTCTTTCACATCTGCATCTCTGACTCAAACACACCACAGGTATCACTTATATGCCCAAGTTTGCATCACCAAAGCATGAAACTTCTTATAGATGGGGAATGGAGAGAATCCAGCTCAGGTCTGAAGCAGGACAAGATAAATCCCAGCACGGGTGAAAAGATGGCCGAATTCCCACTGGCAACGAAAGATGATGTGGGGATGGCTATCTCCGCAGCTGCAGACGCGTTCGAAAACTGGTACTATGCTGCTTCGAAGGAGCGGGGTAGAATTCTGTTCAAAGCTTCTTTACTGATTGAGGGAAGAAGAAAGGAGCTTGAGGACATCCTGATATCAGAGAATGGCAAACCTTTCCTCGAAGCAAAGGAGGAAGTAGATGGAGTCATAGACCAGATCAAGTACTATTCTGGATTTGAACGGAAGATAAGTGGAGACTTGCTCGAAGGTCCTGGAAGGGAGGAAAAACTTTTCTTGCACAAAGTGCCCTATGGAGTTGTAGTGGCCCTTACGCCCTGGAATTTTCCAGCTGCCATGGTTGCCAGAAAACTGACTCCTGCCCTTCTGACTGGGAATACTGTCGTTTTAAAGCCAAGCAGTGACACTCCACTTTCCGCAGAGTGGATTGTTAGGAAGTTCACAGAGGCCGGAATACCGAATGGAGTACTTAATCTCGTCACTGGAAAGGGATCTGAGATAGGCGACTACATCGTTTCCCACAAGAAGGTTTCGTTAGTCAGCATGACGGGCTCCACTGAGACCGGGCAGAGAATAATGAAGAATGCAAGCGCAAATATGGCCAAACTGATTCTGGAACTTGGAGGGAAGGCACCATTCATAGTGTGGAAAGATGCAGACATTAAGAATGCGATCAAGACTCTCCTCTGGGCAAAATTCTGGAATGCAGGACAATCCTGTATTGCTGCAGAGAGACTTTATGTCCATTCTGATATTTATTCTAATTTCATAAACAAGCTGCAATACGCACTATCCAAAATGAAAGTGGGGGACCCCAGGACATCCGACATGGGCCCTTTGATAAACAAGGGTGCATTGAACAACATGAAGGAAATTGTACAAGATTCGGTATCGAACGGAGGCAAAGTTATCTTTGGTGGAGAGCAACCAGAATTGAAGGGAAAATTTTCAAAA
>JAJYUV010000090.1 GCA_021792355.1 Thermoplasmata archaeon | reverse complement strand
ACATGATTTTCTTTTTACTGGCAGGAAGTGAAAAGAGAAAATCCAGAATCTGTGTACGCGATAAATTTTCTCCGTGAACACTTTTTCCTGTTGAATCCGCGAGCAGGAAATACGAATTCCTCTCGCTCGCGCCTTCGCCGTCAATGCAGATAAACATATTACACCTCCTAATTTGGAATGTATTTTTTCGTAAGCGGTGGATGGTTGCGGTCGAGACGTTCTGGATTGTATCCTTCTTCCCCACGGTACACCCACATTTCTACGGATGATAGAATCTGCTCATAGGTTTTGCCCCACCCGAATAAGCGCAGCGCGATCAGTTTCTTCACTGAGTCATCCGTCAGTCGTCCCTTTTCGTAATCGGTGAACCCAACATCCCCGCCTAATATAAAATCGAGAACTTCGAAGTCGGATATTTTTTCCGGAGACACGCCGAGTTCAAGATCGTCGTATGCGAACCGCAGATTAACGGGCTCGATGAATTCGGCAAAATTGATGTCGTTCCACGCGAAAGTGATCGCGTTGTAGATTTTCTTGAACCACGGCTTTCGCACGACCGCGCCGACTTTAATTTTATGCATTTCGTTTCGATTAACCTTGAACCACCGCTGAAAGAATTCATCCGTCAGCCTGTTGCGGTTCGGATTGTAAAGGTTTCGAATGAGCTGCGCCTTCGGGTTTTTGATTCGAAGTCGGTCGAGCTGATCTTCTACAACCTCGCGCTCAATCGGGTGTTCTTCTTCTTCGAGCGGCTTTCCCAGTTCGATCTCACGCATTTTTCTGCGTGAGATAAACTCAAGACGCGCGCTGAAGTCAGCGGTGAGGCTGTCGGGAGAGGATGCCCCCCCTGACAGATCAAGATCGGAAACCTTGACAGCCCATCGCCCATAAGCTGTGCCGAGGTTGATGTAGCCCCACTTGTTCGGTTTTTTCTTTAAAAGTTTTAAAAGTTTTTCTGGCTCCTGTCTGAAAATTTCCCTAATGACAGGAGCTGAATACTTACTACTCGTCATGCCTTTCTCCCTTCAGGCTCCCCAGCCCGCATACTCCCTGGGAGTGAAAGCAAGTAATTCCCTTTTTCTATTCCTCTTTTTTTTCTCCTTCTTCAAGAAAACTTCGCTGATTTTCCAGCACTAATTTTTTTGTTTTCTCGTCGCGGAGAAGCCACTCATTGATCTGCTCCTGCGCTGACCGCAGATCGTCCAGTGTTAATTCGCTGATTTTTTTGGCGGTATTTGATTCAAGCCACTGAATAAACATATCCTTTTTCCCGTGAAAAAACTTTCCAGCCGAGAGCCACAGATTGAGCTTTGCTTTCTCGAATTCGGCACGAGAAGTGCCGGGAATTTTCTCCTGTTCGAGAGGAGCTTCTACTCTCGGCTTTGCCTGAGGCACAGTCTCCAGTTCAGTTTCATCCATCATGGAGAGTCCGCAGATGGACAGCGTAGCCCTTCGCTTCGCCTTCGTCTCTGCTTTCATGATGGCGTTCGCGCGGACATCGCCTTTCAAATTTTCGATATTCACGGCGCCTGTCGAAATTTCCGTGCGTCCCTTCTTGTCGCGTATTTTTGCGGTCACGACATAAAGACCGCTTTCCTCTTTCGAGGAAATTTCCTCTACGTTAATTTCTCTGATCTCACGGAGCTGATCGGTGCAGCCGCGAAGGGCGTAGAGGACGAGTTTCCCGTTCAGCGTCATGTACTCGAACGGTTTTGTTAGGGGATTGAGCTTGAGAATCTTGCAGAGAGAAAGGTAATAGGAGACGCGTTCCTTCGGAGAGAGCGCGCTGAGATCGCCCGATATCAGCACTTTCTCCAGTGCTTCAGAAGATATTTCGTTTTTCACTTCAATCTCTTTTTTCATTTTTTTACTCCTTTAGCCAATGATGCAGTGCTGGGTCAGCCTCCAGCTTATTCATTGTTTTTTTCATGAATAACCGCCAGATTTCATCGTCCTTTCGCAGGAGATCGATGAATTGACGAATCACAAAGTCGAGCTTCAACCCCCAACCCTTTCGCAGATGGAAGAAAAAGTCTTCCTCCTCCTGCGTTAACAATAGATCGATTCTGTGTTTCATTTTTCCTCCTCTGGAATAATCCTGAAAGTATTATCCCGATAGACTCCGTTTTCTTCATGATTCGTATCGAAAAAAACGATTTGGTCCGAATAGACCCCCACGCGCTTTACCCTGATAAGTGGCAGGTTATCGAGGTAAAACTCGCTATTTCGAGAAGAGATCGTGTACATCAGCTCCGAGAGCCTGGCATTACCTGACCCTAGTCTGCTGAGTTCATTAAACAATTTTGTGTTTTTTATTGTCTTCATCAATCCTCCTTCTCGAAAATATCAATGACTCTCCCGTGTTCGTCGAACGGAATAATTGCCTCTTCGGTTCGAACGATAAAGGAAAAGTCGTGAATGTAATTTTCTCTCATTGCCTTGAGAAAGCGTGCAGGCCCCATGTTCTGCAGGACACGCCAGATGCCTTTCCCGACTTTTGTTTTTTTACTTTTCATTTTTCCTCCTTTTTCAGCGGGATAAACTGTACGAATTCGTAATCAATCATCATCTGTCCGTATTTCTGAAAAAACTTAATCTTATACTGCGCACTGACCACAGTGATTCCAGCGGCCAGCAGTTTGTTTGCTAGAAAAAAGGAAAACGCAAAATCATCGCTTCCCACATTCACGACGATTATTCGCGCGCCCCTCTCCTTTGCGCGGTCAATGATTTTCATTAGGTATTCGTCTGCTTTCGCTTCAAGCGGCGGAGGCTGCATCCATGGGTCAAAATGCGGAAAGAGCATATCCTCCACGATTGAATCGCCTGAAAGCTCCAGTGCCGAATTGATCTGCCTGCTGGAGGGCCACGACGAACAGCTTACGCTTGATAGGTTGATGAACATTTTTCCTCCTCTCGCTCCTTCGCTTCGCGGATGAGCTGACGAAGGAGAAAACTCGTTGTCATCTCTCTCTTCTCCGCCAAATCGGTGAGGAATTTCGCTTCGTCGCGCGAAACCCACACCTGGAGCTTCTTCACGAATCTAGTCATCTTTTTTCTCCTCCATTTCTTTTATTATTTTATCGAGAATTTCTTGGGCCACGATATCGCTGCGAGCTTCCAAGTGTTGAATCAGAACACCCGCGACGTAGCCCAATTCATAATCACTCAGTTTCATTTTCCACCTCCTCGATTCGCACGAGACGGAAGCGGTCGAACGGATGCTGCGCCTGAGCCAGCGACAGCACGATCAGCGCTTCATGCTCGTCCGCGCAGTAATCGAAGCGCTCCCACTTTCCATTTTTCTTTCTCATTAGGTCATACATCGTTTCGCCTCCTCTTTCGCCTAGGCGAAATTATTTTTCTACAGTAACTTTTTCTAAAAAGCAGAACCAGCAGCCGTCTTCCTCGTAGAAATACCCGCCATGTATATCACAAATTCTTACAGGGGCTTTCTTAATGCAAACTCCACAAGAAATTGAATATCCCCTAGGACTAATCCTGATATAATAAGGAAAAGTAATATATTTCATTTTGCTCCTCCTCCTCCATCCTGGAGACCTCGTAGTGCTCGTATGCGGAGGAAGAGGCATTGAGGCGTCCAGCAGCATCTCGTGCCTCTTCCTCTGTCATACCGTCCCACACGCACACTGGGACTTGTGCGTTGAATTTTGTTACTTGCCATTTTTTCATGTTTCATTCCTCCTTTATTCCTCCTCATTAGGTAATCGTGAAACAAAAACCCCTGCGGGGATGGAACATTACCCACTGAATCGGGAAGTGGGTTAGGGGAGGTTTCTATCCGAAAACCTCCGCGAAAGCGGTGAGACTCGCTTGCCTTGAGTCTCCGACTTGGAGGGCTGTTGCGGTGCCCCCGAACGCCCCCGTCTTAACCGCTAGACGGGTAGAGGAGGGTTTTATGGTCGGTACCCTTCACCTTATCGGGCTGCAGTATGCCCGCGAGAGCTGGAGTCTGCTTCCAGCGAGGTGTTTCTTGTTTCTTTCTCTATTCTTATTCTACCACAGTTCGACTCCAACCTCAACCCCTGTTTTTCCCCGTATTTCCCTCATATTCCCCGAAAAACTCTCGTTTAACCCGTATTCTTCCCCTTTCTCTTATTTTTTCTCATTATTCCCTTTATATTCGTACTGTCACCTCACTTTCATCCAGTATTTATGCGGGTTTTC
>JAJYUV010000089.1 GCA_021792355.1 Thermoplasmata archaeon | reverse complement strand
GAGACTCCTGTCGAATATGTCAGAGAGAATGAGAGGATCAAAAACTTCACTGATTCCCGAATAAACTATTACAGGATCTTCTCAAAGAAAACCGCTGAGGTGAAGTATCTGGTCTCGTATGGGCAGGATCTCCTTTCTGAAGCACCACAGTATTCTTTCAATCAGACCACTGCAGGGGAACACAGTATATCAAACCAGAATTTCCTGTTCTTCCTCTTTATTTTCGGGCTGATTGAGATGTTCACCTATCTTGCATCATCATCTTCCTCGTCGTCTTATTATTCCCCGGTGAACCATCCAAATTTTACACCTTGGTACGCTGTCATATTTGTTGCTCTGGGTATGCTGATCGTGATGTGGAGACTTCACATAAGAGACCTCGCCCGGACGATGGTGAAGGTCATTATGCTTCAGAGTGCGCCATTCTACATCAGCAATCGGGGAGTTCTTCCTGTTGTCATGGTCAATTCAACAGTGAATCAGGTCTGGGATTATCAGGCACGAATAATGAATGTCGATGAGAAGGAGGCAAAGGATGTTTTCCATTCACTGCAGTCATGGTCAGACATGCAGATTTCGGAACTATATGCAGCGAACAAACTTGGACAGGTTGAACAGGAACTTTCCACCATACAGAATAGTATCAAGGAACTGCAGAAGGTGGACTATGAATATAGGCGTGAAAGCGAACAGCCAACCTCAAATCTGAAAGGAATGATTCTCGCAGTAGTTGCAACCGTGGTTGGTTACAGTCTCATACTATTCGTTCTGGGGATATTCTGATGGATAAAACCAGGAAGAAGAAAGGTGATGATGCCGAGAAGTTTGTGGCAGGTATCCTCAAAGAGAGAGGGTACATGGTTGAAATCCATCCAAGGACATTCAGGATCATATACATTCATGGAAAGCCTATCCAAGTTTCCAAAGATAACGACTACTACAACCTCTTTGATGTGAAAGCAGAGGCATCTGATCACATGATATATGCTCAGGTGAAATTTGAAAATGAGAAAGCCAATGTATCAAAAGCACAGAAAGACATAGACAGAGATTTCCCTTATGAATTTGGATATCAGAAAATCCAGACGTGGCAGGTATGGGATGAATGGGTCAAGCCGGAAAAGGGGAGGAGGCATAAAGAGTTCAGGTATAGAATCCAAGAGAGGCGAGGATTCAAGAAGGATGTCTGGAGAAATACCAATGTCAGGAAAGGGAACTGGATCACGGTGGATATCAACAGTTTGAATGAACTGATACAGAAATCTGAGGGGATAGAAGAAATAGAAGAATAGATTTGCAGTAATGAACTCTTAAATACATTTACCCTAATTCAGAATGTGAGAACAGTATGGAATTTAAGATTGAGGTAGCAGGATACCAAGACACGAAGGAAATACAGGTCAATATAGTGAGCAAGCCTGATGAGTTTTGTTGCGATTTCATGTTTGATCTCTATCAAATGAGTTATAAAGAAGGTCCTCCAGATGTTCCTATATATGGTGGCATAGATATCGTCTCATCACAACAATTGGTAAATAGAACGGAAGGAGAATCTCAGGTGAACCTCATGTTTGTATTTGAAGACGGCAGGAAACGGGAGCGTCTGGCTTATCCCATTTATTTCTGTCCTTTCTGTGGTGAATCGATTGCGGTCAGAGAAATACAAATACAAGTTCCATCGCTTAATAATGAAGAAAGGAAAGGTGATTGAAATGCAGGTCTGGATATTGTATGCGGATACGGCAGAGTGCAGATGGGTTCTTGGAGTATATATTTCTCGGAATCTGGCAAAGAAAGCATGGAAGGAATATCTGGAGAAGCGGAAGGAGGAATGGCATGATTGGTACGTCTCTGGGAATGAGAAAGTGGCGATAAGTGAATTCAAGGTTATAGAAGACTGGAATCCAGAAGAAATAAGAGATGGTCTCTAATGATAACGGTATTTCTGGTTGTGGGTTGGGATAAAGGAGATGATAAGAAATTTGTGTCATTGTGTAAAACAAAGGAATTGGCACAAGAAGTGAAAAAATCTTATGAACTTGCAGGTTGGACAATTGTGGACATTCACGAACTTTCTGTGTATGAAGATTTTACCAGTGTTGGACCTTGGGGAATTTGAGGTGAATAACAAATGAACATTAAACTTTCAGCGTGGTATTTTCTTCATGATAAACCTAAATTCTGGAACGATATCAGGAGGAAGTTACACATACTGAAACTTGAGGAATCCCAGTACTATCCAGAATGCGAGAGATTCTATTCTGGCTTGGATGTGATAGGAAAGATTGTGATTGATGTTGGATGTGACTTTGGAACTACACCAATGTATTTCTTACGCAAAGGTGCTTTTGTAGTGTTCGGATTCTCGAAAGAGAAACAATACTTCCATGATTTTCATTACATACATTACAAGGTAGATGAAGATCCACTGTATTCAACCACAGAGAGTTTACCAATTCTTACATTTCCCCTTATTATGCAGAGTCTCAAACCAAGACATGCGGTGTTGAAATCTGACTGTGAAGGTTGTGAATGGAACTTTACGAAGGAGTTCATAGAAACTTTTGATGACTGGGTTATTGCAGTTCATACTCCAATAACCAACGAATCCCTTTATCAATATATCAAAGACAATGGTGAAAACATTGGGAATCAGAGGTCTGGCAAGGATCTTGGTGTCGAAGAGATCGGTATTTACAGAAAGAAGGGAAAACAATGAGTATAGGTGCATACACGTTTGTAACGGACAACTGGAAGGAAATGCAGTATCCCATAGACCTCTGGTTATCACACAACTCACAATTTTTCGATAAACTCTCTGTAGTGCATATAGGTAACAGGGATAAGTTCCTATCCCATGTACCAGATAATGTCACAGTAAGTTTTGTTGATAAAGTTGATTACGATGGGTGGGAGCTTTACACCAAGTATAAACAATTAGCTCAGAATAACCTCAACACAGACTGGAAAGTTCTTCTGGATAGCGATGAATTCATAGATAGAAGAATACAAACAGATAATTTAGATAAGAACTACGTATATGCCTTGGGATATCACCATCTTTACGGGAGTCCCAACCGGGAAATACTTAACGCATACCCTCCTTACTATTGGAGAGTGCATTATGGTAAGAAGCAGGTTATAAGGGATGGTGGCAGTGTTGAAGGTCAGAGGAGGACATACTTCAGGCCGCATATGTATAGTGGATTGAGAGGAACTCTTTACAACTTACGAAAGAATGGAATCAGGAGAATGCTTTACCAGCCACAAATTGTTGGAGAGGTATGGCACACGAATAATTTGAGAACTCCCGCTATCATGAAGGCTAAATGGAGAGAACAGATTACCCGTGAACAAGAATCTGGTAAAATACCAAAACTCAATAAACTGCACACGAACATAGTGGGAGACAATGACTTCTCTTACAGTGATATATCGAGCATGTCTGCTTTCAGGATCATCGATGCAAACCCACCATTGGATGTAAAAGAGTATTGGAGGGACATGAGATGAAAATAGCCGTATTCACAGGAAGCGATTTGAGAAATTACGGTGGTGGCGAGAAGGATGTTATCAACTGGGTGACGAGACTTAACAAAGAACTGGATATCACGGTTTACACACCAGAAGACAAGGATAAATCCCATCACCGTATAAATAAGCAAGACCTACCCGCAGACATGAAAATAGTCTGGTATAAGGGCAAGAAGATACGATTACTCAAAGACATTCTGCCATTACAGAAATTCGATTTGTCTGGTTATGATAAAGTATATTCGATGTGCCAGGGATTTTTACTTAACCGTAAACTCATACCACAGTCAAGGAAGTTTCTTTTAGGTATTCATGCCCAGAGCACGCTTGCAACACAACCTATTGAAGCACACAAACTCTGGAAGCGTATATTTTTCAAGATACTTTATCCCATAAACATGCATTACATTAAAAAAGCAGATGAAATACGCATTCAGAACAAGGATGATAAAAGAAGATTATTTGTTGAAATAGGATTCGAAGGCAAAATTTGGAACGTTCCACCAAGTATGTTTGACACCACACCAGAACCACTTGAATCGGATGAATTTTATGTGATATGGTTCAATAGGGTAGCCGCAGAAAAAAGACCTGAGAAACTGGTCGAAATTGCTCTGGCACTTCCTTCGATAGAATTCCACGCAATAGGATCTGG
>JAJYUV010000088.1 GCA_021792355.1 Thermoplasmata archaeon | reverse complement strand
ATCGACATATTGAGTGTGGTCGAGCATCCAAACTTTATCGAGTATTACGAAAGAGTCCTTGCGGGAATGGTCGGCAAAGTTGGAGAAGAGCCAGCGAAGACAAAGGTTGTTGGTGACCTGATCAGGGTGGGACTCAAACCAAACTATAAAGATTATGACCTTTTCTGGATCATAATATTGCAGGAAAAGGAAGAAGAACTGGCGGTTCCTGACTTCTCTATCGAGAAACTTGCACCGTTCCCCATGAAACTGGAAGAACTGAGACCTTTGATAAAGAACAAGGGAGACACCTTTTACAGCGAAGAACTCACAGTCAAGACAACTTTTGGAGAATACACAGTCACTGCTGATATATTCACGGCCAAGAGCTATAATTCATTCATCCAGAAGGTGGTAAATGCAGTCTCGGTGATCCATGTCAATGCTAAAGGAAGAAAGCAGAGAGATTTCCCGGTGATGCAGGTGAATTCAGCGTTAATCGCCAAGCTCACGGATGAGTACATAAGACACAAGCTGTTCGGAGAGGAGTTTGATCCTCTCGAGGACAACAACTGGCGCATCCTGTTGATAACACAGCAGAGCATAATCAAGCACATCGTCAGTAACATTGCCCAGGCCGTATACGATTCCATGAAGAGCCTCAAGGTGAGCGAGGCAAGGATCGTGAAGAAGTATTTCTCAGAAGTTCCAGAAATAAGGGTAAGAGAAACTTACACGATTAGCGCTGCAAAAAACATTTACGAAAAGATTGCGTATCCGTCCCACAGCGGCGGTTTTGAGAAGAACTTCATCGAGTTCATAGATGCAGACTCAAAAGTAAAGTCATTTGTGAAGATAAACGAATACTACAACGATTTCGCTAACATTATCTATATCCGGGACGACGGACTGTTGGCACATTACTACCCTGATTTTATTATCAGGGCATGCGACCAGATTTATCTGGTTGAGACAAAATCTGAAAGAGATATGAGCAACAAGAACGTGCAAAATAAGAGGCTGGCAGCAATAGATTGGATAGACAAGGTTAATGAACTGGAGCCCCGAGAGAGGATGAACTGTAACTGGAGCTATGTGTTGCTCAGCCAGAACACATTCGAGCAGATGAAGAAGCAGGGAGCCACCACTTGCGAGATACTGGAATATGCCAAACTTACAAAGGCAAAGGTGAGAGGTACGCTGGGAGATTACATGGGCTTTAAGGACTATTGATGGCAAAGTATAGGTTAGTATTTATGAGCTACACTGTCGAATCCACGGAAACATTCGAAAAGGAATTCTCTAAGAATCATAAGGATAAAAAAGAGTGGCTGCAACACATGGTAGAGAGACTGGAACAGGAGTCGCAGTCAGGGAAGCTATTGAGAGGCAATCTTCACGGATTATAGCAACTCAGAATCGGTCCTTTAAGGGTCTATATGAAATAAACGAAGAGCATAGGAAAGTGACGCTCGGAGCAATCATTCACAAAGATGAAGCGAAGAAGTATTATTAGAGTTCTTTCAAGAACTCTCTAACGTTTCTGACTCTCCCCTTCTCTATGTCCTGCTCGCTCCTTTCCAGTTGATCCATTACATACTCATTCTCAAGAGTTTCAACGGTGGCCTCAAGGCTATCCAGATCCGATTTTGGAATGCTTACAAGCCTTGACTGTTTTGTTGTGGTCATAATATAACTCTATATTCTTTCAGATTTTAATACCTTTTGGTATGCTTCGGCTCAAATTCACCCCGACTTTCAGCCACCCCTCTTTGAACTTTCGCCAATTACCATGTGCCCTTCGCTTCTGGCACATTATTCTCTCCTGCGGAGTGCAATTTAAGGGGATAGGGGAGGGGAATTCTTGACCGCACAATCTCACTACGCTCGGCGCAGGATAATATGAGAGGGGTTCTCGTGCAGTGCTCACTTCAACAATTCACAGACGGATAATGCAAGGCACTGCGACCATACCTTTTGGTAAAAGGTAGGCGAAAATTATTATATTTTCTCAGTCAATTACCACTATGAAATAAATTACATTTCATGAGGAAGTGCAATGAGATGTTTTGTGTGGTTTAAGACCCATGGGCAAGAGAAAATTTACATAAACTTTCAGGCGTCTATTCCTAAGGTTCGTTCCGACATAAATTACGCTTTTAACTTAACCTGCCCCAAGGGAACTACGAATCTCTTCATACAAACAGGGAAGTAAATGCTGAAATGGGATGCAGTTCGCTAGCTGGTGCAGCCATTGGTGGACTTCTCTTCTTGCTCGATCCCATCTTGGGAATTCTTGGTGCAGTACTGGGCGGAACAATTAGTGTATCTGCAGAGAAGGATAACGTTGACAAATTCAATTACTCATAGGTGAAAGTGTGGAAGCTGTATATCTTTGGATAGGTATTTCATCATGCTAATTCCATCCTTCGTATATTTTTACAGATTTGCCCACCTAGTGCCAAGATATCAATTAGCTGATAGCATAGTTATGGCAAATGGTTTTTCCTCTGTCATCTCGTTGTTTTTGTTTGCTTGGAGTTTTCCAGAATTCTTCAGTTTTACACCTCTGTACCCGGGTCCTGCTAAGCTTATCAATTCTGTATTGGTAATATTTTATGGTGCTCACCTTGGAAATAACCTTAGACGAGTTACTCCCGTTCAAGCTAAGAACTAGCCTTGTTTTGACATTAAGCGGTACTTGACCAAAGTTACATGGAGTTAACTCTGTAAATTTGTATTTACCGTAAGTATTTATATATAATGAAGTGATTAAGTAACATGGTTAGAACAGTTCGTCTTGACGACGGAGAGGATCTTCTTCTAAAGCAAACTCAAGAAAGGTTACTGAAGAATGGGATAAGGAATGTAGAGGGGCTTCCCATAACTTGTCCGAAATGTGGAAAAAAGATGTCCGGCGTTTCCATGACCGCTGAACACTGGGAGTGCAATAGCTGCGGATACACGCAAAACGGCATAAAACTAGGATTCGGCGGAACCTTGGCGCTTGGGGCAGTTATTGGCGCAGGCCTTACAGCCCTTCTGTGGTGGCTCAGCGATAGGGAGGAAGATGAGGAATGAATTATGCTTGGGGAAGGATAAAATCTAGATTGGATAAAATAGGGTATCACAAGGATGTGGTAGTTTCTAAGACAGAAACATCGCCTCCCAGTGTTTATGATGGATTTGTTGAATCCATAGGCGAACCTGACCTTCAGACAAGAGACCTCAGAAAAAGGATCAATGGAACGGAAAGCATGCACGTGAAAGAATATGATAACTATTACAAGGTGCATAGAGATAAAGTTGACCCAAAATATGATCCTATTAGTCATTTGATAGAAGATTCACCAGAAGTACCTGCTGGCATTGCTGCGGCTATCTTGTCTGGTTATGGTGCAGGAAAAGCACATTATGAGAACATAAGATACACCTCAGAACATCCTATTCTGGAATCTGCATTGGTAACTCTTGGATCTGGTGCAGGCACGGGAATCTTGACTTATCTAGGGGTTAAGCTCCTCCGAGAACTACTCGAGGAATAATATGTCTAAGTGCATTGAAAGACCAGGAAATAGAACGGTTCTTGGAGGTTTAGCGCAACTTTTGAATTATGAGTGCCCCGTGTGTCACATCACGTACTCTTCGAAAGCGAGCTGCACCAGTCATGTTTATAAAAAAACATCGCGAGTGGGCCCACAAAGATACAGAAGATACCCTGAAGAGCTTTGGGGTAGAACTGAATCGACGGGATAGATGAGTTCCGACTCCATATATTAAGCCAGATTTACAATACTTTGGTGATAAGAATTAAGCCCTCAGTTAGTATCTCAGTTCATGGAATTTCAAGATGTCAACGATATAGCAGTATCTGACTTGAAGAAGAAAGGGGTTGGGAAATGTCGTATTTTGCAAGGAACGCTTCTTGATGCAGGAATTTGGACCTTGGTTTACACTTGTGATGCACCTCAAAGACTAGGCAGCCATTTTCATGTCTACCTAGTGGACGATGAAACTGGTCAAATTGTATCTCCCGCCAAGTAAGTGCACGTTATAGGAAGGTATTCCCTTCTATGAAAAAAGTTGATCTGTCTTATGCTGATCTCTCTTCTTCATAAATATTTTTTCCACCTCTTCAAGATCTTTGAATCTTCCTGGGTTCTTTGCCCTCATTGACATGGCCTTCATCTTTCTCTCAGTGAGAGAATCAATGTTATCCTCGAATTCAATATTCCTTGTGAGCATTACATATATGCACTCCAGAAGG
>JAJYUV010000087.1 GCA_021792355.1 Thermoplasmata archaeon | reverse complement strand
GGTGTCTGAATCTGTAAATTTGACCCTTGTTATAATTATGTCTCCTGATTCAGGCACGTTCCCACCCGGAATAGTCTCCTTCTTCCCATAACTCTTTCATCTTGGCCTCTTGAGCCTTCTGGACAAATATGCTGAACTCTCTTGTCTCTTCTTCATTTCTTATCAGATTTAGGATAACCTCGTTATATGTCTCCCTTGGATATCTTTTGACTCGCTTGAGTGCTTCAACGACTGATTTATCCAGCTGTATTGTCGTAACCTCTGACCTGCCCATTATCAGTTATCTATATTTTATATATAGCACTTTATGTATCAATACATAGAAGAGGTTCCGCCTTGAGATTTCGTTTATGTTAAATAATGGATTGTAGAGAACGTGGATTTCAGGGATCTTATGACCAGATACAACAAGCCTAGGTTATGCCGTACTTGGATCCGCCATATCTTGACGGAGGCCAGACTTACAGGTACAACTTTAAGATGAATGATTTCCTGGACTTGAAGAAGCTGTTGGACCAGCATCAGGGGACATACCTGCTGAATCTGTCGATGCACGATAAGCAGATGATGGTATTTTTGGAAATCCCGACATGGTGACAGAGCAGTACAGGCCTCCTACAAAGGGGACGTACGATGGAAGGAGCATGTGGGAATGCGGGTACTGGTGTAAGTTTTATTGAGTGCCGCCTGTTATGAATTTACTTGCTCACTCGCCAAACTGGTACCACGCATCTTCGTCCTTTTCTATCAGAACATCCCTTAATTCTTTCGGAATTTTATCTCTATCAATTGACTTACCCTCAATTGTAACGCCTTTATTGCCTCCCTTTAGAAAGGATCTTATTGCCCTTAAGTATGGGATTAAAGCTAGCGAAATCATTTTCTTGTCTCTCGTTTCCAGACCTTCATACAGTTTTTGGTAATCTAATGTACTCAAACTAGTTAACTCTATAACTTTTAGAAAATATTGTATGAAGTACTTGTCTAATTCAATGTAAGAAATCAGAATATGAATATCGAAAGTATTCTCGGTTTTCTTGACGTAAGGTATGCTGATGTCTTTAATTACAGACCTATCGACTCCCTTTAATATTCCACCTAGAATCCTTGTCGCATCGTCTAGCTTTGTAGAATAAACTTCCAGGCTTACAGTTCTTGTTTCATCGAGTTCCTTCTCAAGTTTCATTTTCAAGATACCTCCTCTTAATTAGCTCAGAAGGATTACCTATTTTGCTCTTACTTAAAGACCCCTAAACAATTCACTTTTTCACGTTTTTCATTTTTCAAGACGCAAGTGAAATTTGAAATACTGAATCAGAAATTTTGTAATCGATATCTATGAAAAACGATGTGTTCAACAGGGAATTTGACTGACTGGTGGAAGGGAGAATGAAGAAGCTATCCGGGATTGACTTAAGAGAAGAACTGGATTCCAGGGAGAACGGTTCGGTTATATCAAGCCCGGACGGAGAGTAAGTTTTCGGGGAATAAGAATAGAGAAATAGAGACAGGAGGAATTTTCATGAAAAACAATGAATTCAAGAAGGAGTACGTGACGGGAAGGAAGGACCAGTGGGACATTGGCTACAAGATCATGATGAAGGGCTACCTGACCACGAAGAGCAGGGAGCAGTTCTTCGAATTCCTGAAGGAAAACATGGGTTTCGTAATAACGAATGTGTCGAATGAAAGGGTGGATGAGTTGATGGAGGAACTGGAGCTGGTTTGCCATTCTATGTATATCTATAGTTGACCACTTCTCTCTTGTTACCATGTCTCAATAAGAAAAGGACCATTTTATGTGATCGTGGAAGCGAAATTAATATAGGAAGTTGGGTATTTGACTGTAATTGAAATTAAGCTATAACACACAAACCAAGAAAATAAGAATAAAAGTTTGGATCTCTGCAGAGCCTACCTAAATAACTGAAATCCTTATAGTATCATACTTCATAATTATCTGCAATGGGTACTACCAAGTATATTATTAGAGTGAAATTTCCAAACGGGGAGGTTGCTTCAGGAGCTCAGATCGAAGGCATAAATAGAGACGCCTGGGCAACGAGTGCGAGATTTTGGAATGGAACAACTCAGGATGATGGCTCATACACCTGGGAACATATAGACACTGGGGTGAACGGAGACAAGTACGATTTCTACTGCAGGTATTTAGATGCAAACGGGATAGAATGGAAAGGCGAAGCAAGTGATAGGCTGTTCGCTTCCCAGATGGCTTTGATCAAAGAAATTACGTTGCGTCAACCATTTTTGGATGAGACGCTGGATTTCTCCCTTCCAACAGATATAGAGGATTCAATTTCAAAGGTCGAGTTTGGAGGTGAACTTGTTGCTTCAGTGAAGGAGATGTCCTTTGCACTAAAGAAGGGGATGGCGCACTCTGCACTGACACTTTCAACTTACATTACTGAAGGCTTCTTGAGGGCAAGAGCTGAAAGATTAGGAAAGTGGAAGTCGGATTATGAGAGACTAACTTTTGGGCAGCTTATTGAAAATAGAGAGATTCAAGAGCTACTGCCTATTGGAATACTCGATAAAATGAAAGCATTGAACCAGCTCAGAAAACCATCGGCTCACTTTAAAGGTCTGAGCTCTGCTGTCGAAGAGGCTCATATAGGAGCACTGATAGTCACTACTCTAGCTTCTGATTGGTTTAAACCAAGTACTCCTCAAACTACAATTGGTAGCCCTGAGAGCTGCAAACCTGCTGGTTATGGAGAATGAAAACAATGATTGGCTGTTTCATCTATAGACGAAAACCCTTTCCATACATAATCTTCCAAAGATTTAACCTTCCCAGGAGGACTGTATGAGGGAGATTAAATCAATAAGGGGACTAAAGAACGCACCGGCAGCATATGCATTATTCGGAGGTCACGGAACAAATGAATACGTCGCATACGTGGGAGTTGCTGATAAACTACGTCAGAGAGTCGAGCAGCATCTCATAAAGCACGACAGTAGTGTTACTACTGGTAGATCTGCAAACCCTGAGTCAAATGCTGGGCCACGAGAGACTCGACACTACTGCCATCTACAGCATGCTTGACACAGAAGAGGAATTAGAGCGGATCCGGAAGAAGGAACCGAAATTCTACAGGGAGAGTGAAAGGTTCAAATCCCCCAAGTCCTGGGACAGTCTTCATGGACTGGCGGGGATTTGAACCCCGGGCCTCCTCCATGCCAAGGAGGCGATCTTCCGCTGATCTACCAGCCCTCGTCGTTAACTTCACAAAGATATTAAATTATTCCGCACCGACCAGACACTATAAATTTATAGCGTCTGATACTAACACCCCAATGGGGAACTTCGTTAGTGATTTCGTAATCATGACAAAGCCTCGTGTTTGGGTTTTCCTGTTGATTACGGGAATAGCAGGCGAAGTATTCTCATTGAGCATTTTGAGAAGTCTGGACATTGGAGGATTTTTCTACGTCACGATTTATATTGCCTTGGGACTGATGGGCTCAGAATCTATCTCTAACTACTTTGACCTCTCGATCGATAAGAAGATGAAGAGGACCATGAACAGGGCTCTTCCAGCTGGGAGAATGAGCCCCGAAGTAGCTCTCTATGGCGGACTAATTTTGGTTGCGATTACGCTAATAATGGCAATTTTCAGATCGGTTCTGTCATTTGCATTCATGGCGACTGGAATCTTTGACTATACGATCATCTATTCAATGCTCGCGAAGAAGCGAACTTCTTGGAACATTGTCCTTGGAGCGTACTCTGGAGGTGCCCCACTTCTTGCGGGATTTTATGCGTTTGCCTCTTCCTACAATGTGGTTGCGATTTTGATGTTCCTGACCATTTTCATCTGGACTCCGCTTCACATTTGGTCTCTCTCTATCCGTTACAGGGATGATTACGCAACTGCAGCAGTACCGATGCTCCCGGTAAACATGACGACAAGGGAGTCGATGAGAGTCCTTTTTCCCATTGCACTCCTGGCAGTGATTATTACAATTCTGACTGGACTGGAATTTGGACACTATTTCAGTTTCTACGTAGGCCTGGTAATCTTTCTGGTCTATCTGATTCTTGGAGTTTCACTTCTAATTTCATACTTCAGGGCACTCACCGACCCGGACAAAAGAATAATGAAGCTGTTCGTTTCAACCAACATTTTCATAGGAATATTTTTCGCGTTCATCGCAGTATTTTCCATCCTCATCCCATTCATAGGTGTCGTTAGATGAGGACTGAACTTGTCTATCTCAAGGACTCGTACCTCAAAGAGCTGGATGCCGAAGTTGTCCAGATCGGAGATGGAGTGATTCTCGATAGGACCATATTCTATGCAGCTTCTGGTGGACAGCCTTCTGACTTCGGTGAGATGGTTGGATCTCTTACATATGAGGTGAAGGATGTCACAAAGCAGGAAGAAATAGTCCACAAGACTGATCTTCTTCCACCAGCGGGTGAGAAGCTCAAACTCTTCATCGATTGGGACAGAAGATACAAGCTCATGAAACAGCACACCTCAATTCACGTTGTTTCATCAATTGCGATGAG
>JAJYUV010000086.1 GCA_021792355.1 Thermoplasmata archaeon | reverse complement strand
TTCATGCTCATACGATAGCCATCCTGGTATGGGACCAGCATGGAGGGTATCTCGGGCATCAGAAGGCACCACCCCCCCTGAACGTATCAAGGGCTCTATCGGTCTTGAAAGGATGTAAAATATGGCGAGAGGTCTTAACGTTTAATCTTGGCTCCTTCTGCCTGCCGTTTCTGGGAGTTTTGAGCCTGAGAATAAGGTCATGCTTCTGGGCATCTGTCATGGACGCAGATCCTCTTTTCTTCCTGAAGGGGATAACCTTGGCAATCTCCTGGAACATGGAGAATGGAAAAACGAGAATGATCTCACTATCATGAATGTCAATATCGATGCTAAGGAGCTCCGAGAGCTCCCTCCATGCATTCTTGCGATCCTTGAGATATAGGCCCAGCTCTTTGTCTGAGTACTTGAAAAGATAGGACTCTGAAGGAAAGAAGGGAGGATCCGGACGGGATCGCCTTACCTTGATTATCGTCTCCAGGGAGCGATCTTCCAGGAGACCATAATCGACGGCCTTCTCTACTTTGTAAGATCCAAGGTCATTCAGATCAGTCATGAGGAGCCTCCTTGCCTGCCTTGACGTCCGCTTTGTCGAAAATGGCGATATCGGCAGACTTGCAGTTAGGACATACTCGAATCAAGGATCCGAGGCCATCACCGAGTACGACCGGATGCTCAAAAGCACATCCACATGAAAGACAGATCATCCGGACCACCTGTCTCCAATCCACACCAGTGACCCATTTTCATACCTTGCATACGGATTATTATCAATGTTGAATCTTGTGGCTATATCCAGTACTTCTTGATAGGAGGGGGAGTTAGGGCCGCGCCAGTTTTTCTGAATCTCAGTACAATGGATTTTCTTCTTTATGTACGTTATGAACAACACTTCTTCTTCCCTGGGACCAAAATTAGGTACACCCGCTATTTCATTGTGTTTTTGAGGTTCTGTTTTTTTCGCTTCTTCGCCCGAGCCCGTCTTTTTCTGTGTTTGCGAAGAGCCTTCATTTTTGTCAAAATTAGGTACAACTTCTCCTGAAGTAATAGGGATATACCCGGAATACATTAGTATCGAATTAACAACAAAATCCGTATTTGACAGTGTTTCTGGAAATGTTTGATTTTCTTGATTTCCGTCATTCCTATACATTTCCGGTAAAGTTGTACCTATTTTTCCCGCTTTCTGAAAAGCCGTAAACTTGCGGTTCAACAAACTACCTATATATTGCGGAGATAGGGAAATGGCGGATGTACCTATTTTTTTAATTCCGTCTTCTATAGAATCGATTATTTCAGTAAAAGGTACCAATAAAGTGACGGTCTTTTTTCGCTTATCTTTCTCATCTGTCTCTCTTACTATATAGCCCCTTTCCTCTAAGAACTTCATATACCGATTGAATGCCATCTTGTCGGACTTGAGCTTGGTATTTGGGGTTTCCTTCGTATATTTTTTTAATTCTTCAAATATCTCTTTCTGTTCGACTGAGGTTTCGTTGGGCCACTTAGAGTCAAAGAGCGGTTGAAGTACCTTGACAAGAAATTCATAATTTGAAGCTGGAAGACCAGAAAGCAGCGCATTTATTCCTACATCTCCGTAAAGATTTGGCAGCACTTTCAAGTCCTCCGCAGAAATGACAGCATAAGGGCCTGATTTCTCATCATCATTCGTGAGCAGAACTCGGTCGGGTAGATTCCATAGAGTGCTCATCTTCACATGTTCGAACATCCTAGGGATCTTCCGCATCAAGTCGCCTTGCTGGATCTTCCTGGAGTCCGTCTTAAATAAAATCTCAAACATCTTAGCGGGTTCTATCGGCGCCAATACATTGACTTTCTCTTCAATCAGGACCCGGATGAGCATGCCCAATCTGGTTTTGATCTTTTTGAGCTCGTCGTCATTTGATTGTCTTATCCCTAGACTATCGTTAAGCTTTGATTCAACTGCCCCCTGATATTTTTCAGGGGTCATCACTGGTTCACATATTTCGAATCTTGACTCAAGGTCCTGGAAGTCTTTAGCTTCATCCTTGGTTGTTGCAAATATGAAGGCAGGCCATCCTCTAAAAACTATATGCTTAGTCTCCTTGACCCCGTCACCTTCGACAAACATGGATTCAGTGTAATACGAATCATGTGAGAGAATGGACAATAGCGATCTCCATAGCTCAGGAGATGGCCGGTCAAGAAATGCAATTATGCGATTTTCCAATGGGATCAGTGTTACGAGGTTATCCTGGATCTCCAATAGTTTTTCCTGGTAGGCCTCTTTGTCCTGTTTTTCTATCCCCTTCTTTTGAATCTCAGATTTAAGCCATCGCAAATAGGATTCAATTGTTGTTTCTTCACCGGTGAATTCATTGAAGATTGTGGTTTTGTACTCCCTGACACCGTTGTTTATGGCTTTCAGGGCCAGCTGCCCCCGCTCCCTAGTAAACGACTTCGGGGAGGCGTCTCGATATATGGAGACGTACTCATCAGGAAAAACAGACAAGGCATTAATGATTACATGGGTTTTTCCTTCACTTGGGGGCGCAATCAGCATCACATTAATTGGTTGGCCAGAGAAAGCAGAAAGGCCCGCGTGCTGAATTATTGTTATGTTACGCTCTTCGAATAATGCTCTTTTTTTTGCGTATTCTATGCTCTCTTTGTATATTCCGCTACAGGTATACAGCTTTCTGTACTTGAATAAATGCCTTCTTCCTTCTTCAGGGAGATCTCTGTAACCCTTTATGAGTCCCTTGGCCGCTGCATCGAAACCCTCGAAGTTTTCCCCGGGCACGGATCCTATGGCGTCTAAGGGGAAATTAAGGGCATCTTTATCTAACATTATCAGACCCTCCTAAAGTTCCGGCGAAAGCTAATAAAGATAGAAAGAATATACATTGGATATAGGGCGAGGCGACTCGCTAATCCCATCATTTTTTAAATCCTCCCATCTCCTTTTGCAACCTTTCAATTCGTGTAGTTCTGTTTCGGCAGCTCGGTAGCGTAAGCAGGAGACGACCCTTAAGGCAATTTTTCGTGTGGTAGTAGACCATCTTGTATGGTAGCTTCAGCCTTCTGGCCAAGCTGCGGCCGTAAATGATATGCCCGGGAGGTACGGCGTCTAGAATGCGTGAGTCTATCTCATGTGGAAGTGTGCCTCCTTTCCTCGTGCTATTCGTGAGACGACCCTCCTTTCTTGCACCTATTGTCAACAGCCTTTCAGAGGACCCCGGGTTTGCGATAAATTCCTGGGCATCGATGGGCCCTGGTTCGCTCAGTATGAGTGATCCCCCGGGCTCACGGAAATTGAGGTTTTCGGCCTTCAGGGATGGGGCATCGGTTGCAGTCATTTTTTGCTCTCCTGCATTGATTTAGCTTCGCCGGCATCCCGGTAAGGAGAAAGATCTTCGCCGGTGAGCTCCATCCAAGCCGCAAACAGCCTACGAGGATCACCGAACTTTAATATACTACGCTCAGGCTGACTAACACTAATAAATGTTTTATTCTCCGATGCGTTTGACATGACGATCTCCTCCTGGTTTAGCGGCCACTGGATGATTGGGGACCCCGATGCTTGGCGGCGACGGGTCCTCCTCAACTCTATAACTTAGCGTTGCCATTCTTATAAACGCTGAAGGCGTAAGGCCGATTCGTTGAGCCTTGGCGTTTATTTTTTCTTTATCCTCCGGTCTGAGCCGGAAATAGACTTTTTCTATCAGTCGTTTCATTTTTGTCTTGCCTCTGTACTTGCAAGTCCATAAACATCAAAGGGTTATATATACATTCATCAGGAATGCATAGAGGCGTAGTACTCCACAGTCCTTTTGAGTACTTTTTGCTATCAGATGATATCTTTTGATAACACTTGATAACCTCCATGGAAAGGACCTTGATTTTTCTTCCCTAATCTACCTCAACTCCTCAAATTGTAAAGACATCACAGGTTTATAATGACTAGCTTTCGTTTGATTACAAACCCTGTATTGCCTAAGCTAATTGCAAACAAACGTTTGCAATTTAAGATGTGAATAGCATCTAATAGAGGAAAAAGTGAGACCAGAATCAATACCGAGGTCTCCTAGTCTGTCGTCTAAGCAGTATTAGCAGTATCGTAACGCGACTGCCCACGTTGCTTTTTCCGGTCTCAAATCACTATACAATAAGAAAAGACAAGAGTGCCCTTACTTACATGAATTGGAAACATCCGTCACCAATACAAACGCAAAATACTTGATCGCTCTAATCGAGGGCTATAGGCAGAACAAAAATAGTTTCCCTTCCTATCTTCCTTCCTCAGTGTTAGCATAGGTAGGTAATCGCATTATTTTCATTCTGTCTTTAATATATTAGTAAAAACTGAACCGTCGCTTATATACTAATCCTTAAAATCCGATAAGGACCGTTGAAGCGATGCGAACTTTTATATGGACGCGGGGAGAGGGATTCGAACCCTCGCTCTCATAGAGAAACAGCTTAGCAGGCTGCCGCCGTACCACTGGGCCATCCCCGCTTAAGAGCCGAATCTTTCCTGCAGGTCGTTTGCGATCTGT
>JAJYUV010000085.1 GCA_021792355.1 Thermoplasmata archaeon | reverse complement strand
AAGTGCATCATGAAGGAACACGCCAGGCTTGTGAGGGAATGCCGGATCCAGAAGGGCCACGCCTAGCCTGTCCCCAATTCGCGAACCGAATCGTTGCCCAATCCCGACGGATATATTATACTTATCCAGTTTTTCCGCTTCTTCCTCCAAATGGCGATGTAGCTCAGTCGGCAGAGCAGGTGAATCATAATCACTCGGTCGGGGGTTCGAATCCCTCCATCGCCACCAATACCAGAGCCGAATTAAAAGAAATACCCCTCCTCCATATCTCCTTCCGGTAGACGTACGGTAGACATTAAGAGAGATAAAAGGCGTTTTTGACACCTTATATCATAGGGAAGTTGTAATGCCTCAAACCTACGGTCATCGATGGCAGATTGAGGGAAACTTAGGTCAGGGCGGCCAGAGTGTTGTTTTTCGGGTCTTCGATATAACAGGGGAACATCAAGGTTTATTTGCGCTCAAACGCGTTCTCAATCCAGAACGACATCCACGTTTCCAACGAGAAATAGAGGCGATTAAGCATCTCGATCATCCCAATATCATCAATCTGATTGACCATTCCGCCCTCGAAAGTGAGACTACCGAAAACGAAAAGATGTTCCTGGTGATGCCATTAGCTCAAGGTGACCTGAGTAATCCTGAGCGATTGGCCGCTTACAAGAAAAATCTTGACAGTGTTTTAATCGTTGCCAAGCACATTACACAGGCCTTGATTGCGGCTCATACTACAGGAATCATTCATCGGGACGTTAAGCCCCAAAATATACTCTTCAAAGGCATTGGACATGATATCTGGCTTGCAGACTTCGGTATCTGCCTAATCAGGGAAAACCCAAGAGGCACCGAAACGGGCGAGAAAGTTGGCCCTCGTGATTTCATGGCGCCTGAACTCGAAGAAGGTGGGCAACTTGAGGTTACTCCTGCCGCCGACCTTTACTCACTGGGGAAGGTCATTTATTTCATGTTGTCAGGTGGAGTGGTAATCCCTCGAGAACAAGTTCTTGCAGAGAGGTTTTGGATGAATTTCCCGTCAGGTGGTCGGTACTCACTTCTCCGGGCACTCCTAGGGCAGATGATCTGTCCACTCCACCTGCGGATTCAAGATGCAAGCAAGGTCGCCAATATAATTGATAACATTATCGATTGGGACCGAAATTCACAATTGGTTCCAATGACCCAGGTTGGTCTAAGCACAATCGCACGAATTCGGCAACAATCCATAGATTCTGTTCATATTGAAGCCGAAAAAAAGTTGGCTCAAGAACAACAAGAATCGACCCTTTCGGTTATAAGCGAATCTTTTAATTCCTGGCTAAAAGGGGCGCTTGAAAGAAGTGCGGCTCAAGTTTCTCAAGATGGAGTTCTTACCTGCGAGGTGCGATCACTTACAAAGATAAACGATTCGGATAGATGGGTGGTAAGAGATAATAGAGTCTTCTTCACAAGAGTTTCCGGTCTGGAACTTCTTTTTCAAAGACCCGGTGATCACCGCGAGCACCTTCTTCAAATCAGACTTTGCAAAAACCCTTCAACATTACCCTCTGTTCCTACGGGCGATATTCTCCTAGGGATGATTCCATATTACTTGAACATATCTCCTCATCAATTGCCCAATGTGAATGCAGGATATTTAACGGCCCGGAACCACATCCAAAGAAACACCCAGATGGGTCCCCGCCAAAGACAAGCCCCTCGATTCCGTTTACATAGTTCCGGTGATCCAGTCCTTTTAGATGCAGTCACGAAGACTTTTCACAATGGTGCGAGCATATACCTCTCTTTCAATGCGTCCGAATGGCCTAATGTTGTTGAACGTCTCAAGGAATCACTGACTGAGGCTATCGAGCTATTCTTTTCGTATGTCGAGACAGGAGCCCAAAGTATTGGTCCCTGATCGTTAAACAAATTCTCGGAAGTTTATCCAACAAAAGACCCTCCCCGAAGATGAGGGCCCTGGGTTGTCTTGGTCTGGAACGCCTTTCCGATCAGCCTCTTCCCTTGATCATCTCTGTGATCCTCTGCACGTCCTTCTTGATGGCCTCCACTTCCCGCCCGATGACTCCGCAGTAGGCATGGGTCGTGTCATGAGTCGGAATGTCTCCTTCCGGGCCCTGAAAGGCAAGATGAAGGACGCTGGCCATTGCATCGATTCCGTCCAGCCGGAGAATGGCGTCAAACTCGATGTCACCCGCTTGAAGATAGAAGCTTTTTGTTTCCGGACCAGGAAAAGATTCATTGAAGGTCGTCATGGGGGATCTCCTTTGATTTGGCTGTTGAGGCCGAAAATGGAGGCCAGGGGTTCAACACCGTTCAAAGGTGACGGCGGGCATATTTCCCTTGCGGGTCTTTTATTAGCCGCACCCCCGGCCATGGGGGTAAAAATAAGGCACAAAAAATCCGTTGCTGTCGGGAACGGGTCCGCCTTTGAGAAGATGAAGGTGTGTTGAGCACCTTTGAAGGAAGTTTGCTCCTTAGGAGTGGAGTGTGTCAAGAATATATAAGCCAAGAAGATCAATTGATAGCTTATGATTAACAATTTTTCGGAGGCTTATTACCGATGGATGAATGGAAAATTCCGACAGGACAATGGGATCCCGTTGGTTCTGAAGCTTTTGGGAATGATTTGTTTGATAGAAGACGAATTGCCGATACGCTCACAAACTATATCTCCCGCTTCCAGACAGGGTGTGTGATCGGGATTGATGCTCCCTGGGGAGAAGGAAAAACTTGGTTTGGAAGAAATTGGGAAGCTTATCTTAAAGAGAAAGATTTTAAAGTAATCTATCTTGACGCCTTTAAGACGGATTATTTTGAGGACCCATTTTTAGCTCTCTCTGCAGAAATAATAGCCTTACTTAAAAAAGAAGATCTTCCATCCGAAAAAATCAAAAATTCACTACTTGAAATAGGAAAAGTCCTCCTCCCTACGGTGAGTCGAGTATTGCTATCTGCCTCAATGCGATTGGCTTTAGGTTCCGATGGTTCAGATGCAATAAAAGAATTAAAAAACGAACTCGATCAAGATTCATCAAAACTCATAGAAAATGTGCTTGAAGATCGCCTCAAAGAGTATGAATCAGAAAAAGGAAGCTTAGAGGATCTTCGAAATCAACTTTCAGAATTGGCTTTAAATGATAAAAAACCGATTGTTTTCTTTATCGATGAATTGGATCGCTGCAAACCAACGTACGCAATCAAAATGCTTGAAAGAATCAAACATTTTTTTGACATTCCTGGTCTGATTTTTATTTTGTTGATCAACAGACAACAACTGGAAAGATCCGTTGCAGGAGTTTATGGTTTCGAGAATGAGGGGGCGGCTGAATATTTAGAAAAATTTGTCCATTTTTTCTTCATCTCCCTAAAAAATGGGCCATTAACTCTTCTCACGAGAAGGATTTCAATAAGATTTATGGGAAATTCTTGGCTATTAAATTTGGGCTTACTCAAGGATCTATTGATGTCAATCTCAGTAGTTTCATAAATTCTTTAGCAACTTTTGCTTATCTAATGCACTTCTCCCTTAGAGATCTTGAAAAAGCTTTCATTCTATATTCATTAACCCTTACGACGGGGCCAAACAATCTCCCACAATCACCATATTCTTTTTATTTAGCCTATGTGATTTCATTAAAAATCAAACACCCCGATCTATTTTTGATGTTAATCAAAGAATCTGTAGAAGAGGGACATAAAGAATGTGCTAAGTTCATTGAAAGGTTGATAACGGAAAATTCTTTAAAAATACCAATCTTATCGACCATAGTTGCCTTTCATAATGCCTATGTAGGTGAAGTAAATTTACAAAACCTCAAAAAAAATGGGGCAAATAACATTCCAAACTCAGATCAACAATGGGTGAATCTACAGCAATATCTAAACCAAAATAAAATTCCTCTTAGGTTTGAAGAACTGAAAACACTTTTCCCCAATCTCCTAAAGCAAATAGATCTTTCCATAGATTGAAGCTTAATCCCGAGCGCTTTCTATTGGCCATATCTTCCGGAATGAAGCTAGGAGCTTTTCCTTTTTTTCTTTGTTGCCCCCTCTCCATTTGCAATCTGTTCACTTTCATGAGAATTTTCAATCCAGGCCTTGCTCACCGCGTTCACAATACCTTCCCTTCATGCCCCCCCAAAGGCTCCGAAAAGATTTGATCAGTTCGCTTTCAAGGTCTTTGTCCACCTCGTCTTCGTCTTTCTCCAAGTACTCGAAAAGGATTGGCTTTTCACAATGAGCGCAGACCAGGACCTTTTCCGGGTCATATCCTTTTTCCCTGCAAACCGTCTTGAAAGCGTTCCATGTCGCCTTCCCCCGCGATTTGAATCTTTCGGCCGCCTCCATGAAAAGATTGGTCTCTCGTTGCTCGTCCTCCCACGCTTTAAGCTTGGATCGGAAGTTCTTATCTTTTGAATCCGGGAATTGGGGAGCGTTCTTCATCCTGCTGAGGGAATGATTCGTCATGATGACAAAATGGAGGACGTTTATAATGGTTGGCATAATCCGAACAAAAAAATAAGGAAATTTAAGCACGATGCCAACTGGAGTTCGAAAACATCACACACCAGAACAAAAGGCCCAGGTTGTTCTTGAACTTCTTAAAGAAGAGAA
>JAJYUV010000084.1 GCA_021792355.1 Thermoplasmata archaeon | reverse complement strand
TCGAGCGCGAGGGATATTGGATGCCTGCACAACGCAATCCACATGTTCTAATTGGATTTCTTGTTCCAAGGTCCCTAATGCAAATATGATATTTGCTAATGTACTGATATCCATTGTGCTGTTTCGTGATGGAATTCCAAAATAAAGTTTCTCATCAAACGGTGTAGTCAACTTTACCCTCTCCTTAAATGTTGTTGTTGATATTTTAACATTCGTTGGGGAAATAAAAAAGAGCCTACATATGTAGGCTCTTAGTAATGATTCTTAAAAAGGAAGTTCTTCCTTCGCGGGCACTAAAATTAACTGTATCCCCCATTCTTCAGTTTGAGGATTTTGCGCGTTGGCGATTTCTAATATGAAGTTGGTTTCACCGTCTCCAAGCGCTTCGATAGCGTTTCTAAAAAGCTTTACACCGTAGGATTGAAATCCGTCTCGTGTCAACATCCCCAGCTCTAACGTGTCTTCCTCGTTTTCCCACTTTGGCTCAAAATCCCATACGTTAAGGTCGATGGGTGTTTGCAGGCGAAACTTGAAATCACCCTTCCCTTTACTTCCAGTCTTCTTTTTGTCTGTCTTCGCTTTGTACGCCATGTTACTTGCCCCCTTGGTTTGATAGTAGATACTCTGGATACTTGGCCGCAACAGAACACTTGATGTCCCACCCGTATCGGTTCGACCATCCTAAATCCTTGATTGCTTGTGTCGCGCCTATTTCGGGGTGGCTCATACGATATACCACATAACTTAATTCGTTGACGCTTAATTTTGAATCTCTGAGAACGCCAATTTCTTGTTGATAAACCTCTTTCCAATCCATCTCATACTTTGTTCGGCGCATATCGTCCTCCGGTTATCTCTTCGTAAAACTCTATATCCTTTGCTAACATCCTTAAAGTTGACTCTAGTCTTGCTACTAAAAATTCCTCTGCATCTCCTACTACCAAACGATCAATCCCCTTCAATAAACCATTCATAAAACCTAAGGTGTACATAGATGATGAATATTGAGTCTGTTGTACTCCCAAAACAACGTGAATTTTGGTGGTCCAAAATTCAATTTCGCTAGTTAATCGTACCCAATCTTTCTTTAACGCTGCTCTTTCTTTTGCTGTCAACTCTCTTCATCTCCTTCGTTTTTAGTTCCTGCCTGGGCAGGCAACCCGGTCCTCTTGGGGAGGGCCGGACTGTCCGATCAGGAAAGCATTCTTTCTATCATCTTTTCAATATCAGCCTCTTTCCATCGCTTCTCAAATCCAGGCTCGCCTTCAATAGATATTGCTAGTTCTGTGAATCGATCACCATCTTTGCTGTTTAACCAAGCAGGAAAACTTTCTGCTTTGCAAAATAAGACCGCATAATGTTCCCAGGCTTCTAACACCGAATTAGTAACCCCAATAAATTCCGCTTCATCAGTTTCGATATTCACGATTGCGTATCTCATCGTTTTTTCTCCCCCTTTTAGTGTGTCAAACTCTGTACACAGTATACCGCGTTACCGCGTTTGATACAATCTTTTTTAGAACTTCTTTCTGAGAATTTCGTAGAGGTCGTTCGTGCTTTCGTATCCCAAATCCTCAGCTATGATGTCGAGTCCGAATCCAGTTTTCCGACGAAGATGCCTAGGCACGTCTGGCCAGTCAGCTGACGGACGTATCCCACCCATTTTGCGTATCTCCATCCAAAGTTTTTTCTGCACTGTCCGTTCCTCGGTTTGATATCTTTTTTGTTCTGCTTCCATATATAACATTTCAAGTTGGCGAAGTTCTTCCACTTCGTCGATTTTGATAGGTCGGAAAATGCCGGCTTCAAGACGCCAGTTCATGACGTTTGAAGGCGTAGTCAGTGCTCGCTTTTCCTTACGTGCGGGTTGGATTCGCTCGTCATGCTTAATCAAGAAGGATAGGCTCGGCATCGTTGTAAACTCTATTTCTACTTTCTCGCCTTGAGACGCGCGGCGAATCATGTCTGAGGTCACTAGTTTCTGAGGGACCCCTTTCGAGTGGACTACCCATTCATCGGTGTGTATGTCGTGGTATGTGTACGTCTTAGGTCCGGCGCAATACCATTCATCTGCTTCCAATTCGCGTTTCCACGCACCGTATCGGTGAGGGTCTTCGTCTACTGCGATGTTATCAGAGGGTTTTACTAACGCTTTTACTGAGTCTGTGTCGATGTAGACGAGTTTTCCTCTTTGTGCGAATTGCTCCGCGAGCTGTGATAAAGTTACCCGTGCTAGGGCGGTAATCCAAGCTGCCCACTCTGGATGTAAATAAGGGACATCTACTTCCTCGAAACGTTGCCAGACCTTCTCAAGAATTTCACCGGTGAAGATGTCTACCGCATTCATCCAATCATCACCGTCGGGCATTGCCTCGGACACTATATACTTAGTATTCCACTCGCTTGACCCGAATTTTCCATAGAGTGCATTCTGGACGAGTTTAGCAATATACTCGATTACGGTGCCTTGATACTTGGGGTTTAATCGTATCTCCATACAGATTTTTATAATCTCATCAAATATCTTCTCGGTTTTCTGGAAAAAATAACCTTCTTTAACCGTGATCGTGTACCCGAGTTCGCGAGCACGATCAATCTCTACACTTGTGCATTTGGTGTCGAACTCGCCAGTGGGGAAGAATCGCTGCCCTTTTACGTTTGTGTACGGGAGAATCGGCATCGGTGTGTCATCGGGAACAATCGCATGGATACTATAGAATCCAGGGAGACCAGAGATGTACTTGGTTGTGTGAGTGGGCTGCCCAACTGGAACGCCTTGTAGCATCATCGCTGGGTACATGCTGTTTACATCCCAGCCTATTAGTGTCTCATCACCGGTCTGCTTCCAAGAGTTATAGCCAGGGTAGTTATATCCACCATAATAACATTCCCGAAAATAGTCCCGATACTCGGAGTGCATGCGGAAATATACATGCCCCTCGGGAATCTTCGCTTTCCAGGCTTTCATCGCACTAGCCGGGGTTGTCCATCCCAGAGGTGTTCCGAAATGCTCCGTCCAAATTTTGGTGAATGCTTCAATCACTTCGTAATAACCAAGACAATCATGGAGTAGGTATTCCCGATGCTTCGGATTCTTGGGGTTATATTGCTCGGTTTCGAAGTCTATGGCACCGATTAGTTTCTTGTGGCGAACATCAAACATCTCTGTAAGTTTTTCGAGTTTAGCCGGTGCAATTTTATAAAAGTCATGAAGCTCCACAACTTCCTTGTTTCGAACTAGCTTCATACCGATGTCTGTCATTGCTGTTGAGATGGGATGATACTGCCAACCCTGCGGGAGTATCAAGCTTTCCGCATCTAGGAGATACTTAAAGTCGTAGCCTGCGCCATTGTGCGCGTAGCCTATCATGCCGCGAAGCTGCCTACTTGTGAGGGTTAGTATCAGATTTTCAGCAGAGTTGCACCAGCGTAATTCTTGTGTCCCATCTTTTGCGTACCACATCACTAGAGCTTGAATAAATTCGCCACCTAGACCCTTTGTCTCAATGTCGAACACGAAAAACCGCTTGTTACCACGTTTTGGGACCGTACGGTAGAGAATGCTTGGAGTTGAAAGACGCCGTTTGACCGGCGCCTTTCTGGTTAGAGAGACTATGGTGATCGCCTTCTTTCGATGAATCTACTCTGTTGGTACTACGAACGAGCTCTTGTAGAGCGCAAATTTGTCGAAGCTTTCCATCTGGCCCGGGTGGAGGATAGCCATCCCAGTGTCGATATCATTGATAAAATCATCAGCAGCTTCCGGTCCTGTATAGTAGCTGCGCCCGACCAAAGACACCCATGCCTTGGTTTCATGCCCGGCAGAAACCTCTTCACCGGTATTTGTGTTGGTATACCTAGCGGGGCGGGAACCATAAGTAGTCACAAAATAGATACCAGGATGTTCCTCAACATATGCCGCCATGTCGCTCACCGATTCGTATTCCTTCACTTTCCACCCTGCATCACCAAGCGCCCCATGTGCCTTCTTCCATCTCCCTTTAACCTTGGATTCGTCTACAATTTTTCGCTTGCGTCTCGAAGGCGAAACTTGAGCGTATTTGGTTTTACCGCCGTGCGCATTAGGGTTTTTAGCAATAGCACGGTCCAGTGCTTTACGCCTCGATATCTTCTCACCTGTTGCTGTGTTTTCGTAGTATCGGTTAGTCTTTGTGGTGCGATAGACCCACTGGTTACCGAGAGCACTGAGAATGTTCTCTTTACTCAGTCCATGTGTTTTGGCGGTTTTAGGCATCCTTAGTCTCCTTCCAAGGATACAGAAACGTCGAGCGTGTCAACTGTCGTTCTCGGAGTTCATATAGTGCCAACCATTTCTTGTATAGTTCCTGATGCTCCTGCCAATGTTTCTTGCAATACCAATAGGTGTTTGTACTGGCTTGGTGGAGTTCTATTACAGAATCATGCCCGCACCAGCAGAGCGGGTCACCGTCTGAATTGAAGAGAGTAATATCTGTCACGTCATCGCATCCTTCCTTGCTTCTATTACCCATTATAATCCTCTGATAGATAGATTCACCAAAAATTTTGTGATATATCAGAAAATATACCAGCATCACGTACGTGTCACGTGCGTCACGTGTGCGTGTGCGTCACGTGCGCATCACGTGTGTCACGCGCGCGGGCGGGGGGTGATATATCAGGAGGGGGATAGGATATGTGAGATAAGATATGTGAAATATCAATTAGGCCTTTTGGCTGTTAGAATGGCGCGGGATTTGTTCGCGAACGTTCTGCCCGCAATATACTACT
>JAJYUV010000083.1 GCA_021792355.1 Thermoplasmata archaeon | reverse complement strand
AGTAGGGTTGCTTCTCCGTGGGAGTGCATTGATGCCTGAAGGGAAGGAGCCTTTAGTACGAGAGGAACGGGGCTTCGTGGTCTCTAGTTTACCGGTTGTCTGACAAGGCATTCGCCGGGCAGCCACATCATATGCGGATAAGAACTGAAAGCATCTAAGTTCGAAACCGTCCCTGAAAAGAGGCATCATCATTAGATCTCCTGTAAAAGACAGGGTTGATAGGATCGGGATGTACGCACCAAGCCGCAAGGCGAGGTGTTCAGTCCGCGATTACTAAAGATCGAAAATCTGTAAAATCCATCATCTAACCCTTGCTGATTTATGAGCAACTTTTTTTTATTCGTTTAGCCCCTAATCTTAGGGACGTTTTCCCAATCCGGCTACCAATTTGTTATAATAGAATGGGCCTTGAGAGTCCTTATGAATAAGTTGTGATGTAAGTCGGAGAATGAGGTGGAACCAAGTGATGTCAATTATGTTTGAACATTTAGACCAAGTTTACTTCTTCTTGCCTTCGAACAGTTTTCCCAGGTCATCGACATCTTGGGTGGATAGGGATATGTTTCCACTTCCTACGTTCTCCTCCAGTTGTTCTTCCCTTGTGGCTCCTAGGATTGGAAAGATGTATTTCCCTCTGTTGATGAGCCAGTACAGAGCAAGTTGCGACATGGTCACATCCTTTTGTTTGGCAATCTCACTGAATTTTTCGAGAGATGCCTGGTTTTCCGCTTGAAGTTGGTTCTTCTCAAACCATCTCTCATATTCCTTTCGTGAACCCTTGCTGTTTTCTTTGATGTATCTCCCCGCAAGGACTCCTTGTGCTAGTGGACTGTAGATCATCGATGCTAGCGAGTTGTCCTCTGCCACCTTTATGTTAGTATTCTCCAGTTCCCTCTCAATCAGGTTGTACTTGTCCTGAATGAAAGCCGGCGGTTCAAGTGGCTCAAAATATCTGAGATTGAGAAATTTTATGATGTTGTGGGCGGAGTGATTTGAAATTCCATAGTGAAGTATCAAACCCTCATCCTCAAGGATATTCATCGTCTTTGCAGTTTGCTCAATTCCGCTATCTTCATCGGGGCCATGAACCATATAGAAGTCCACATACTTCAACTTGAGTCTCTCTAGACTTTTTGCAATTGCACTCCGCACGTGTTTCCTGTTGGCACCCTGGTCATTTGGGAGAGGTCCAGTTCTGCCCATTACTTTCGTAGAGATCACAAAGCTCTCCCTATCATAACCCTTCAATGCTTCTCCAACAATCTTCTCTGCTAATCCAACATTCTCAAAATTCGTTGTGAAAGTATCTCTATCATAAATACCCCTGTAAACGTCAGCTGTATCGAAAAAGTTGATTCCTAAATCGTACGCTTTCTTTATCAATTTAATCGAAGTTTGCCTGTTTACTTCCCTCTTTCCACTCGTTTCACGGCTCGGAAGATACCACGTACCGAATATCAATTCAGAAACCTTGACCCCAGTCTTGCCAAAGCTCTTGTACTTCATGATTCAGTTAACCTCAACTCATTCAAATTTTTTAGGTTCCAAACTGTGGAACTAGTTGATGATGAATTGAGTTACAGTTTGGCATCATTATGGTCATGCTTCCAAAAGAAGTTAATATTGCAGTGCTTATAGGGAAAATCAGGCGGAGGTTGTCGAGCTTGGTCAAAGGCACTAGATTCAGGGTCTAGTCCCGTAGGGGTTCGCCGGTTCAAATCCGGCCCTCCGCACTGAGAGAAATAATTTATCAGATTTGTCAAGAACAGTTGTTGATTAAGCATCTCTAATCAGTAACAGCAAATGTATCGATAAAAGAGGTGAATTTTGGGATCTAGGCCCACGGTGGACGAGTTATTTCTTCTGGCCACTAAATCAATAAATACGGATATGTTGTTTTAGAACAATGAAAGTACTCGTTTTTGTAAAACAAATTCCCGACGTACATGACATAAAATTCGACCCGGTTACTAACAGGATATTGAGGGATGGAGTACCATTGATGATGAACTCTTTTGACAAGAAGGCGGTTGAGGAGACAATAAGGATTGGAGAGAAGTATGGCGCAGAGACGATCATAGCTTCTATGGGCCCCCAGAGCGCGGTCGATGTTCTAAATGAGGGTATGAGAATGGGGATTCAAAAAGGTTACCTCTTAACCGATCGAAAATTCGGTGGATCGGACACGCAGGCAACGTCGACGATACTCTCTAGGTTCGCGTCCACTATTAAGCCTGCCATCATACTTACTGGAAAATATTCGTTGGACGGCGAAACTTCCCAGGTCCCCCCAGAAATAGCTGTAAAACTATCCTACAATTTTAAATCAAGCATTTCGAAGATTGAAGTTAACGGTGACAAAGCTGTAGTGGAACACGAAAACGAATTCGGGCTATACAGCATCGGCGTTACTCTCCCCGCTGTCTTTTCCGTGAGCGAGAAGATTAACAAAGCTAGACCAATCAAACCCGGGTCCCCGGATTACTCAGATTCTATTGTCACAGTTGATTCGTCGGCGTTGAAATTAGACTCAAATGGTGTCGATATGAGCCCTACAGTTGTGTTTGCAACTAAGACCATGCAGAGTACCAGGAGATGCGAGATTTTAGAAACGAACCAAGACGTCTTCAGAACATTGACGGCAATCTTAAAACAAAACCAGGTTAAAGCAGAGATATCGTCGAAAGGGTCAATGCCGAGCTTCAGTTTGGAGGGACCGCTGATTTTGGGAATCGCACTCGATGACCCACAGATTTCGGTGGAGATTGCCACTAAAATTTCATCCCTTGCCCTGTCAAATAATCTCAACCCAGTAATGCTAGGGAATGTGCCACAAGAAAAACTTAGAGGAATGCCGTCCCCAGTCTATTATCATTTAGGGTCGCAAGATTTGTTTGATATGCTAACGGCATTGCTGAATTTCATCGATGAGAAACATCCCGAATATGTCATATTTCCTTCTACTACTAGGGGGAGAGAACTTGCCGGGACAATTGCAGGTGAACTTAACCTCGGTCTTACTGCGGATTGTGTGGACCTTGAAATAGACAAAGGGAGATTGATACAACACAAACCTTCATTCGGTGGTTCAATTATCGCTTCAATCTATTCTAAGACAAAACCTGCAATGGCAACAGTGAGACCAGGCATTTTTGAAACGATGCTAACGGACGAAGCGTTTCAGGTCAAGGAATTGGACGTTGAAAACAACAGACACGAAGAGATTCTTTCTTTTTCGCCTGTGCCTGAAGAGTACAAGCCACTTCATTCCGGAAGGATTGTATTTGGAATTGGGAGAGGCGCCACTAGTAAGGAAACGATCAAGAAAGTGTTACAGCTTGCGCGAATGACGGGTGGGACTATTGGCGCATCGAGACCGGTAGTAGACATGGGATTCATTCCAAGACAGCAACAAATAGGTCTTACAGGATACTCAATTTCTCCAGACGTATATATTGCTTTAGGTATATCCGGTCAAGCAAATCACGTAGTCGGTTTAAGGTACTGCAAAAAGGTAATAGCAATCAACACAGATCCAAATTCAATGATATTCAAATTCGCCGATTATGGCTTAATTATGGATGTCACAAAATTCCTAGATGGAATGATTTCGCAAATAGATACAGAATCTTCTGCCATTCATTGATATTCTTCCCTTAGAACACCTCACAATCGATAGAAAACTCAAATCTTCGAAATTCACATACATATAGTCTCGTCAAGACCCAGTCCTGTTCATTGGCTCACATAGTGGATACTGGTTAAGAAGAGGCACAAACAAATGGATCATTAATTAGATCGAAGAGGACCAATCCCGTTCTCTGATCCTAGCTAGAGTTTCTCATTCGGCCTGTAGAACTTGCTTGCAACTATTCTTTGATGATTCTCGTCATAGGCATAGACTGTGGAAAGGTCTTCATCTTCCGTTATTTCATGGCTCCCATCACAAAATGGTTTGTTGTTAGAAAGACCACATCCACAGAATTCGACTTCAAATTCCAATAGCCTGGAGTTAGAATCCACTTTTTTCGCACCTTCAATGTCCCTGATCTTCACTCTATATGGTCCGGTCCTTTCGTGAGTTATTATACGCATGATTGTTAACTTAAGCAAGATTAAAAAATCTTACCGTCGTAATAGCTGCTTTTTAACACTATTTCCTTTCCTTGGAACTTCTACCACTCAAAGAAAAATATGCATTCCAGTTTCAACAAGATTAGTAGGCGTCAAAAAAGAAGCAGAACTAAGTGTTTGCTTGCATCCCTGGCTAAGAGTAAATTAACAGAGCAAGACAGTCACTGAACTTGTGGTTGGATTTTCACTCTATCTGTTACCTGCAGTATCAGCTGGCAATCCGTTTCCTTCAATCGCTTAGGGTTTAAACTGTTACCACCAAATACTGTATGATACTGTATGATGATGTGCAATCCTCATTGCTGCGTTTAATCTAGAAAATTCATTTTTTCATTTTCTTCATTTGGTAGAAGGGTACTCAACCCTTATATCCGGGAAGAGAGGATATTGAAACATTGGCTCATCCTTGGAAGTCTTCAGGATCAAAGAGGACAGTATGGTGGTACTACTCTCCATCCGACAGCATCATCCAGTATCTTATGGACATGAGGGAAGCAACAAGATACGGAGTGATGAAATCTTACATTCACTGGAAGGGTGATGGAACAATCCCTTCACCCATAGACCTCAGGAGGGAGATGAAGTCATGGTTCGACTCCCGCTACTGTTATGCGAGGCACCACATCAATCCTGTATGCAGATCATCC
>JAJYUV010000082.1 GCA_021792355.1 Thermoplasmata archaeon | reverse complement strand
TGTAGTGGACAAGCATTTCGGACTTTGAATCCGACGACGGCAGTTCGAATCTGCCCGGGGCTATAGTAATTTCTAGGAGCTGTATTTTCCAAGGTGGCGATGCACGGTGTGATAAACCCTAAAAAGGTTCTATTAAATAATTAAGCGAATACTTCAGGAATTTGTCTTTAGGTATAAGATATAGCGCTGAATATGCATAAAGTAAATGTGGAAATACTAGAAATAGCTAGGTGCGCCTGGGACTAATTAGCTATTACAGTAGAGTGGAGAAGATTGGTTAGAGATAGTTTTCCAGTTCTTTCAAGTCTGAGACTAATGGTAATTTCTCTGAGTCCACTGGCACAACTCCCTGATCCTTGAGGCCGTTTCCTGTAGCAATAGAAACAACTACTGAATTTCTTTTGAAGGAATCCTTCAAATATTCTATCGCTGCCAAAGGAGTTGCGCTGGCAGGCTCCACGAATATGCCCTCATTTGAGGCAAGGTCTCGCTGTGCTTGCAGGATCTCTCGGTCAGTGACGGCCAGGAACTGCCCATTAGATTCCCTTACTGCGGCCAGTGCCTTCCTCCAGGAAACAGGGTTTCCGATTCGAATTGCAGAGGCCACCGTTTCAGGGTTATCCCACTTTACGAGATTGTCATCACCTCTCCGGAAAAGCTGAGTAAGGGGTGAAGCACCGGTGGCCTGAACTCCGATCATTTTAGGCGTCTTGTCTGTGATCCCCCACTTCTTGAGCTCCGAAAAGCCCTTCCAGTACGCGCTTATGTTACCAGCATTCCCAACGGGGAGGATCACGTAGTCTGGTATTTTTCTGCCAAGTTGCTCAAATATCTCGTAAGCTCCGGTTTTCTGTCCCTCTATTCTAAAGGGATTCAGAGAATTTACAATATAGAGGTCCCTTCTCTTGTTCGCTTCAAGAGCCATTAGTTCCAATGCGCTGTCAAAATCCCCGGACACTCTTATTACCTTGGCACCGTGGATGACAGCCTGTACAAGTTTCCCGCCTGCTACTTTTCCGGCAGGAACAAGTACGACCGCTTTCATACCTCCTCTGGCAGCATAAGCAGCAGCCGATGCTGAAGTATTCCCTGTTGACGCACACACAAGCGTCTCTGCTCCCATCTCCTTTGCCCTGGTTACTGCCACTGTCATTCCCCTGTCCTTGAACGAACCAGTTGGATTTTGCCCCTCATTTTTCACAAAGAATTTCGTCCCTTCATTGACGGGAAGGTTATAGGTTCTTATCAACGGAGTGTTGCCCTCGTTAATCGTAATTATCTGTGTCTCGTCTGAAATAGGAAGGGTCTTGGAGTACCTCCAGACTCCTGCTCCATTGAAATCGCTAATTTTAGGAAAGTTCTTTATCAGGACAAGCTCGAGAACTCCCCCACATTTACAGCGTGACGATATGGGCTCTTCTTCATATTCCCTCCCGCACTCGAAGCAGTGCAGAAGCCAGTCCTTATGGTTCTTTAACAATTCTTGTTCCCTCCCCTGGATTTGTTATAAAGCTGTTGGCTATAATCCCATGGGTGGCTAAGCGTTCCACCATTGAAGTCTGTACCCTCTCTGGATCGGTCTTAACCCCATCTACGATAGCCATCACGCTTGGTCCTGCTCCGCTTATACATACGCCTGCTGCACCAGCTTGCAGTGCCGTATTTTTAACCTCATCAAACCATGGTATCATCACCTTCCGGGACGGTTCGATAACAGAATCTTCCAACCCCTTGCCTATCATACCTATGTCGCCCTTCGCAAATCCTGCTACTACGGTAGACGCAAGAGAGACATTTCTTGTCAACTTCTCGATTTCTACATGCCCGGGAATAAGTGACCTTGCATATTGAGTCTTTTTCCCTGGCAATTTTAAGAGTGGGGTTAAAATCACTACTGCCATTCCTTTTGGAGGAGTGAACCTGATCATTTCTAGCGAATCGCTTCTCACTATTACAAACCCTCCGTTTAGGGCTCCCGCTAAATTGTCATAATGCCTTGATCCAGAGGCGGCAAATTCGCCCTCTACCGCAAATTCTAGAAGTCCTTTGTTGTCAAGCTCTAATCCGAAAAGACCGTTCATACCTACCGCCGCAGCTATGGAAGAAGCTGCACTGCTTCCCAAGCCTACTCCAATAGGTATCCTACTCGTTATTAGTGCGCCAATATTGTAACGCAGATCAAATTTCGTCGCAATATTCTCTGCTACTGCGCGTACAGCCCTATCTTCAGACACTAAGACGGTACCTCCTCTAGTGTAAGAAGTTCTGACACACATCTTGCTGGATTTGGAAGCAGTTAGTTCAACAGTATCTCTTGGATGACTAAGGCCAAGGGCAAAAACGTCAAAACCTGAACCAAGGTTTGCAGAAGATGCAGGAACCTCAACTATTATTCGCCTCATTCTACCACATCAAGCTGAAAATATAGTCGCCCAACCCGACCTTTAAATATCGATTCTTGCGCATCTCATAAAACAAATGCTTTCACCTTCTGCACCATGGATTAATCAACAGATTATGTGACTGAAAAACATACAGACTTCTTATTGGAAGTTCCTCATTAGGCGCTCAGTAAATCTGGAAATCCCACGTAGTTGTGTTAGACTGTCCAGAGCCTTTATGATCAAACAGCCTAATACTTGCCCCTGTCTCTGATCGCAATGTGAATTTGGTGTCCTTTTCCGTACCATGAGATATTCCAGAAGTAGTATAGATTTCTTCAGACTCCTGTCTAGTAGAATATGTTCTGGTATGGATAGCCTCCAAGTCAACAGGTTCGTTTTCGGGATGTTTCCAGAATCTCATCAGATGCATCATAATGAGGTTAGATAAAAACAATTTGGATAATTCCTTCACACTCGATAGTAGGGGAAGTATTAACTCATCACAATATTTGAATAAAATGTAGACGGTTAGTTTTTGGAACCTTAAGATCATCTTTTCAGGAATGATCTCATTATCCTTGACGGTTCACCAGAATCAAATACTTCCACATCAGCCTCGGATGCGAATCTGAATGATTCATTGTAAAGATCTTCAGTCATCGTTCTCAGCAAGCGCTTGTGGACTCTCTGAGCCATTCTGGGTTTTCCGATAAGTTGTTTTGCAATGTCCAGTGCGACTGAGTACGGGTCTCCCTCCAGAACGACATAGTTGATTATTCCAATTTCTTTACCCTCAGCACCGCTTATGAAATTTCCTGTCATTACGAGTTCTGCTATTTTTGGTATGGGCACACCAACCATTCGCAAAAACTGGCTTCCCGTAATACTCGGTATTCCTATGTTTATTTCGGGGAGACCTAGTCTAGCTGTGGGAGAAGAAACTCTTATGTCGCAGAGGAGGGAAAGCTGGAATCCAGCTCCTGTTGCGTATCCATCTATTGACGCTATAGTCGGTTTGTCAACATTTCTAAGAGCATCAAACATTCTTTTCAGTCCTTCCATCCAACTACTCACATCTTTGCCGGAAAATGATGCGATATCGTTTATGTCTTGGCCAGTTGAAAAATTTCCTCCCATTCCACTTAAAATTATGACATTTACTGAATCATTTTGATTAAGATTCTCAAGAGCTTGGATCAATTCTCTTTTAAGTGACTTATTCAGCGCGTTGAACTTCTTAGGCCTGTTCAGAATGACCTCTGAAATCTCGCCTTCTTTCACAACAATCTCTTCGTAATTCACGCAATTAATATGTCAAAATGGGTAATAATTGTTGTCCGTCAGACTTTAAGGTTCAAGCTTTCAATAGGTTGGTAAAACTAGGTTGACGGGGGAAGGAATTAGATCATTCTGATCCGTATAAACCGCACTTAATCAAATTTCTGGAACACCAGTTTTGAATTAGGATACCAAAAGGCAGCCTCCTGTTGTCTTTAATTGATGGCGGGCATCTAACAGATGTGAATTCTCAGGTGATCACGATTCATGAAGAATTTGAGTAACAGACGGGTTGGAAAATGATGGCTGATACCCACACAGCTCAAATTACACATTATTCCATATTTCGAGTGTCTAATGGATATCTCGTCAAACACCCCTTCCTTTTATAGAAGAGATTAGAAAGTCTGAAGGAAGATAAGAAACATCTTCGTTGCATTATCCCTCTTTCCCAAAGGGAAGAAACAGTCTATTGTATGCACTAGGATCAATATAAATTTAGATTTCAAAGCAAGGTATAAAGACATTATCGATAATTGGTAGATTAAATCTGCAAAAACGCAGGGAATAGAAGTGCCAATCATAACCTTCGCGAAATTAAACAGTGAATGATGTCCACAATGTTTAAGTACGCCTTGCAAATCTGATATTAGTGACTATGATAGAAAGCAGGAAGTGGATTTTTACCATTCCGTGCCACTTTTCAGCATATAGTTACTGATATCTCCATCTGATATTTTGGTGTAATTTATGAAACTTGACAATTTCATAGGTATGACCTTATTAAGGTCTCGCATTTCTGCGGTGTGTTGTTGCGCTTTATCTAGAAGTATATTTTACCAAATGCCGATCGTGTTGCGTACATCAATTCAAGACCTGCAAAGATCATTTGGTCATAGCGGGGAAGGGAAGCTTCAGTGCTTTCTAGAAGACATTTTTCAAGAGAAGGATGATAAATGAACAATATATATAAGAACGCCAAACTGGCCTCACTTGGCGAATCAGAGAGAACGATAGTGAGAGTAGGAGATGTGGAAATTGGGAATGGGCTAACGGTCATAGGAGGACCATGCAGTGTTGAAAGTGAGGAACAGTTGTTGGAGACTGCCGTAAAGGTTAAGCAGGCAGGAGCCGACATGCT
>JAJYUV010000081.1 GCA_021792355.1 Thermoplasmata archaeon | reverse complement strand
ATCCCACTCAACTTCCTTGTTTTCAAATGACATGCTGCCCCTCTCCTACCAAGTATTTCACCAGCACTAATATACGATTTGTACTATTTCGACTAAGTATGCGTAATATCTGGAGCGGGCTTGCCGGAACTCATACCAATAATGGTCGTCTATGGTATTTTATACCAATAGGTTTATAAGGGGCATTACCTAAAAACAGTGTTATTTTTGTAGCGTTAAAGACTAATTATCTACTTGAGTATGGACTAACCTCTGAAATGCCCTCGAGGGATTTAATTTCGAGCTCTTCATCTGTTAGTAAGGGCGAGTATTCTGAAAGCCATGCAATGGTCTTAGGATCCTCCTCGCCTAGGTACTTCCTCATCCATTGAACTGTCCTGTCGCAACCCCACGCATCGACGAGGTTAGCCATGCTTATCCGGAACTTAATTACATTGTCAGGACTAGTTAACCAGGTGAAACGCAGCTCCCTTGGAATGGAGGCAAGAAACTCTGAAACCTCTTTGGCCTTCAGGATAGCTTTTTCTTTATTGATAGCCTGAAGCCTCAGATTATCATAATCAAACATGTCTTTAGTCGATTGGTAATATTTTTCTTCTGTGCCCTCTTCCGGAGACCCCTCAGTGGTCTCTACGACTTGCCCCGATTCGATTAACTCTCTAAGAGCCTCCTTGATTGGTCTCGCCCATTTTTTCTTGGAACTCTTTTTCCTCTCTTTGATATGTGGTAAGAGCATGTCCCTCAATTCATATAAGTTAGCCTTGTTGCCGAATCTCGTAAATGCGAATCCGCATGTGTCCCGGTCGATCGCTTCAGCCAAGTAAAACAGGATCATTTCAGCGTAGCTTGAGCCTGGACCTATTGAGGGGAGGGTCAGGTTAACTAATTTTTTTGTGTTGCTCGTCATTATCTTTGACATTTCTAAAATAAAAGGCAGATAATAAAAGTTCCGGTAGAACAGAAAATACCGAATAAGTATAACCGCGTATTTTCATAAATGGAGATGAAAGAATTAGACCTAAGTCAAAGCATCCTGTGAACATCGGAGGGAGTTTTTATTCGCCTATTCCTGCCTGGATAGCCCAAGGTTATAACATTAAAACCGAAGATGAAATCGAATACGAAATCGGAGATCCTAAGGTCCTGATTATCAAAATTGAAAAGAGGAATTTGTAAAATGAAAGATCTCCGAAAGCTAAAGATGGAGATCCGGTCGAAATATCCGGAATCCACATTCAGGAAGGTCTTGGACGCGGAGCCGGATCAGATAACCGATGTTGAGTTTTTATCCAGGGTCCCGGCATGGTTAAAGCTTTCGAGGGAGCTGGACAATCCATGAGTGACTTCGACCTATGCACGCTTCCGCATGAGATTGATAAGGCTATCCTTAAGAACGTTCCACCTGACCATGTAATCTACGGACAAGCATTGGCCAAGAAGTTGGGGCTGCCGTGCGCCCAAGTGTACTATCACGTAAGGAAATGCCTCGAAGGATATCTCTTGATTACTTTGCCCGACGGCAGAAATAAACCGCTGCATATTCAGAGGTTGCAAAAAGAAACCGGAGGGCTGAAAGTGGCTCGGCCCCTTCATAAAATCGATTTGGAGATCTCCAAAATTTTGGAAAATTTAGAAGCCTCCCACACCACGCTGGGCGAGATTGCTAAAAGGACTAGGGCATCCTGTATAAAAGTACGTTTTCACCTCACACACTGTTTAGTTGACTACCTTGTCCAGAAGCCTAAAAATGGCCGAATAGAAGATAGCAAGGTCACTAAGGCTTGCGAAATACTTAAACTGGCACTGGAGAAGATAAACGCAGAAACAGGAGGATTCAAAAAATGAGGGGATTAGCGAGTCACCTCGCCCTATATCAAATATGTATTTCTTCGCTGGATATTAACTTTCACACGTACTTAGGAGGGGGGTTATGACAGCTAAAGACGCTGCGGGTCCTCGCGGCAATGACCCCAATGGGAATAAATACCTATCAATCCAAGATGTGGTTGAATCAATGGATCCTCCTTTCAGGGACGTATACAAAGACCCGAGCGAGGTTCAAAACTATGCACAAGACGGTTCTTATTTTCATAAAAAAAACAAACCTGAAATCAGGAACTTGGTGAAAAAGAATGCCCTTGACCATGGCCTACATCCATCTCAATTAGCTGATTTCAAGAATGGATCTGATTTGTGGAAAGGCGAGTCTGAATCTAGGAGAGTAGGGAAATACCTGATATTATTCAAGGACCAAAAAACTTTCAGTACGGGCCAGGGGACTCTTCCAGATGGAAGCCTATCATATACCGTGTCATTCCCGACGAAGATAGAGAAAGAGGATGCAAAGAAGAACAGCTATTCCATTATGGTCCAGTGCAATTTTGAAATAACGAGTAAAAGAGAGATCTTCTCATGCACTGAGAAGGAATTTAGAGAAAGGGACCTTTTCGCAAACATACCAGAGGAGCCGATCCAGTCAAGATGGAGCATGATGTCCCGGAAGGACTTCTTAGATGGAACGGCTCATGTGGATCCATGGATTGTCTTTAAAAAAATCAAGGGTATTTTTGACAAGTACATCGATTTTGGAGAGATAAAAGGAGGCTCCACTCTCTGCGCCGTCTATTGCATCCTCACCTATCTTTTTGTCATGTTTGATGCAATCCCTTACCTGAAGATTGAAGGCATAACAAATTCAGGTAAATCCAAGCTAGGGGAGATATTTCTTCACTTGGCCTTCAATGCAACGATGGGAGTGGACCAAACCCCGTCGGTCGTTTACAGGACAATAGAAGCTGAGCGATCCACGCTTATCGTTGATGAAATCGAAGGCCTTGACAAGAACAGGCAGACTGACAGGATGCTAGAGCTCTTTCCTATTTTTAACTCAGGGTATAAACCGACTGGATCCGTGATGAGGACTGAAGGAAACTCATTAAATAGAAAGAGGGTTAGCTATTCCACTTATAGTCCTAAGATCTTCTGCGCAATCGATCCGCTCCTTGAAACAATCAAAAATCGGTCTTATGTCATAATGCTCGTCAGGACCCTTGACGAAAAGAGGTCAAATCTATCGATATCCAGTAAGGATCCAGCATGGCAAGAGGTACGGGATGATCTGTATATTCTCGCTATGGAGTACTTTGAAGAAATTAGAGGAGTCTCTGACTCAATGGAAATCACAAACGACCTGAAGCTTATTGGGAGAGATTACGAGAAAGCTAAGCCCATTCTCGCCATTGCACGTTTTCTCACAAAATATAGTCAGGGAGATCAATCAGTGTTACAAGAGGTCAAAGATTTCCTAGAGCAGCAGAAAAACGAGGACCAGGAACATGCGATGGGATCCAAGGAGGCCCAGGTCATACTGGAGATTGAAGCGCTGATAAACGAGTCAAAACAGTCAATGTTAGATCCTGAGAAATCTGACAATGACATGGTTCAGATCAAGATACCGGACCTCTCGGAGAGGGTATCTATCGCCTTGGGATATAATCCAGAAAAGCTCAATAAAATGTCGTTTTCTCGTAATATTTCCAATACCGTGAAGCGCCTAGGCCTCATGAGGAACCGCAAAACAATAGGGAAAGGGATCACTGCGTTTGAGTGCAGCCTAATCCTAATTAAGGAAGCGAAGCAGCGCTACAAGATGGAAGTGAATGCGCCAGACCAATCTAACCCATCTAACCTATCTAACCCATCTAACCTATCTAACCTATCTAACCCATCTAACCGGAACAGTTCCAATCTAACCCCTCCAGAGAATCCGAATAGTGCGCCCTCCGCAGGCGAAGGGGTTAGATGGGATAATTGGGTTAGTTCAAAACATACAGGGACTGAGGAACGAGGGTGGCTTATTCGAGTCTGCACCGAGAACCCAGGCCCCCGTAATCCATGCAAGAGCCTTAGGAAAGGGATGCCTTTCAGAATCCACAAGGACGAAATCACGGCGTATAACTTCTATGAGTTCTCTAGGGAGCCAAACAAAGGCGAAGTTCTAGACCGTGAGGATGACATCCACTTTATCGAGACCTTTAAGGCAGCTGAGATCCCCGACAGGCAGGTAAGGGCGGAGCAGCTTCTTATCCTGGTCCTAGCCGAGAGACCAGACAAGAAACCCGGCAGCATCCAGAGGAGGCTGTCAGACCTTGACTCCAGCCTCTCGACTGCGGAGATAGTTTCTGCGCTCAAGGAGCTGGCTGCTATGGGCCTCATTCACAAATCAGAGGATGGCTTTTATACGCCCGGCAAGGAGGATCCTCATGACTGATCTAAGGGACCTTGGTCCTTACAAAATAGAGAAGGCCGTCGATTATGGTCTCCTGGAAGATCACTCCCTGGAGGCGATAATCAAGGTAAGGCGCTCCCGTCCGAATCCTCCCTTCTTTCCTTCTGGGTCCTATCTTTTCAAGTACTCAGACAAAGAGCTGGGCCTCTACCTCAAGGATCGCAAGAATGCATGGAGGGATCTCTCGGAGCTCCTTGGTATAGATATTGACATTCATGATAGCGAGATCATTCTCGTTTTTCCATTCTCCATGTTCCAGGAGATCGCCAAGGTGATTCCTTTCAAGAAGAAAAGAGGAGCTGCATCCATGACAGACGCCCAGAAGCATGATCTTATTCTCAGGCTCAAAACTCCCAGAAACGGTAGGCATAACGAGTCAAGATTAAACGCTAAGACGTCGCGCCATATTTTACATCCTTTCAAGACCGATAGAGCCCTTGATACGTTCAGGGGGGGTGGTGCCTTCTGATGCCCGAGATACCCTCCATGCTGGTCCCATACCAGGATGGCTATCGTATGAGCATGAA
>JAJYUV010000080.1 GCA_021792355.1 Thermoplasmata archaeon | reverse complement strand
CGCTGTTCCACCTAAGTTTAACCTTCTCAGCCTGGTTAGGACGTAATCCTTCTCGGCAAGGAAGGATCTCAATTGGTCGGCATAGGACTTAAACTCGCCTCCAAAAGTCACAGCAGATGCATCCTGTATGTGTGTTCTTCCTGTCTTTATCATCTTCGAATTCTCTTTAGACATCAGTTCGAGTTGGTCTACCGCTTTCTCCACGCACTCTGACAAAGACTTTAGGGCAAAGTATGCCGTAATTCTTATCGCTGCAGGTATGGTGTCATTTGTCGACTGCCCTATGTTGACCTGGTTGTGCGGGCTGATCACGTCGTGGCTCCCCAGTGGTTTACCCAACATCTCCAGCGCCCTGTTTGCGATTACTTCGTTGACGTTCATATTGGTGGATGTGCCGGCTCCGGCCTGGATGTACTTCAATGGAAAATCCAGATCGTTCTTGTTCTTAATGAGGTCATCTGCTGCCTTCGTGATTGCTTCCTCAATTTCCTTTGATATTTTTCCCTTACTTGCAAATGCCCTGACGTACGACCTCTTGATTACAATTAGAGTATCTATAATCCTCCTATCCATAAATCTATGATAGGGGAAATTAGAGAGTGCACGAACTGTTTCTGGCCCATACAATCGTCCATCAGGAATCTCAACCTCACCCAGTGAATCCCTCTCTCTCCTGACCATGATTCCTTATGGTTTATGAATATATAACAGGTGCTTTTATTAACAGATTCCTCAACATCTAATCTTGCAGAGCAAGGTCGTGAATGAACGATGGTGAAAATTAGTTCACTTGTCAGTTAACTTAATGGCAAGGTTCTCTAATTCCTCTCTAGTCGCCTTATGGGTCCTTGAGAACCACCACTTTTGGAATCCTGAGTCATCCCCTGCTCTCCTTGGAAGAACGTGGACGTGGAAATGCCATATAGTCTGTCCAGCAGGACTACCTGTGGAATGCATGATGTTTATTCCATCCGCATTCAAGTTCTTGATCATGACCTTTCCTATCATCTGGGCTACGCTCATGACTTCGGAAAGCGAGTCCTTTGGAACATCCGTGATATCTACATAATGATCGTTTGGAACAATTAGGGTGTGCCCCTCAAAAAGTGGGTGTATATCCAGAAAAGCTGACACCTTGCTGTTCCGATACAGGAATGTTCCTTCCTCTTTTCCACTTAGGATCCGGCAAAAGATGCAGTCTTCAGAGTGTCTCGTTGAAGTGGTCAACAAATCGCTTAGGTTCACAACATTTAAAGCCTTTTGCCTGGGAATTGCTTGCCTAATGTTTTCCCGTGCGACGCTTAAAAATTCGAGAAGAGTATTTGATTTGGTGACAACATGTTTTTATCTCAACTTCAAATGTTTTGCCAATGGACAAACAGGAAGCTTACAACAAGCTTACGAGGGAGGAGGAGAGGGTCTTGCTTCGCGGAGGTACAGAACCTCCATTCACTGGAGAATATTACAACCTATTCCTGAAAGGAACTTATGTGTGCAAGAGGTGTAACTCGCCGCTATACCGGTCGACCGACAAGTTCGAATCAGATTGCGGATGGCCGAGTTTTGATGACGAAATCAAAGGCGCCGTGAAGAAGGTCACCGATAGGGATGGAGACAGAACAGAAATAAAGTGCGCTAACTGTGATGCACATCTTGGGCACGTCTTTTACGGAGAAAGATTTACAAAGAAAAACACCAGGCACTGTGTCAATTCCATTTGTATGAAATTCGTTCCTGAGAGGGAGTGATATAATGACAAAGTCAATCGTTTTGGGTGGCGGATGCTTTTGGTGCACCGAAGCCGTATTTTCCGAGTTGGATGGAGTGAAGTCGAGTCAACCGGGTTATTCTGGCGGATCTATCCAGAATCCTTCATATGAGATGGTTTGCGAAGGAAACACTGGTCATGCTGAGGTGGCAAAGGTGGAATATGATCCAGATGTAATCTCACTGCCCGAATTACTAGACGTTTTTTTCTCAATGCACGATCCCACCTCGCTAAATCGCCAGGGAGGAGACATCGGGGAGCAGTACAGATCGGTAATATTCTATGAAAGTGAAGAGGACGCAGCAATGATAAGGAGAGCGGTGGCAGAGGTTCAGAGTAGCTATTCCAAACCGATTATTACTGCAATAGAACCACTGAAGAACTTCTACCCAGCGGAGGAGTACCACAAGAATTACTTCAGAAAGAATCCTAATGCCGGCTATTGTAGAGCTGTGATAGGGCCGAAGGTCGAGAAGATAAAGCACACCTACGGTGCGATAATTGTTAAACGTTGATGCAAGGGGAGCAGGAGATAGACCTCACCATTTACTGAGCCAAGGGTTTTACCGTCTTCCCAATCTTCTTCAGGATAGACCTTTCAAAAATTACCTTCATATACAGTGCGTCGTGCTCAAGCAATGGAGAAAATGATATGAGCGTTATTTCGTCGTCAAAATCAGCCAGGGCATCTGCAAAGGGTTCGAACTTCAAATTACCCTTCTTGATGGGAGTTATCCTGTACTCGTTTTGATCTAGGAATTCTACTCCAGAAAATTCAAAATAGAGTGGTCTCTTCTTTTTCTTAGTTTCTTCTATTATCTCGGCAAATTCGTCCTGCTCTGTTGGGCTGTTCTTCTTTGAAGAATAGATGTGAGAAACGTTGGTTATAGAAGTCACATTCTTTGCCTTACTTAGTAGGAAATCTATTTCTTCCTCGCTTCCTACCACTTCGCTCTTCCCAGAGTTCTCAATGCATAATTTGGGCTTGATCTTGAGAGCCGTCATTTTGTCTGATATCTGCTTGAGAGATGAAGCAGTTCTGGTCAGACCGGCCTTCCTCTGGCCAGGAAGTAAGCCCAGATGGGTGATCAGATATTGAGAATCTAGTGCATCCGCAATAACGCCCCCCCAGATTGTGTGCTGAATTGAGTCGACTATCATCCGTTCTTCGATGGAAAAATCAACATAATATGGGGTGTGGAGTGATATTTTAATGTCCAACTCTTTAGCAACATCTTTCGCTAAACTGAGCTCCTTGTAATCTCTTGCCATGCTCCAGAAGAGCTCGGTTCCGATGTCATCCTCTTCTATTACCTTGTTCAACCCTATAGACTTGTACTTGCCCTCGTCGTCGCTTCTCAATAAGTCTACCAAGAGCATGTCATCCATGTCCTTAGGTTTCATACCCACGAAGTCTCTCATTTCTCTTTCTTGGGTACTTATCCTGAATAGCTGAATTTCTAGATAATTCAAACCAAGCTGAAAAGTATTTTCCACAGCATCTTTAACCGTTCTCCCCTTAGAACCAAGTGGAATACCTGCAATTCCGAACCTATACATTCGCACAACCATATAATTTGGAAGTAATAAAACCTTGTGAACGTACCGTTGATTTTCAATAAATTGCGTCGTAGACTATATTTCAGTCGATCCGAAATTTGCAAATTCAGATTTCATTACAACCGATTCTGTCCATTTTGGAGTCGTATCTAAATGCCCCGTCAGTCAAGTGTTTTTCTGATTTCTTTTGCTATGGGCTCTGACACTTTCGCATCTGCAACCTTTCTGCTCAACGCGATTTCCCCAAGCATCTTGACATACTTGTCATCATACCGGGGGATTATCTGTAAATGAAAATTGAAGACAGTCTGACCTGCGTACTCGCCATTATTTTGCAAAAGATTGATGCCCAACGGGACATATTTTTCATTTAATTTTATTACCAGTAGCTTTGCGACTCGTGTTACTTCGTTGAGAGTGCTACAGTCGATGTCGTATATATTTACGAAATGCGTTTTCGGAATAACAACTGCGTGTCCTTTTGACAATGGACGATGATCGAGGAAGCTGATTGTCGAGTCATTCTCATACAGTATTTCTGTCTTCACCGAATGACTAGCAATCTTACAGAATTGGCAATCTTCCATTAACCCTGAATTATCTGTTCGATATAACCATTTGATTGGGTGCCAAATCCGCAGAGTTCAATTATTCTAATGAAGATCTGAACCTACGAGCCTGGAACTTCCTTAGATTTAGAGATGAAGAACAACGGTAGGAGTGCGAGACCGATTGCTCCCAATATTATCCAACCATAATCCGGACCTATCCCATGAGTGAATAGTGTAAATAGGAAAGGAGAGACCGAACCAATTGCTATTCCCACAAAATTAACAAACGATATGGCAAAGGGTATCATTGACTTTTCACGAACGTGCTGCACGGCCAAAACGTATAGAGCAGAAAACCCGGAAACGACTGTAAATCCCGCCAGGGCAACGATGGCAGTGGTCAGTGCGAAAGTCCTGCCGAATGGAACCAGCATAAATGCAAGACCTCCTATAATCATAGTGACGTAGGTGTACGGTCTTCTGGTCTTTGGGTTGGAAATGTAGTGGCCAGCAACTATGCCTGCGGGGAATCCAATTAACAAGAACACAAAATCAATCAATCCGGCTTCTGAAGATGCCAAATATAGAAAATTTTCGCCAAAGTATACTAGAAACTGTGCACCGACCGTTTCAACGAACATTGCTATAACGGTGCCAATCGGAAGAAGCCACAGGTATTTGTTTTTCAAGATTGTGAAAATCTTCTCGTAAAATCCGGTAGATTCTGCCTTCACTTCATCTTGTCCCCTGAGCACAATGAGATTTTCTATACTTACTGCTATGACCAAAATTCCACCCAGAATTAGGCCCGTTTGCCAGCCCAGCGCTTTATCGACGAACACCCATCCAAAAGCACCTACTGCTCCGCCGAGATTGAAGGCTCCGTTGTAGATTCCAACTTGGAGGCCATAAGATTCGGGGGGAGAAATGTCTCTAAGAATGGTAAGTCCG
>JAJYUV010000079.1 GCA_021792355.1 Thermoplasmata archaeon | reverse complement strand
CTGCTACACCATTGGTGCAGTTATCTAGGGAAGTATCTGATGTTTCAGAATTATTAGATGTTTCGGAGGGGAAAAGGAAAGAGATCAGGTCATCCAGGAGGATGAACTGGCGACCCCCGGGACGTCGTCGAAAGGGGATTCCTAGGTCAACACGGTACATCCTCTCTCGCCCGACTCCGATAATCCTCGCTGCTTCTTGGATTTGGATTGTCTGTCTGGGAAAAAAGTAAGCTCGGAGAGCTTCTTGGCCGGAAAAGTGGAAATTTTTGGGTGGATTGGTCCAGCGGAAAGATTGAGATGGCATTGGCACACCTGTCCTGTAGTTGCAGAATGCCTCCTGGCATAAACTGCAAGAACAAGACAGGTGATTGGCCCGGCCCCCACCCAACTTTTTGTGTTGATGTGGTCCATTCTATTTTTTGTGCCAAATCCACTGTCCCACAAAGTTATGGCTGGGAACCGTGATTGCCATTATAATCACCTTTTTTTGTTTGTCAACTCCGCTCTTCCCCATGGTGCAATCGAAAAATACAAAAGGTCACATAGTGGCTAAAACAGGTTATTTCCCATGGTGTATCTTGGTGTAATTTTGGTGTAATGAGATGGAAAAAATGGGGTTAAACAAGGTCACAAAAGGTCACATAAGGAAACGTACAAGAGGGGGATTTATTGGCTTGGGTATTGGATATTTCAGGGGAGAAGATGGCGCGCCTGGAGAGATTTGAACTCCCGACACTCGGAACCGGAATCCGATGCTCTATCCGGACTGAGCTACAGGCGCATAAGGGGAAGAAACAAGATGAGAGAATAGCCCATCAAACCTCGGGCGTCAAGGGGACTGGGGCGGAGTCCTAGGCAAGATTTTCTGTGCTCTCTCGTGTCTTTTTGTCTGAGAAAGAAACCATAGCAACTCCTACGCACACGAACAGAATTCCCGCCCAGCGAACCGGGGGAATGCCCTCGCCCAGAAAGAACAGGGCGGATATAGGTGTCAGAACATATCCGATCGATGTCAGGGGAATGATGTAAGAAACATCCGAGACGGACAGAAGCTCCATCAAAACACCAAAGTGCAGCGCCTCAAAGGCGGTTCCGACAAGAACCTGCGGAGACTTGAGAACGGAGACAAGAAATTCAGAGGAGGTAAGCGAATGGCTTGTAAAAACAGGAACCTGTACAAGCCCTCGCTTGATCAGGACAAATCCGACAGCCTCGGAGATAAGGCCTGCCAGGAGGAAGAGCCAGACCTTCTTCTTTGAAAAGGTCACTCCCACTCTCCGGAATCATCATGATTACCGCAATTCTTAAAGACAAAAGACCGGATTTTTTTTTTATTTCTTTGATTCAATCTTGTCCTCATGGTCCGGTGAATCAGAAGAGTCCTTCAGGGATCGCTTGAAGTTTGAAATGGCTTTTCCCATTCCCGATCCAATCTCCGGAAGCTTCTTTGCCCCGAAAACAAGCATGACTATGAGCAAAATAACAATCAGATGAATTGGTTCAAAGAGACCTGTCAACATGGCGAATCCTCCGGTTTTTATTTCCTTTATGGCCAGTATACACCAATCGGAAATAAAAGATCCGAATCTGTCAGGCCTCTATGGGACAAGAATCGCAAGCGAGGTCTCTATATAGTGAACAAAGGGAAGAGGGAACACACCCATCAGAACCGTCATGGAAGCTGTCAGGAAAAGAGCAATTTTTTCCATGCGGTTCGGAAGAAATTCGACCGTTTCTTCCGGGTCCTTCATATACATGGCCATGACGACCCGAATGTAGTAGTAGGCACCGACAGCGCTTAGAAGAACGCCAACCACTGCAAGCCAGGTAAATCCGGCGTGAACCGCGGCCATAAAGATATAGAACTTTGCCAGGAATCCTCCAAAAGGAGGAATTCCTGCAAGAGAAAACATGAAAATGAGCATAAGGAAGGCCGCCATCGGATTTTTCTTATTCAGCCCGACGAAATCCTGAATTTCCTCCCCTTCAACCCCTTTTCGCCTGAGTATGAGGACGATCCCGAAGGCACCAAGAGTCATGAACAAATAGACAAAAAGATAGAACATCAAAGCAAAAAGGCTTTCTCTGCTGGGATTGAGAAGCCCTATGACCGCATATCCCGCATGGCCGATGGATGAATAAGCCAACATACGCTTGATGTTCTTCTGGACGAGGGCCACGATATTTCCGATTAGCATCGAAAGGATGGCAATGGTAATGATCAGCCAGGTCCAGTGATCCTTGTTGGCCGAGAATGCCACCCAAAAGACCCTCAGGAAAACACCGAAGGCCGCCACCTTTCCGACGGAGGCCATAAATCCAGTCACAACGGTAGGAGCCCCCTCATAGACGTCCGGAGTCCACATATGAAAGGGTGCCGCTGAAACCTTGAAGGCGAAGCCGACCATTGTCAGAATCATGCCGGCAATCACCATTGGTTTGAGGGCCCCCGGGTTCTGGATGAAGGCGGAAAGGCCGCTGATCGTCTCCGTCCCCGAAGCCCCATAAAGGAGGGAAATACCGTACAGAAAAATCGCCGCAGCAAAGGCGCCGAGAAGAAAATACTTGAAGGAGGCCTCAACCGAGCGATGAATGGTCCGTTTGAGTCCGACCAGAACATAGAAACAGAGAGACATGAGCTCGATCCCCAAAAAGAGGGTGATCAGATCTCCCGCTGAAACCATGATCATCATTCCGACTGCGGCAAAAAGGAGAAACCCGTAGTACTCCCCGATATGAATATCTTCCTTCTCAAGGTAGGGAAGAGAGAAGAGGATGGTTATGATCGTCCCGACATAGATCACCACCTTAAAGAAATTTGAAAAGGGATCGATAATATAAAGTCCCTGATAAAGGGGAAGGCCCTTCCCATTGAGTCCGATCGTCGCAATCATGGCAAAGAAGAGGGACGCGATGGCGAAGTATCCGAGCCATGACCGTTTCTCCTTTGGGACAAATGGTTCCATCAAAAGAAGAAGGCTTCCCAAAACTGTAAGATATATCTCAGGCATGGTTCCCATAATGTTTACCGGGGAAAAATTCATCAACAAAACTCCTTCATTGACTTGAACTTCTAATGACCTTTATTCCCGATTCCTACCAGTCAATCACTAATGCAACAAGGCCACGGGGGAAGGCTGAAGCTGGCTCACAATATGGGCTACGCTCTGGTGAAAAACAGACAGGACCGGATTGGGAACCAGGCCGATTACGATAACAAGAATCACCAGGGGAAGGAGAGAGCCCCATTCGTAGGGCTTCAAGTCAGGCATGGAATAGCTTTTCGGGGTGTAAACCCCCCAGACAACTCTTGAAAGCATGTAGAGAAGGTACATGGCCGAAAGTATGACACCCGTCGTCGCCAGAGATGAGACAACGGCATGATTCCTGAAGGACCCTATCAGGACCAGAAATTCCCCGACAAAGGAATTTGTCCCCGGAAGGGCGAGGGAGGAGAGGGCAAAGATGACAAGAAGAGTGGAATAAACAGGCATCTGCTTGGCCAGACCTCCATACTCGGAAAGAAGGCGGGAGTGGGACCGATCATAGAGAACTCCGATACATAGAAAGAGAGCTCCCGTGGTAATCCCGTGATTGAGCATTTGCATGAGTGCGCCTTCGATCCCCTGAACATTGAAAACAAAGATACCGAGAGTCACCACCCCCATGTGGCTTACGGAAGAGTAGGCGATGAGTTTTTTCATATCTTCCTGGGCCAGGGCCATGAAGGCTCCCCAGATGATGGCTATTATGGAAAGCGTCAACATGAAGGGGGTAAAGAAATGAGAGGCATCGGGGAACAGGGGAAGGGAAAAGCGAAGAAACCCGTAGGCTCCCATTTTCAGCATTATGGAGGCAAGTATCACTGAACCTGCTGTCGGGGCTTCCACATGGGCATCGGGCAACCAAGTATGGAAGGGAAACATCGGGATCTTGACGGCAAAAGCCGCGAACATCGCCAGAAATGCCAGAATCTGGAAGGTCATTCCATAATGCTGCCCAGAAAGCCTGGTGATATCAAAGGTGTGTCCCCCAACAAAATAAAGGGCAATGATGGTGACCAACAAGAGAAGGGATCCTGCCAATGTATAAAGAAAAAACTTGATGGCGGCATAGATTCTGTTTGGCCCTCCCCAGACCCCAATAATGAGATACATCGGAATCAGCATGGCCTCCCAGAACACATAGAAGAGAACAAAGTCGGTGGCACAGAAAACACCAATCATCGCCCCTTCCAGAATCAGGAGATTGATCATGAAGAGCGGCACTTGCTTCGATATCCCAGACCATGATGTCAGGACAGTCATAGGCATGAGCAGGGTTGTCATGACGATGAGGACAAGGCTGATCCCGTCAATTCCGAGAGCATAGTGAATATTTGCGAAGGGAATCCAGAGATGATTCTCCGTAAACTGCATCTGATAAAGATGCGGATTGTGTCCGATCAGAAGGGAGAGAGAGACAATGAATTCAATGACGGTTATGCCAAGGGCTGCCCATTTGACAATCCCGTCGGAATCGGGGCGCCGATAAAAAGGGAGGATCAGGAGAGAGGCGAACACCGGAAAGAAAATCAGAAAAGTCAGGATAGGAACCGACAAAAAAGTCATTCTGTTTTACCCTCTTGGTATAGATGAATTCCCGGACAGAGGCATGAGTTCCTCCGGAATCATAACCTTTAAACAATCCCTCTGATGCCTTGGTTAAGGCCGGGCATAATTACAATCTGTTGAATACCAAGTAAAAAGCCACAAGACCGAAGACGCCGATTGCCATCACCATGGCATAGTTCTGAAGTTGGCCTGTCTGGTAACGGCGAAGATTGGAACCAGAGCTCCGGAAA
>JAJYUV010000078.1 GCA_021792355.1 Thermoplasmata archaeon | reverse complement strand
TTGCAACCTGTTTTATTTCGTTCCCGAGCCTCTTCATCTTATTGTTGGTCTTTTCATATTCGCTTTCAGGAACAAAACCCTTTACAACCCATCCGATAGAAAGAAGCCTGTGGTAGGATGCAAGCTGGGAAAAGTAGTCGCTATATATATCCTTCGATGTTTTCCAATCCATAAGTGTAGCCTTCCCATTCAGGTCAACTACAGCATCCATGATCCCACCATATATATCGGATTCCATAGGTGTCTCGGTTTCCATTACTGCCATGTAGTTATCTGTTTCCCACCGTATGAATTTGTTAAAAACAGGTTCACTTTTCTCCATGATCTCATTGCTATATTTTGATTGATCGAACTCCTGCTTGAGTATATATGCTTCTATCCTGTCATGTATGAGACTTCCTAAAAGAGTGATCTCATCGATGTAAGTTGAATACTTCAAGCCTTTAAGACCAAGATCATTAGCCCATGAAATGAGGTAAGACTTAGCGGAAACACCAAGAACCTGTGTTACGCTTGGAACTGGATTTCCTGCAGAACCATGAAACCTTACTGCCTGAGAACTCATTTCAACTTCACTCCATATCCTTTCTCATATATGCTTCTTATTTGATGTGCCTGTATCTCGAGGTTCCTGTTATCCCATTTTGCTACTGATGAGAGTTTTGCAAAGAAAGATACTGCAGAATTGTAGTTGAGATGATAAGAACTTTCCTTGGCCTTCACGCATGCGAGGAACCTGTCATTATGGTTGGGATGGGTTGTAAGGAGCCTTTTTATAAGCTGTTTATCAGGTCCGTTATCATGCCCAGACTTATCGGTGTCACGAAACACGTCATCGAGAAGCTGAAGGAAGTAGTCATTACTCACTTCCATGAAATCTATGTCATCATCCCTTATATCAGATTTAACATATTCATGCTTTTCCTTGTATTCGGCTATTTCATCGATAGTAACACGAATCGGGGATACCGACATAACGTGGATTTGCAAGTCCTCTGACATGTGGATAAGTTCATTCATATTCGAGTTGAAAAGTGTATCCAGATCTAAAGGAAGGATGTGCTTCTTTGTTATAACAACATTATCCTTCGATAGAATATCCCTGCCTTTACCTTCAGTGAACACATAGGTGGTAAGGGGAGGCCTGAGTATCCTCTTTGGTTCTGCCACCTTCAGATCAAGTGTTTTCAGGTTGAATCCTTCCTTTATATGCTTCGTATATCCTTTCATGATGCCATCTGCATCGGATATCTTCATTATGTCGGGCTTCACCTTAAGAAGTATCCGGAATCCTCTCCCTGTCATGTCTATCAGGAAATCAACCTTCTGACTTTCAAAATACTCAGAAAGCTTCTTCACATCGGCACGTGCATCCTCTATGGTATAGAAACCATGCCCATCGAAGTCAAAATATAACTGCCCCAGAAGCACATATTCATCGTTATGTGCATTACAGGATATATAGAGAGGGAACTTGCCATCGTTGAGTGTTATGAGGTTCTTCAGGTGTGTCAATGACTGTATATCTATCTGCATTGGATAGCCAAACTTCCTTGGAAGGTTCAACAATCCATACCTGTCATATATCTCATGATTGAATGCAGATATCATAGAAGATCATCATCAATGTCATGAGAATTCTTCATATCCTTCTCTTTCTCAACAACCTTTTCATCAACCTTAGCAATTACAGGCTCACTCTTCTGGGGAGTATCAAGATCGATGTCATCATGAGAATCCAAATCTATCTCAATCTTCGGTGTCACAACCTTGTTCATCGGGTTGTTCTTCCTGTATGCTTCAAACTTCTCTGCTGGTATAGCAGGTTTCCCTCCTGTGACATCAACTTCATCTCCCTGTTCACCGAAGTCAGATCCCTTTATGCTGTCGAATACAACATAGTACCTGTAAGATGTTTTCTTCTTCCCTTCCTCTTCAACACGGTGGATACGCAGTATGTTCCTGAAATCCCATTTGAGATTCTTCTCAAACTCTGGTTCCTGCGGTACCTTCCCCTTGAACGCCTTGCTCAGGTCCATCTTCGGATATGTTGTGAAAACAGGGCAGATGTCGGAAAGCTCGAACATTCCTGATACGAGAACCTGGTAGAACCTGTTCCTGTATCCATAAGCAACGAGATCATCACCAAGTATGGGTTCCCTCAGCGTAAGACCTTGGCATTTCCTCATGTATTCATTTATACGTTCCTTCAATGCAGGCATGCAATCAACGACAACGTGATCCACATGGATGTTGTTGTTCCTCATGTTGTCAAACAACTTTTCAACATCCTGTATTATGTTATATCCAACATCGAGCCTTCGTTCATCACCGCTTCCCTTAATGTTGGCATACTCAGAAGGATAGAAATTTATGACTGATACCCTGTCTTTGGTTGGCGATTTTCCATATTTCTTCATCTCCTTCGCTATGATATCTTCCAGAATTATCTCTGTCTGGTTATCAAAGCTCAGAATCAGCATGGTTCCGGGGAATGTATGAATCAATGTGTATGTTTTTCCCCATCCCTTTTCACTCATGAGGATGAAGGATGGTTGAAGCTTCTTCCCTTCAGCGTAAAAAGGTGAAGGGATACTCAATCCCTTCGTGACTTCCTTTATCACATCTGGATCGCTTATCCTTACCAACCAGATCACCAATCCTTAAAGGATGCCATCCATCTCAGCTTTTATTTCCTTCTCGGTTTTTTCTGCCGATGACTTAGCATCCTTTTCATTGGCATCGGATGGTTTCGGTCTCTCACGTGGACCACTGAGATCGACAACGAAGTCAGGGTTCATTGTGTAGTCAGAAATACCAGTTAGCTGCCCTTCCTTTGGCTTCGTCTTGGACAGGTTTCCCAGAACAATCAGTCTCCCATCATCAGAGAGGAGGTCCTTTGTTGCCGTGCTGTAATACATTACCACTGTATAGTCAGGCGACTGATCAGGAAGCATGAGAGAAACGTATCCGGGTCTCTTCACATAACTGCCAAGAAATACGTATCTCTTTCCTGGGTTTTCTTTTATGTCCGCCACCACAGCATCGAAGGGTTCAGTTACACGGTCATATGTCTCCATAAGGTATTTGACAAGCTCTTTCTGATCAAGCTCGAAGGAATCATCCAACGGCATGATCGAAGGGTCTTTAGAGGCATACCATCTCTTCTTTGTTTCATCGTAATTGCCAACAAGCATCTTGTATGCCTTATTCGGCATCAGGGAAGAGTGAGGCTCTATCTGATCATCAACCAGGAAAAGAGGAATTATCTTCTTTGTATCGTTATCCCACAGTTCGAGGGACATTGTACGATGCTTCTTTCTCTTACCAGTTTCCTCATCAACTTCTTCATTTTTGAACTCAATGTCTTTATTTATCTTGGTTCTTCCAAGAACATAGACATTATGGGCAAGGGAAGCTCTCTCAACTGCACCTGATAATCTCGTATATAATAGGTTGAGCTGGGATGAAGGTTCTTTCTGAGTTCCTTTTAGAAGGTCTTCAAATTGACCAGAGTAAGGCGTGAAATGTCTTTTTACAATCTCATCCACCTTATCCTTCCCTATTTTCGCAACAGCATACCTCAGCATTAGCTGGAGGTTCTTGTCGCTTTCAATTTCCTTGTGTTCGGAAACATAGTGCTTGGCCACGTTGCTTATGGAAGAGTCATAAAACGAAGGGTTCTTTTCCTTCAGTGCTGACAACTCTTCACGGATATGTTCTATTTCTTTTTCTTTATCCATAGATTCCGATTAGTGTAAAAGTATTTAAGAATCATGCATCCATTCTTCTCTGCATGTAATTTTCTATAAGCATCTTATGTCGTTTCCTTATTTCGTTTAGCCCCTTAATGGATTTCTTTAGCTTACTGTTGACTTTCTGTAAATCAGTTGCATCTATAATGATGAAGAGATGCTTCTTCGGTATGTTATACTTCTTGAGGATGTCATCATACATGCTCGTTCCCCATGATTTTGGATGATACATTATAGTTAGGTTATAACAAAGGGTAAAAATAACTTATGCTTTGATATGTTTCTTGCTATGACACCATATTGCTGTATCCCTTCTGCCAAAGGATGTACCGCATGGACAGAAATATCTCCCATCCTTCTCCGTTACCTCAAAGCCATAGGACTTATGTTTCTTCTCTTTTACAGGTGCAGGCTTCTCAATGGCTGCAGGCTTAACTATTGGTTCTGGATCCTTCTTCTCTTCCTTCTTCATTGGTTCTTTCTGTTTTACAACCTTCTCTTTCACAGGCTTGGCCTTAATCTTCCTGATCTTCTTCTCCTTTACGATGACCTCACCGTTCACTGTGTTGACTGAGATGAAGTCTTCCAGAAGCACAGGGATCGCTATAGATCTCTTTCCCAAGTCTTCGAGTTGTTTCTGGAAACAGACATAGGTGCTGTTCATCTCGTAGTCATTGAAATCCCTTATCTCATCAAGGATTAACTCATTTACCTCTGGTGCTTTTCCGAGTGCCGAACCCCTGTAAGTAAAAGATACCTTGCTTCCTTTCGCTATTCCCATCCAGAACGACTTATGTCTAAATTTCTCACTCATTCATGCCACCTTTTTCTTCTTTCTCTCAAGTGTGAATGTATATCCACAATCCCTGCACTGAAAACGTTGCACCCTTCTTCCATCAGACTTCAGAACATATCCATTGAGCCTGATTAAATCACTATGGCATTTAGGACATTTTATGTATTCTTCCTTTCCTGTATTCGCTGATTCAGATGTATCTATAACGGTCATTATAGGAGAGATAGATAGGAAGTATTTAAATGTTATATGATTATTTATCGTTCAGCTTCTTCATTACATCCCTATACAGCTTATCCTGTTCGTTCCTCTCATGCTGTATTCTTTCATATCTTTTCTTGAGGATGGTCTTGAGGAGGTTGAATATGCGGCCTATCTCTTC
>JAJYUV010000077.1 GCA_021792355.1 Thermoplasmata archaeon | reverse complement strand
CTTCGCAGGAATATACGCAGTTGTGTCGGGATACGGAGGATACGTTCTCGGGATGACCAAATCTCCAATAGCCTTGCTTCTGATGTACCTCGGAGCTGGAATCGGCGGAATATTTGTTGCACCCATGGTCTCCACAAAGAATAAGACAGTTGTGACTGTGACTGCAATCCTGGTCGTAATAGCATTCGTCGGTGCGGCATTAATCGCCCTATACACAGGCTACTCCGCAGTCGGAGAACACCTGGCTGCCTTTAAGAATGCGGCGGGATAAACTCCCGCTTTCTTTTTTCTTGGTGATCTCTTTGAATTCCTGCATCGTAACTTGCCCGAAGTGCGGATCAAACAGCCTCAAGATTGAACAGCCTGTGGAGATTACCTATGGGAGTTTTCTTAATGTTTCAATTGAATGTTTGAAATGCGGATACAAAGGACGAGTCAAGGTAGAGGAAGGCAAGACGAACGAACTTGATGTGTTCGTTGAGTGAACTTCAGAATTCTGATGTCTTGATCTCGTAATCTTTGTACCTATTTTTTTCTTCTAAAATTTCTATTTTAGTAATTCTGATGCAAACCACTTGTTTTGGAGAATTTAAGTATCTACAACCATAATTAAATTATTTAAGCTAAAATCTTTAAGCCACCTAATAGTGACATTTGAGTTGGGTTGGAAATTATAAGGAAGGTAACCTCTGGCAGAGTGGCCATTGTCGCTGTAGTGGTTATCATTATAATCGGTTCTACTATAGCAGGCGGAGTCATCAAGAAAGAGGAGAATCCAGCTTTGACCGCCAAGCACCACTCCCTCATAACTCAGTTCGGTGGCGGTTTTGCATTTATTTCGGAATTCACTTCTGGAGGAAATTATTCCAATTATGGATGGAAATTAATCTGTGGCACAGAAGCTCCGATCATCTCGTATTCAACTACTTACTTTGGGGAACCTTCTCTTGCTTTGACAGAGGGAACTTCAATAGCGACGCACCGAAATATTGCGGAAGGTTTTCACAGTGTTTCTTTTCAATACGCAATGCGGATACCGGGGGAGAGTGGAACTTTTGAAGTTACAAGTTCCTCCGGGATGAGTGTTGCTTCCGTGACTGTTGCAGGCGGAACTGCGTACATCGGTACGAATCCTGAGGTTGCTCCCGTGGCGAAGAGTATTCCAAATTCGGACCTTCTTTCAGGAGGTTGGCTCCTCGTCTCCGGCAACCTTTTCCAAAACAATTCAGGTTCGAACCTTCCATGGACTTTCCAAGTATTTCTTGGTGGCACGGATTCGGTATTTGGAGAAATAAGTGCACCCTTGGGAAGCGATTACTCCGGAATTGAACTTTCTTCTGGCGATGGTAGTGCGTATTTCACCGACGTTATCGTGTCAAATGAACAGATAGGATTTATTCAGCAAGGGCAGAACAGTATGGAAGGCTATGGGCAGGGTTCTGGATCCCTGTTTTCTTTAATGCAACCTTTTGACACGGTAAGGGCGGATGTGCTCCTTAACAACTGGACTTCTTCGCTATTCGGAGTTTTTAGTATCCAAATCAATGTTATGAACTATACAGGAGCGTTAAACCCAACCGGAATCGGCTTCTTTCAATTGGGAGTCGACCTGGATCCAAACGGTTTAATAGCGCCGTGGCACGTCAATGGAGTCAACGAAGTTGCAATGTATTTTCCCGACCACATAGGTCCGACTGATTTTCCAGGTTTTTCCACGCCGAACGGTACAATCCTTCAACTCACTATTTTTTACAATACCAGTGCCCATGACATCCTATTTCAGATTGTCGATGAAAGCATTTGGGGATCGGGAAGATACTGGAATGCGGTCATCCCTTACAGCGGTCCTCCATTCTATGCTGCCTATACGCAGATGGAGGCGTCGGCAGTCAATATGACACAAACAACAGGGTTTGGTTTTAGCGGCGAGATGTTCAATATTTCTTATGGCCAGGTGCCAAACTACCTGACTCCATTCAACTCCAGTTATATGGTGCCCTATTTCATTAATACCCCGAACTCATGGAACTTGGGCTACTACAACCAAAGTATCTCCGGTTATTCTCAGTCTGTATCGCAGTGAAAGACTGCTTTGAGATGAGTTCCTCTCTGATTTCATAAGTCTTGTCTTACTTACAGACTGGTTTTGAAACTCGATACCAGTTCATTGATATTCACTAGCTCATACCTCACTCTCTTACCAGCTATGGCATCTCTCACTCGCCTTTCCCTCTTTATGAGTCCAGATGTTTCCCCACTCTTTATTTCAAGAAAAATTACTTCCATTTCCTCAGTATCCTCGCTTAGCCCCTTGAATGCGATGAAATCGACGGGTGTTCCCAAGTGCCGGAAATCTTTAAGGTTTACACCGAACCTGTTTGACAGTAGGACTGGAGAGAATTCCTCTCCTATTTTTCCTAGAAGCGTGTTTATCGATTTCTGGATTGCATCTTCTCTGATCTTCTTTTCTTCCTGTTTTTTCCATGACTCCAACTGCACTTGATAATCCCTCTTCAACGTTTCAGTTATCTGATTCCTCATGCTGTTGACCGTAGTTTCAGCCCATTGATTGAAGAGCTTCTGAGCGAGTTCTTGTCCTGATTTCTCCCCTGCCAGTTTCTCCTGCTCGATGCGGATTTTCAACTTCGATATTCTTCTTTCTAAAATGAAACTGATAATCAAAATGATCAGGATAGCCGCTAGAATAATGCCAATTATCAGGGAATCTGATGCAGTCATCAATGTTGATACAATTAAATCTAAAAAGATTTGACTTCAAACTTCCTGAGTTGGGATTGGAGGATATGGGGAGTTCACTAAGTTCTTTGTCGACAGACGGAGTGAGTCATTTTCCGGGAACTTGTAGAAGAATTTGAATCTTCAAACTCTCTAAGAATCGATGGGGTACCTATAATTCTCTGGACTGGGGGTGAAAAAGAAGCTCGTTCCTCTCTGATGTACAGTAGGTTGAATTCTTCATCTCACACCTTGACAGATTTCGATCCAGATCAGAAGTCAGTCAAATTTAGGTAAGATCGTCTACAGACGACTCTAGTTCTCAGTTATCCATCTAATGTGCACTATGTGGTTTTGTATGTCATTACCGGTGAAATATCCATGTATATCCTATAATCTTCAATAAGATCCCCTCTGTATTTGAGAACGCTCACGACCGGAAGAGATATTATTTTTCCATCCTTCATTGTATAGTTCGCGATTGCCTCCACAGCGTACCCTTGTCCATCAGCATATGTGCCCTTCAGATCATGTTTCAGTCCATTTATTTTGGAGAACAAAAAGTTAAGTCCAGAAACTACAGCATTCTTCCCAGTCCATAAGTCATTGTTTGAAAACCTGAACTTCACATCGGTGGTCAAGAGTTCAGAAAATGCGATCGCATTCATCCCGTCTGCTATCTTGAAAACCTTAGATAGATCCCTTGTCATCGTCCTCAATCGATCCGCCGGTAATACGCATTGCTATATTTTCTGGGTGATTACGTCTATTTCTACCAGAATCTCGTTGTTTGCAAAACCTGTCACCACAGTCGTCCTTGCGGGAGGATTTGTGCTGAAGTATCTAGAGTAGAGTTCGTTCATTTTCTGGAAGTCTCCAGCTTTCGTCAGAAAGACAGATGTATTGATAATGTTCTCCATCGTAAACTCCCTGCACCCAGAATTTTCTTCACCTTAGCCATCACACTTTCAAATTAATCTTCAATATCTGTTGAATTGTTCTGGACTGTTCCTACCTGCTCTGGGTACATCTGGTACCGTGACTACATTAGCCATGGGCTGTGAACAAGATTTGGAATTTAAAAAGTTAGTGCGACTGTCTCCCCATTTCAGAAATCGAAGGCTGATTATTTCAGTGAATTCCTTGCCTCTATGAATTTCTTTACGTGCTCAGGCGTAATAGTACTTGAAGCAAATTCTGGTTGCAAGAATCTTGTCACCAGAGGAATCACTCCCGACCATATCTCTGGACTCTTTCTAACTTCTGAAGTCCCTCCCTTTCTTTCCTTAACCGAAAATCTGTCAAGCTTTACTCTGAAAACCGAGACTCCTCTCAGTTCGTCGTGGTTGGGAAGTTCCGCGTTCCCTTTTCTTCCCGGAACGAGACGATCTATCCATTCACTCACAAATGAGAGCTTCTCTTCCTCGGTCAATAGTTCTTCCGGTCTCCCAAAAATAACTGCAGACCTGTAATTCATCGAATTGGACGCAATACCTTTTGCAAGCACTAACCCCTTCAATTCCAAGATTGAGATTGAGATTGGATTTCCTGCCCTGAATGTGTCAATTATTCTGGCCTCGGGACTGCCGTGAAGGTAAATGTAATCGGGATTATTGTAGTACATCATTGGTATTACGAAAGGCTGTCCTTCAACCTGGAATGCGACGTGACAGGCAAATCCATTTTCAAGAATTTCTAGAAGTAGCCTCTTATCGTAACTCGCTCTTTGCGAGTACCTTTTGACCCTAGTAATATCATCGACTGTCAATTGTTCTCAACTCCTTTCCTTTATAGAACTCTTTGAACAAAGGAAACTCCTCAATCAGTGTTGCCCCTTCATTCATACAACTAAAACTGGAAAGAAAATAAATATCTTTCGGGTTTGCAAAATCATTTATATGTAAATATAGAACAGAAGTGATTTATTTTCATTTTTTCATATCTATTATGATGGTAGAGAAAACCCTAAGGACGCGACTCTTAATTGTTCCCTGACATTAGAGAATCAATGACTAGAAAGGTAACAGCAAACTTGTATATGACACTTGATGAAGGGGAGAATTCTCAGATTACCCGGGAAGTGATTATCAGACTGATGAACCTGAAGCATTCGCTGAAATGTGGTCGAAGAAGTACGGTACAGTGGACACTGTCGTGTTTGGACGCAGGGCATTCGAGGATCACCTAAATTATCATTCAGAGAGAGCTAGGAAACCTACCGATCCAAAAGATCGGA
>JAJYUV010000006.1 GCA_021792355.1 Thermoplasmata archaeon | reverse complement strand
GGTCGTGCGTATCCTTGTTCCTTTATGAAATGATCGATGGATTCGAGATATTTTTCCCTATCCTCGTTCGTTTTCACCTACCTAAATTGTTTAGGGAGTATTACCCTTTTTCGCATAAATTTAAATATATAAACACTTGGTACCTAAATTATTAAGGAAACCTCTGAAATATCGATGCAGTTATTTTTAAAAAGGGATGCAAGAGAAAGACGTGGATTGTGCATATATTGGGGTTAGTTTTAAATTAAGTCAGTAAATTGTCTCAAGTTATTACATGAGTTAAATATAAGAAAGAGAATTTACAAAAAATTGAATAAGACCAAAGACAATTTGGGAAGGTGCAAGATTCCGTGGAATCAGCGAATCTAGAAGAGATAGCTAAAGAAGTTAGGAAATCTATTGTAAAAATGACCTATGAAGCAAAGAGCGGCCATCCTGGGGGATCTCTTAGCGCAACTGAAATTCTGACTTATCTCTATTTTAGGGAATTGAAAATCGATCCAGCCAACCCAAACTGGCCCGAAAGAGATAGATTTGTCCTCTCAAAGGGACATGCAACTCCAGCCCTCTATTCGGTTCTTTCAATGAGAGGATTCTTCGATCCGAGTCTACTCCACGGTTTTAGGAAGATTAACTCACTCCTTCAGGGGCATGTAGTGAATCACGTTCCTGGAGTTGACATCACGGCTGGCTCACTCGGCCAGGGGCTGAGTAATGCAGTTGGACTCGCACTGGCAGCCAGAATTGATAAAAAGAGCTACCGGGTCTTTGCCATGATAGGAGACGGTGAAGCCGATGAAGGTAGCATATGGGAAGCGGCCTTGTCTGCTGCCCATCTTAAGCTGTCGAACTTGATAGTCTTCCTCGACAGGAACATGATCCAGCTCGACGGTTTCACCGAAGAGATATTGACCCTCGGTGATCTTGAGGCGAAGTTTAGATCATTCGGGTGGGCTGCCACAACTATAGACGGCCACTCCTTCATCGAGATTAAAAAAGCAATTGAATGGGCCAAGGGAAAAGAGGGTCCAAAAATGATTATAGCAAAAACAGTCAAGGGAAAGGGAGTCAAGTTTATGGAGAACAACCCAGAATACCATGGGAAACCTGCACCCAATGAAGAGAAATTAAAAGAGGCACTGAGGGACATTGAGGGGATGTAGATGATGCTGATGTCAAGCGATCTCAACTGGCTTCCAGACTTGATCAACAAACTAGAGAAAAAGAGTGTAAGGGAATCTTACGGAAATACCCTTGCTTCTGTCGGTTCCGACAAGAGGGTAGTAGTCCTGGACGCTGATCTATCAACTTCCACTCACACATCCATGTTCCAGAAGAAATACCCTGACAGATTCTTCAACGTAGGAATTTCAGAGAACAATATGATGGGAGTTGCATCCGGTCTTTCCTGGACAGGAAAGAAAGTATTCGTTTCGTCGTTTGCAATATTTGCGACTGGTAGAGCATATGATTTCGTTAGGCAGAGTGTGTGCTATTCGGACAGTGACGTACGAATAGTCGCTACACACGCTGGACTTACTGTTGGAGAGGACGGGGCAACACACCAAATGCTTGAGGACATAGGACTTATGTCTGGTCTTCCGAATATGCGAGTGTTGGTCCCTGCGGACGCGCTGGAAACCGAGCAGATAGTCAGGTATGTCTACGATAACAGGGGACCGTTCTATGTGAGGTTGTCAAGGGAAAGGGTTCCTGTCGTTCACGATTCTGAGACATTCAAGTATGGGAAAGCCGAAACGATTGCTGACGGTTCTGACGTGACTATAATAGCAACGGGTATCCTCGTTTCAGCGGCAAAGATTGCGACCGCCTACCTTAAACAAAAAGGAATTTCTGTAAGGGTGCTGAACATGGCAACTATCAAACCTATTGACATAGAAGCAATTGAAAAATCCGCAAGGGAAACTGGAAGGATTGTTACTGCAGAGGAGCATAGCATTTACAACGGTCTGGGCAGCAGAGTTGCAGAGGTTGTGGCCGATAGGTATCCTGTACCGGTGAAGAGGTTAGGCGTCAATGATGTATTCGGCGAATCTGGAAAATCGTGGGAATTGATGGACAAATACGGACTGAGTCCTATGGGAATTGTGAATAAGGTTGAGGAGATAACGAAGGTGAAGATATGAAATTTTTTCTAGACACTGCTAACATAGCGGAGATAGAGGAAGGGGTTTCCTGGGGATGCGTAGATGGGGTGACAACAAATCCTACCCTGATTTCAAGGGAACTTGTGGGGAAGACAGATTTCAAGACCCTTGTTAAAAGAATCCTGGAGATTGTCGAAGGACCCGTCTCACTGGAGGTAACGTCGACAATGGCCGATGGGATGGTACGGGAAGGAAGAAAACTAAGGAAAATGGGGGAAAATGTGGTAGTAAAGATTCCTACAACTATCGAAGGACTCAAGGCGCTCAAGATTTTGAAATCACAGAACATAATGACAAATGCAACCCTTGTTTTCTCCGTCAATCAGGCCCTCATGGTCGCTAAAGCAGGAGCAACATATGCCTCTCCATTCGTTGGCAGATTAGATGACATCAGTGAAGATGGAATGTCGCTGATAGAGGACATCAGAGATGTGTACGACAACTACGACATTGAGACAAAGATACTGGTTGCGTCGGTAAGACATCCTATCCACGTGAAAGAGGCGGCTTTAATAGGAGCCGACATCGCCACAATGCCATTCGATGTGTTCAAGAAACTCATTAACCATCCGAAGACTGATGAGGGAATCAAGCGGTTCATGGAAGATTGGGGAAAGATCGACAAGAGTAAACTGATGTTTTGATGACGAAGGTACTCGCAATAGCAAGCCCTGCAGATCTAGACGCAGTTGCATCAATATACCTTCTGAAGAGGGCAATCAAGGAGGAAGTGGAAGTCAAGTACCTTGACCATAGCATCATAGAGAAGTCTGAGGCCGACTACATTCTTGATTCCCCACACGGGAAGGCACGGATAATGAGGTTCGATCATCACGATACCAAGGACTGGACGTGTTCGGCCATGAAAGTCGTTGAATACTTTCGAATGGGAGAGTCAGAGAGACGGCTTGCAGAAGCTGTCTGCTGGCAAGACAACGCCGGATGGCGGTCTCTGGGGAGAGACGGAATGGACAACCTCCTCGACACCGCATTAAAGAGTCTGATGGTCGCGGGGCGCAAACCAGATGAGTTCGATAACATTTTCAAAGCCATTTTTGATGCAATGTTGACAAAGTTTGAGGAAGATAGGAAAGTAATAAAAAGGATAGAGGAGAGTATAATCTTCCGCAGCGAGAGTAATGAAGTCCTCACCGTTGACGGAGACTATCCAAAAGACGTCATTTTTCAGGAGTTCTCACCGCAGTTCCTGGTGAAAGTGTCGAAATGGGGGATTTCAGTCACTAGGACAGCTAAATTACAAACTCCGGATCTCAACGACTTCAAGGAACACATCGTGAAGATGGATAAGGAACACATTGGCAGATGGTTCTTCCATCCTCAAGGGTTCTATCTTGGCTACTCGACAGATCCAGACAGGAACGAAAAGCTTTCAGTTGATCCGATAATATTCTCAAGGGAGCTTCTTTCATTTGTAAAGGGTAATGGGAATACAGTATAGTTTTGTCGAGAAAATTAAGAAAAGTTTGATAATTAACGAACACTACCCCGCCATGCAAAAATTCAAGGACGTACAGTCTGAGACTCCAGAGAGCAACTACAGACTGGACAGGGTAGGTCTTACCAACGTGATGAGGCCCATCACCGTACAACGGAAAAAGAAGACAGTGACACTTATTCCCACATTCAGGGTGTTTGTAGACTTGCCTCCATCGAGGAAAGGCAGCGATCTGTCGAGGGATATTGAGGCAGTTGAAGATGTCGTGGAGGGAGAAGTTGAAGGCAGAGCAAAGGGAATAGAATACGTTGCTGAGCTGATAGTTGAAAAGTTGCTTGCAAGGCATCCTTATGCCACCTCTGCAGAGGCAGAACTTACGGCAGACTATTTCCTTGAGAGAAAGAACCCGAAAGGACGAAAGACAACAGAAAAATACCTGATTAAGGGTAAGGCTACGAAAAAGGACGGTGAAAAATCGAAGCGATACATTGGTGTCACTGCAACCGGTATCACCGTTTGCCCGTCTGCGATGAAAACGGTTTCCGCTCTGATGAACAGAAAAACAGATTCACCCCCATACATCTCTCACAATCAAAGGAACGACGTTTCGATTCTCATGGAAGTCCCAGATGGATGGGATGTGGAAGTGAATGAACTCATCGATATAGCGGAACAATCGATGAGTGCTCCGACATATGAGCTCTTGAAGAGGGAAGAGGAAGGAATGCTAGTGCTCCAGGCTCATCAGAATCCAAAGTTTGTTGAAGATGCCGTACGAGACGCAGTAAAGCTGCTAGTGAAGAGATATGCAAAGATGCCAGACGACGTGCACCTGAAAGTCACCAGCGAGAGCTACGAAACGATACACAAGCACAATGCCTTCGCGGAAAAATCCGGTACTTTGGGTGCCCTGAGGGACGAGCTTAACTAAGACCAGAATCTTCTATTCTTGGCGAATTCTACTTCATTTATTAGTATTTTTTCCAATAATTCATTCTCGGATTTCGAAGGTACTTCAAGGATCCTGGATGCACTCTCCGGTCCGATTCCGTGAGCAGCCAAGACAAGCAGCGCTCTGTCTTCATACATCCTCAGCAGGTGATAGGAAGTTCTGATTTTCTTGAGTGTTTCGGCTGACATCTTCTGGGTCTTCTCTACCTCGTACGATTTTATTGGTGCTATTCTAGGACTGCTGCAGAATATACACCTGCGCTCTTTCAAGTCTTGGATTCTGCTCTTGAACGTCCTATGGCAGCTCAGGCAGTAGAATGCCATCTCTTCTGATAGTAGCCTTCTCCTGACAGCAGCAAGTATTGGTGCAGTAGGTCTGATGGGCATCATCTTCTCCTTAAGGCTGCTCATGTACAACTTGGATGAATTGGAGAAGGCACCGCCCAGCAGGATCTTCATTTTTCCAGACGAGATCAGATCGCTCACTCTTGAAAGTCCGTCAACGTCCAGGTAGTCCCACCTGAACTTTTCAAGCGCTTCCTTGAAGAAAGGGGTATCCCTGTGAGAAGAAAATATCCTGTCCACCCGGATTCGACTGAAGTCACTCTCCTTTGAAATCACCCCGAATTTTTTTGCCACGTTTATGGTACTGTACTGAAATGTCCTTGATTTTTCAACATACCTGTCCAGATTTGAAAATTCGTCCTGCATGTGTTCAAGGATCTCGATGATTTCATCGACTTTGTATCTCATATTCCCCTGGATGACTATGTGGTAGGGTGAATTATCGAAGAGGAATGACTCCCCGTATTTTTCGGAGAGTCTGAAAGTGATGATGAGGGCAAGTGTGTAGTTTGCTTTGGTTCCAGCCGTTATTTGTATTATTGTGGTAACCCCTTCTTTCTCCACCCGTACCAGAAGATCATTGGCTGTCGTCTCCCTGAAATTCCTCACCTTCTCTTTGGTAAAACTGTCGAGGTTATCGCCCAGTATTCCTTCTCTTCTCTCCCTACCAACTTCCATTGCTATCTCGTAAGGGACTGGTATCTCCTCACCAGACCAGCTGGGAGGAACCGAAATCCCCTGGATGAAGTCAACATAGATGTAACGGTCCTTAATCCCTAGGACTCTCCACGTACTTCCCTTGAGAGTGAAAGTGGATCCAACGTCTATTTCTGTGGCGACGTAGCCCTCGTCAAGAAAGCCTATGATCTTGGCCGTGCTAGATTCCTTAACAACAAATCTCTTTTCATCCGGTATCATGGAGATGTTCTCTATGAAGTACTTCAGCGTCCTCCCACTTCTGCGGATTATTTTCGATTCTGGATCAAATTTTATGACGTATATGGAGGAGAGGAATGTGACTAGCGCTTCCAACTCTTCTCTAGACAGTGAGCTGAAATTACTGACTCTCCTGAATATCTCAAGGGCTCTATCCAAGGTGACATGCCCTTCAGAATGAACGAGAGCCATAATCTGGTTTGCAATCACAATCTGGGGCTTCTCCCGGATTCTGACTTTTTCTATTTCATTTTTTTCGGCGAATTTCGAAATCACGGCTCCCTCCTCAGATTCTATCTCGTTCATTGCAACTATCTCGCCTCTCGAGATTTCTGCAAGCCTGTGCTTACCTCTACCTACCCTCTGTACAAGTCTGATTACCTGTCTTGGTGAATTGACCTGTGCAACAAAGTCGACGCTACCGACATCTATCCCCAGCTCCATGCTGGATGTGCATATGATCCCCTTCACCTTCCCTCTCTTGAAATCTTCCTCAATCCTTGTTCTTATGTCCTTTCCAAGAGAACCGTGGTGTACCTCCACCAGGATCTTTTCGTCCACCAGTCTGAGGCGCATAACGATATCCTCTGCAGTTGCCCTCGTGTTTGAGAAAACTATGAACTGCCTGTTGGAGTTATAGAGCTTCATGATATAGTCCACGATCTGTGCGTAATTTTCATCAGAACCTATTGTGTCCTTGAATGATGGGGCTGCTCCATTCGGCATCGACACGTTAATCTCGTAGCGCTTCGATATTCCGGCTCTGAGTACCTTGTAATTTTTGTCAAAGAATAGGTTCTTGGAGACCTCCTCGGGATTTCCTATAGTTGCTGAGATCGCGATGATCTTGAATTCAGGTGTTATTTCTTTCATCCTGGAAAGACCGACCATAAGCTGCCACCCACGTTCATCGTTCAGGAGCTCGTGCACCTCGTCTATTATTACGTACCTGACGCTCCTGAGATGGTTCCGGATCTTCTTACCACTTACTATGAGTTGCAGGGTTTCCGGAGTAGTAATCAACACTTGGGGTGGATGAAGAAGCTGATATCTTCTCTCGCTCTCGCTGCTGTCGCCGTGTCTCACCCCAACCTCTAGGCCAAAGGCCTTCCCGTAAAATTCAATTCTGGAGAGAACATCGCGGTTGAGAGCCCTTAGGGGGGTGATATAAATGGCACCAAACCCATTAATTCGCTCCTTAATCTCGCTGAGTCTGTAAAAAACCGGAAGTACTGCCGCTTCTGTTTTTCCACTTCCGGTGGGTGAGGTTAGGAGAACGTTCTGCTCCTTCAGGATCTCCGGAATTCCTATCTTTTGGGGTTCAGTGAATTCGCTAAACCCTCTTTCCCTAAGAATTTCTAACAACCTTTGTTCGATTGTTACTTCTGACCGTTCTCCCATGCCTAAGGGTGATGCCAAGTGAACTTAAAGCTAATTGCCCGCAACTTCCAGGAAATTATTTAAATCGCGTACAACTTGCGGCTTGATGTTGGGAAGGATGGGCCTGAAGCCCTATTCGATCTACGAAATAAAAAATCTAACAAATGGTGAACCGGATAGCCCTAGAATAGCGAGTTTCAAGATGAGACCAAGGGACGGTTCAAGGTTCACTTTCATTCCAGGGATGTTCTCATCGCTGTTTCTCAATCCGGATGATAAATTGTTCCGCTCATATTCCATTGCTTCTTCTCCAACGGAAGACCATCTTGAATTTATGATCGAGATGATCAACGGAAAGTTCACCAGTCAGCTTGCCAACCTCAAAGTAGGAGATGAGATATATATCTCTGAACCGAGGGGGGCTTTCCTGTATGAACCTACTGACGCACACAGCGATCTCTTTTTAGCTGCGGGAATTGGAATTGCCCCTTTCTTCTCAATGCTGAGATATCTGAAAAGCAAGCAAATGAAAAGGAACATCTATCTTTTTTACAGCGTAAAGCACAGGAACGACATCGTGAATCCTTCCGAGCTAGAAGAATACAGAGAACTTGGACTTAATACGGTTTATACCGTGACCAGAGACCCGGAAGATGATCTCTGGAAGGGAGAAAGAGGAAGAATTAACACGCAGATGATTCAGAATCACGTAAGTGATTTTGTCTCGAGAACTGTTTATCTATGTGGCGGGATAAGATTTGTGAAGGACATAGTGACAGAACTCAAGGAGAAAGGGATAAAGGATGAGGAGATAAAGAGGGACATCTGGGGAGAATGATCCAGAAAAATAGCGTAATGACTTTTCTCCCATGTTACATAAGCGTCCTTCGTAGAATTTCAAAGTGTTCTTGTTAAGTCATAAAAAGATCCTGAGTGAAAACCAAAACATTTTTTTGTGCTGTGGGAAGTAAAGCTGTTCCAAGAACTTTGGGGGACTGAACGATTTAGTCAAAAATTAGAAAGGGGAAACCGGAACAGCGATCTCTTAGAAAAAGAATATGTCCTGGAAAAATGAATGAAAAGGGAAAATTGAATAAAAAATAAAAAAAGGAAAAAATAGTTTAGGTGTACTGTAGCGCTGAGTATATTACGAAGGACCATCCGACTGCAACATTCTCCGTGGGCAGTAGGGAATTCGGTGCTATAGCAGAGCTGTAGTATGCTGGTCCGATGCCCTGTACGGTTCCAACGTACAAGAACAGATGTATGGTGTTATTCATTGCAATGTAGTTGTCCAGAGTCACATTTGCGCTTCCTGCTGCGGTAGGCGGTTGCAGATTCGCACTGTCAAGTGCGTTCCACATTGTCGTTATCATACCCCACTGCGCGTTCATGTCCGCAATCTGGGCTGAACTCATTCCTTGGGCAGAGAACCATGAAGTGTTGTTGAACACTGCTGGGTCGACTCCGTCAGGATAGGAATATATTCCCAGGTGGCCAATTATGGGTGCGGTGAAATCTGCAGCTGCTGGATAGTCATCGATCCATCCCAGGTAGTATATTGGCATCGGGTTTGTTCCCGGTCCACCAAGTGATGTGTCAGTGACTTCCTGACCGAACGGTATGTCCACAAGATCTATCTGTACTTTTCCTCCAGTCACTGTATTGATTGCAGATGCCCATACTCCGACCATTGCGTCCTGTGATACCGATCCAGAAGCATCAACGATTGGGATGTGGTATACGGTACTCGACTGTGAATAGTTGGTCTGGTTCCAGAAGTGTTCCGCAAGAGCTAGATCTGCATTGGTCTGGTTAGCTGGATTCGGTCCTATCTTTGATATATTCGCAGGGTAGTTTCCTATTCCTGCTGGCAGGATACCAGACTCGGCTGCGAGCAATGGGATACCATTGGCAGAGTTGAGATCGTTGATGTAGTAGGTGAAGTTGAATGCGTAGGTGAATGCCGCTCTAACGCTCATGTTATCGAAGAAGCTTGCAGGTGCGTTGAACTTGCTGTCAAGTCCCTTGGCTCCAGTGACGTTTATGTCAAAGTTGTATGCCCAGAAGAAAGTATCCATCTGAGTTGCTATCTGTGAGGAAAGCGTTCCAGAAGATACCAACGATTGCATCAATGGAATCTCTGTGACTGTGGCCGTTCCAAGTGCAAACTGTGCATATCCAGACTCTAGCTGGCTTACCGCTTCTTGCTGGTTGCTCAGGTATTCCAGAATTATCTTTGGAATTAGGTTGCTTGCAGCAACTCCATTCTGGGTCTGGTCATAGTACGGATTCAGAGTAAGGACGATTTCTCCCGGTTCGTTAAGTGTGAGTTGATAGGGTCCGGTTCCCATTGGATTATTCTTTATATACTGGTTCCAGTTGGAAACTGCGCTTGGGGTTGTGGCACTGTTGGAGAAGTACTGGAATGATGCTGTGCTATTCCCAGGTGCTGCTCCGTGGGCTGCAAGGTAACTTGCATCCTGTATCATTGAGACCGTCGGTCCTGCCAGGAACTGGAAGAATATTCCAGTGACTCCGTAGTTATAGACTCTCACTGTGGAGACTCCAGTCACGTTCATGAAACCCGCAAGATTATCTGAAAATAGGGTTGTGGTGTTGTTTCCTGTTCCTCCAACGTAACTAACGTTTGCAATGATTGGCGTTGTAGGCAGGAGGTGGAATGTCACTGTCTGTGTGGCGTTGTCGTACGTTAGAGCATGGTGTATCCAGAAGTAGCTCGTGTCGAATGGACCGTATATGCTAAGTCCCGGGAGCAGGCCTTGGTCAAGTATCCAGGCTGCAGTTGCGGAGTTGTTACCGAAGAGCATGGATCTCGCAAAGCTCTCAAACACGTCGTAGGCGTTCACGCTATCTCCGTTGGAGAACTTTATTGATGTATTGATGTAGAAAGTTATGTTCGTGAAATCTCCAGATGTTACTATTCCCCCATTTGCCACTGAAGGAACGTACTTAGCTACCTCGGGATGATATGTGCTGGTTGATGTTCCGTTGTATCCAAGTAGGAATTGGTATATCTCATATACGACTTCGTATGACTGAGTATCGTAGGACAGGCTCGGGTCCAGCGTTCTGGGATTTCCAGGCAGGAATTCAGCATTCACGACCTGTCTCTTGTCCACGGTGACCTTGGAGACCGTCTTTGAGACACTGTAGTTGCCTGCGAAAATAGTCATTACGTATGTACCGTTAACTGTAGCACCAGATGAGTCGTTGCTTGTGGTCGTGAGCGCTATGGTGTGAATTCCCTGTGTGAATGTAAGATTTACAGTTTCGGGGAAAGCACTGGAATTCGTATTGCTGTTAGTAATTATTCTTGCTCCATTGTCGACATTCCAAGTGAAGGAATGTATCGTATAGGACACATCGCTCGGAACCGGCGATCCAACTACTAGAGGAACTGCGTCAAAGAACCCCTGGAAGGTCATGTTCACATATCCTCCAGCTGGAATTGTCTGGTTTCCAGATGAAGAAGACCACTCGATCGGTCCGTAAATTGCTCCTGGAGTCGGAGTAAGAGGTGGTTGGATGGTTACTTGCTGCAAAGAAGAGTTCCCTGAGGCAGTCGCATTGGGAGCAACTGCGTATACAGACACAAGGTAGCTTCCTGGGTTTTTGAATGCGTGAGTGACCGCAGATGCATTGTTTGTTGTCACTGTTGTTCCATCACCAAAATTCCAGACTACTTTCGTCCAGTTGTATCCGGACGGCGTTCCAGGGAAGAAGGTTATGCTCGACCCTGCAAGTGCTGCTACTCCACTAGCCGATGGCGCCAAAGCCAGCGTCTGTTTTGTTGGGGTTGTGGGTGGATGATATGTCAGCGCGATAGCTATTCCCGCTATTATGACTATCACGATGACTGCAACCACTACCCATTTCACAGCTGAGCCCTTTTTTGGTGGTGCAGGACTAGGCTGCGAATTTGTCGGTTGTGTCATAAAACATCACCCCAGTACTCATAAATCGTACTTAAACGTTTCTCACTCCCGGGACGTGTATTTCACGTGTTTTCAAGTGAAGAAGAATTAATGGTGCCTAAAGAATGCATAAGAAATAAGTCAGATCGCTTCATCGAACCTGAAGAGTTTCTTGTATATCGCGTATTCTATGTATACAATGGGAACAAGGGCAACGAAAGTCACTATAGAGAGAATCAAGTCGTTTCTGTCCCCGTATCTGAAGTACCCTTCAACGAACTGGAGGTTCAGAAACAGGTCAGCAAGGAGGCACAGTATGACGTACCAGTATCTTGCGAGGTCTTCTCTCGCCCATCGCTTCCAGCTCTTGCCAGGTTGCTCTACCAGTTCCTTTCTTTCGGAACCAGTCACCCTCTTCGGAATCAGCAACTAATCTCCTTTGCTTTAGGGGAAATCGTCTATATTGCAATTTCCCTTGTTTTTTTGATGCCGCGGTTTGCAGTCTCTGTTTTGAGTATGTCTTCTGCGAAGTGACAGGCTACTATGTGTCCTTCCCTTATCTCTTTGAGCTTCGGTTCTTCAGTGCTGCAAATCTCCTTTGCAAATCTGCATCTGGTATGGAACCTGCATCCGGACGGAGGATTCGCAGGTGACGGTACATCTCCGCTGAGAACAAGCCTCTGTCTCTTGAAAGCAGGATCTGGAATCGGTATAGCGCTTATAAGTGCCTGGGTGTATGGGTGAATTGGGAACTCGAAGAGTTCGTCAGTCTGGGCCTCTTCCACAATCTTACCTAGGTACATGACTAATACCCTGTTGCTAACCGCCCTAATGACAGCTAAATTGTGTGTGATGAACATGTACGTTACGTTGTACTTCTTCTGGAGGTTCTTCAGCAGGCTCAGTATCTGCGCCTGCACGGAAACATCAAGGGCAGAAGTCGGTTCGTCCAGAACTATGAATTCGGGCTTGACCGCTATTGCCCTTGCAATGGCTATCCTCTGCCTTTGGCCACCGCTGAATTCGTGCGGGAACCTGTACAGGTGGTCTTCATTCAGGCCCATCTCAGTGACGATGTCGAGAACATACTTGTTTGCCTCTTCGCCCCTGAGCTTGACTCTTCGTTCTGCTCCGTCGTTCGTCCCATCCTCCTTCGGAACTCCATTGATTCTGATCGGTTCAGCTATAACATCTTTTATAAGCATCCTCGGGTCCAGAGAAGAGACTGGGTCCTGGAATACTATCTGAACCCTGCTCCTGAAATCCTTCTTCTTCCGTCTGTTTTTGTAAATGTTATCCTTGGTAGTATTCAGGATTTTCTTCTCCTCTTTTTTAAGCTCCCTTGCCCCCCCGGCTGTCAGCTCCTTGTATAGTTCCTCAAGCTGATTCACATCGGCTTCATTCGGTTTGTAAAAAAGAGCACCCGTTGTGGGCTCGATGAGATCAAGAATTACCCTTCCCAGGGTGGTCTTGCCGCATCCTGATTCTCCGACCACTCCAACTGTCTCTCCCTTGTATATGGTCAAGTTTACGTCGTCCACTGCGTGCACATAGCCCAGAGTTCTTCCAGATATCCCTCCCTTGATAGGAAAATACTTTCTGATTCCGATTGCTTTTAGCAGGACCTCTCCCATTTACCTGACCTCCTTTCCAGTGAAAAGATGGCACGCTACCGTGTGGCCTTCAGATGTCTCTATTGTTGGTGGTACTTCAACAAAGCACCTATCGAAAGCAAATTGGCACCTGGGATTGAATCTGCATCCCGTCGGCGGGTTGATGAGATTTGGGACTGTACCGCGTATGATGTTGAGCTTCTTGGAAGGATCATCGACCCTTGGTATTGACTGAAGGAGACCTATTGTGTAAGGATGCTTGGGGTTGTGGTAGAGCTCCATTGCAGGAGCAGTTTCTACGACGTTCCCAGCGTACATCACCGCAACTCTGTCTGCCATTTCAGCAATCACTCCTAGGTCGTGTGTTATGAGAATAATTGAAGTTCCTCTATTCTTCTTGAGGTCTTTCAACAACTCTAGAATCTGAGCCTGTATCGTTACATCCAGAGCTGTTGTTGGCTCGTCCGCTATGAGTATTTGAGGATCGTTTGCAAGAGCAATGGCTATGACGACCCTCTGAAGCATTCCTCCAGATAGCTCGTGAGGGTAGTTCTTCAGGATCTGGTATGCGTTCGGGATGTTGACAGACTCGAGAAGCATGAGTGCTTCCCTTCTAGCTTCGCTGATTACTGGATCGGGCTTCTTTTTCTTGAGTCTCTTCGTAAGTCCATTGAGTTTGCTTTTCCTTGCTTCCTTCGTCAGGACCGATATAATGCTATCCCTTTCCTGGTCCTCTACATTGCTCAAAAGTCTCTCCTCTAGTCCATCTATTTCTATAGAATGATTCAGCATCTGATCGTATTTTTCCTTCTTTTCTGCGTACTTAGTGCCTTCATCAATCAGCATATCAAGATGCCTTTCCAGAGACTCCTTTCCCTTGTTAAGGCTCTTTATTTTGGACAGTTCAATTCCTACAAAATCATTGAATTCGCCTGTAATCTCCCCTCTCTCTCTGAATGATTTTAGGTCAGAGATGTGTTCCGATGCAGACTTGATAACCTTGAGAATCTTCGTCATTCCGTGGAGATAGATTGACTCGATTATTTGGTTCTCAACGGTGTAAACTGGGTTCAGAGCGGCCATTGGCTCCTGAAATATCATAGAAATGTATCTTCCCCTTATCTTGTTATAGAGGTGTTCGTTCTTCCTGATTACCTTGTTGTGGTGCTTTATTTTAGGTCTCTTCTTGAGGATAATCTCCGCTTCCTGATCTATTCCCCTCATCAGATCATAGTTGCCCATCCTTATCTGGCCCGAAATAACTCTTCCGGGAGGATCAGGTATTAGTCTCATAATACTGAACGCAGTGACAGACTTCCCGCATCCCGTTTCGCCAACTATTCCTAGTACCTCTCCCTTGTTCAGGGTGAACGTAACGTCTTCGAGCGCCTTTACCACGCCGTCGTAGATAAAGAACTGTGTCTTTAAATCCTTCACAACTAGTGCTTCTTCCAAGTAACTCACCTTCTCATCCTAGGGTCAAGTACATCCCTTAGTCCGTCACCAAACAAGTTGAGGGACAGAACGAATATTAATATCACCAGTCCCGGAATAGTAATTGTCCATGGATAGTTGTACAGGGCAGATCCACCAAAGGTAGAATTGGATGCGGCCGATATTATGTTACCCCACTCCGCAAAACCCGGTCCTGCAAATGTGAACCCTAGGAAGAAGAGAGCAGCAAGTGTAAGAATAACGTTTCCGTAATCTAATGACATCTGTACGAAGATTGGATAGATGGAGTTGGGAATGATATGTTTAATAACAGTTCTGAGCGAGGAGGAGCCTGCGGCAACCGATGCCTCTACGTACTTCTGCTCCCTGACCGTCAGGACTTGCCCGCGGACTACCCTTGTGTAAGTTGGCCACCATATGATTATGAGGGCTCCTATCATCACGTTCTCATATCTTCCGAATACCGTCAGGAACGCAAGAGCTATAACTATAGTGGGCAGCGAGAGGAAGATATCGGTGATCCTCATTATGACCTCTCCTATTGCACCCCCTTTGAAACCCGCAATGCTTCCCAATACAACGCCTATCAAAGCTCCGCTAAGCACAACAGCCGAAGCGAGTTCCAAATCGTTTCTTGCGCCCTTGATGACTCCTTCATAAATGCTGTACCCGCCAAAAGTGGTACCCAACGGAAATTGACTGTACTTGAAAGGAGGGAGTGGATTGAAGATTATAGATTTACCCTGAAAGAGGTAGTACTGTTTCATTATCAGTGGATTGCCACCCACGATTTCCGGTCCGACTATAGCTATTAAGACGTAAATGATGACAACTGCTAGCCCTATTGTTGCCAGAGGGCTTCTGGTAAGGAAGTAGAAGCTTCTCCTGGTGGACTCCAATCGCTTTTTGAGGGCCCTCGAGAAAGGAGACCCAACACTTTGAGTGGTCATTCTAGTCTCACCCTTGGATCGAGATAGGAATATAGGATATCTACCACGAGATTTGCTGCCACTATAACGAGCGTGAAAACAAAGGTCGTTGCCATAACAGATACCATGTCATTGTTGTATGCGGCTTCGAACAACCACCTTCCCATACCTGGCCAGTTGAACACGGTTTCAGTAACGACGACACCTGCCAGAAGAGCAGCGAAAGTCAGGCCAAGTACTGTGGTAGTTGCACCCAGTGCATTTCGCCTAGCGTGCTTCTTAATGACAAACTGTTCGGGCACTCCCTTAGATCTGGCCGTTCTTATGTAGTCTTGCCCGAGGTTTTCAAGCATGCTCGATCTCATGAACCTGATGATAACTCCAAAGGTTGTGAGAGCAACTACGAGGGATGGCCAGAAGACATACCATAGTGCATTAAAGAAAGCTGCAAAGTCTCCATAGTATAACGTATCAATGAGAAGAAAGCCGGTGGGACGTGAAAGGCCACCGGTAACGTAGAATGGCGCTGGAGTGCCGGCAGAAGTGACACCATACACGGACCAGTTGAGCTGGCCGTTACCGTAGAGGGTTAGCCAGTGCGGTATCGGGCTCGTAGGAGCTAGCATGATAAGTACCAAGAGCCCTAACCAGAAAGTTGGCATCGATACAGCGGCCATTGCGCCTAGTCTTGTCAGGTGATCCGGTATCCTATCCTTCCTTACCGCACTCAAAACGCCGAGTGGGATTCCGAGGGCAAGAATTATGAGAGTTGCTATGAGGGCTAGCTCTGCGGTTGGCGGAAATCTCTTCATAAATTCTACGACCACGGGTGTGCCCGGGTCAATATCGCCCGGAGATACAAAACCCCAGTTCCCGGTAAACAGAGCGCCAAGATAGTAAAGGTATTGCACGTATATAGGTCCGTCTAGATGCAACTCCTGTTTAATTTTAAGGTACTGAGCGTAAGTGTGTATTTTCCCTTCATATTCGGTAATGAGAAGATTTATGTTTATGTGAGAGAGATAGAATGTTATCAGCGTAACCCCTATTATAACTGGAATGAGTAAGAGCAGCCTCCGGATGATGTAGATATAAAGCTTCAAACGTCTTCCACTCCATTCCGAAGATTGAAATGACCTTATTATATTTTCTTGCCAAAAAGAGAGCGGATAAGGAAAAATCCACTTCTCTCTAATCGCCGTTGTAGTCGGGAAATTCTTGATTCAGATGAAACGGGTTTGAATTTAAGATGAGTAAAAATATTCAGAACATCTGTATTTGAACAAGCCATTCGTGAGAAACCACAACTCTGGTTCATAGTTCGTTTGTTGTTTCAGTTGTCATCACTTTCAGCACGATTCCAGTTGTTTTTGTGAGTTAACCAGTGATCCAATCCAATTAGGTATCGCAGTTCTCTGCGGTATAGTAGCTTTAATGTTCCCCAGAGACTCAATTAGGTCGAGAAGGTGATCGTAAAGGGAATTGAAACAAGCACCTTTGCCAACTTGGAAGCGTTGGAGTTAAAGAACTCCAAGTAATAGACCCCTGAAGTGAGATAGACGTGAACCGAAGCTCCGGTGGTTGCTCCTGTTGTATAAATGTAACTGGGTATCTCACCAGAATTTTGAGATAGCAGCTCGCTCTCGTTGAAGACATAAAAGGTAATCGGATTCGTAGAAGTAAAGGCTCCAGAGAGAGCTGAATCGTAATACAAACTTTCCTTGTAGACTGCATAACTGTTAGGATTGACGTATACGGTAGAGTTGTTCTGAATGAGTGTTTCCGTAAGATCGCTTAGACTGACAGTAACCTTTGTGCTTTGGGGTCCTCTTTCGTAGTAGTGTGCGACGGCAAACATAAGGATAATGACTACCGCACCTGAAACTATGGCAGTCACGATCTTTACCCTTTTGCTCTTCTTTTCTGATCTTGTCAGTAGTGCCAGCCCCGGGTCTCTACTCACGGTGATTAATGCAAATTTAGCGTAATAAATTTTGGCTCGCATCAAAGACTAAATGATGCCCCAAAATTAACTACTGTCACGAGATATTTTAGATGCAGGATTGCCAAAACCACGGTCGTGTCAAATCAACTGTCACAGCACGTACTCTCCTATCTTCTTTGGAAAAAGTACAACATTCGAAATGTCTTCAGATCCTGTAAGGAATCTGACAAATCTCTCTATGCCTATCCCAAATCCTGCAGAAGCGGGAATCCCATTCCTTGATGCCTCTAGAAGAAGAGCATAATCCTGTTCCCTCTGCCCCTTCTTATGGATCCTATTCAAGATTCTTTCGTACTGATATTCTCTTTCTCCTCCGCTAATTGCTTCCCCGTAACCGTTAGGATAAATCAGGTCCATATCCATCAATATCCCTGCCTCCTCATCCTTTTCCCTGTCGTAGAATTCTCTCTCTTCTAGAGGTATATCTATAATCCAAAAAGGATCCTTTGCTTCTGAACTCATGACCATTTCGAAATCCGTGCCATATTCTCTTAAAGCATCTCGGTACTTTATTCTCCTGAACGGTCTTCGGTATTTCCTCAGGTTAGGATTTAGTTTGTCTCTGTCAATTGATTTCCTGACCTTCTCTACGGCATCGTCTATCATTCCTTCTGCTAGTCCCATAACGAAGTCTCTACCTTCTCCTTTCACCTCCAGGTCCAACTGTGTGAACTCTGCAAGGTGTCTTCCCGTATTCTTTCTCTCCAAGGGCTCGATTCTAATATTTGGGGAGAATGAATAGATCCTATCGAAGTGAACCAATGCGAGTTGTTTGTGGAAGATCATAGATTTCGTTAACCTATACCTATAGCCGTAATAACTTAGAGTGGGATCATCCACCGGATGGTTGAGGGGATCTGAAATTGGTGAAATGATCACTGGATTGATTTCAAGAAATCCTCTTCTGTCCAAAAAACGCTTCATGCTTCCTCTTATCAGAGTGTTCACCTTCGTCCCAGTCAGAATTCTCTCTCTGTCTCTTCCAAAGAAATCCGTAATCGGACTCGATTGAATCATGTGCTCATCATTTATCCATCTGGTATTACCTTATGTCATATTATTTTGAACAATTTGCATAACAATCATTAAATATCCTATTCGACATTAACATTATGAAAGATTTTGACAAAATTGACAATCAAATTGTTGAATATCTAAGAGAGAATGGAAGAGATAGAATCACCGATATCGCAGATAGCCTTGAACTGAACAGGGTAACGGTCGCTCAGCGAATAGAAAAACTAGTAAAAACAGGAATAATCAGGAAATTCACAGTTAAACTGGATTATGAATCGATTGGACTTGACGTTCTTGCATTCGTTTTCATATCTTTCAAGAAAACAGGCAAAACTACGCAAGAAGAACTGGCACAGATAATTTCGAAGCTAGAAGGAGTCGAGGAGGTCCACATTATAGCTGGCGAATTTGATATAATTGCAAAGGTGAGGGCAAAGAGTCTGAGGGAACTCGGAGAGAAAGTTGTAAACAAGATAAGAGGGTACCCAGGGGTGGAAACGACTTTCTCCCATCTCGTCTTCCAAACAATAAAGGATTGAATCGGTTATAAGAGATCAATTGATGGAATCTAAGAGGAGATCGACTTTGACACAAACTCCATCAAAGCAAGTGGGAAATGTAGTGGAAGTGAGTAAAGCATGTACAGCAATGTTTTGGAAGGGTAATCCACATCTCCAATCTTGTTGATTCCTGAAATGTTTGAACTTACAAGGGGAACCCACAGGTGATAGTACTTTTCGTATCTGTCGAGGAGCTTGCGGATCTTGTAGTCTCTTCTGACTTCAGTCCCAAAGGAGTTGTACCAGTTCCTTTGATATTCCTGCAGGACATTGCCTCCCTTCTCAATTGCGGTTGAAAGGGCGTCTCCTGACTTGATGGCGGCGAAGAGACCGCCACCAGTAGTGGACTTGCTTAGACCAGCAGCATCACCAATCAGAAATGCGTTTCCTTTTCCTAGTTGTGTAGGTCCAATTGGAATGAGGCCTCCTCTTCTACGCACTACAGGATAATTTCCGACCATACTCTTGACCACTTCTTCACTGTTAATCCCTGATGCTCCAACCTCAACTTCTTTCCCACTTGGTATTTCCCAGGAGAAGAAGTCTGGAGTCCTTTTTCGATCAAGGTTTATCACTACCCTCTCCGATCTCCTAGATAGGTCAAACTGAAGAGACCTAAGCAGTTTTGGAGATCTTATGCTGATCTTTCTCCTGACTGAACTCGCAGGTCCATCTGCTCCGACAATGAATTTAGTCTCGATTGTTTCAAAACCCCTTTTGGATTTGACAGTTGCATGAATGAGATTACCTTGTTCATGAACGTCAGTCAACATAGTCATAAGAGACAAATCCGTACCTTCAGACTGAGCCATTGCAGCCAGTTTCTGGTCTAAAGCCACTCTATCAATGACCCGCATTCGCCTCGAGTTCAAGGAAAAAGATCCTATTGGAGTGGAGATCTCAGCAACTGATGGTCTATCAATAACCAAATCCTCTCCTACTACGTCGACCACCCTCTTGTCCACAAGTCCAGAACAGTGATTTGGGATTCCAACTCTTTCCTTTAGGTCCACCATTTTAACCCTGAATCCCTTTCTGGAGAGTTGATAGGAAACGTTGGATCCTGCAGGTCCAGCGCCTATCACGAGAACATCATACACCGAGTCCTATTAAAACTTAAGTATTAAAATTAAATGGACGGGAAAGGTGCAATAATGGCGAGGATGCATACTAGAAAAAGAGGAAGAGCAGGATCAAAACGTCCGGTTAGAGAAGGAAAGCCCAACTGGGTTACTATGGGCAACGAGGAACTGGACAAGCTCATTGTCAAATTGAAGAAGGAAGGTCTCACTAAATCGAAACTGGGAATGGTACTGAGAGACCAGTATGGCATCCCAAAAGTGAAGGAAATCAGAGGAAACAGGATTTCAAAGATCCTTGAAACAAATGGAGTAAAGGATCAGATGCCTGAGGATCTCGCAGCATTGATATCAAAAGCAGTAAGCCTGAACAAGCATCTCGGTGTCAATCCCAAGGACCTGAAAAATAGGAGAGGGCTGGAACTTGTTGAGGCCAAAATCAAGAGGCTTAGCGACTACTACAAGAGAAAGAGTAAACTTCCTGAAGGATGGAGTTACTCTAGGGCCACTGCAGAATCAATCATCAAATGATCTCGCTCAACGAGGCCTATTCATCTAAGTTTGAGGAAGCAAGGGAGCTACTGGAGAAGGAAAGTTTTTTCAGGATATTCAGTCACTATGACGCAGACGGAGTTTCTTCTGCTCTGATCTTGGCAGAGACACTCAGAAGACTGAGCAAGGGCTTTCACCTGTCGTTCCTCAGGTCAATGGACTTTGATGCGATAGATAATACTGAAGACCATCCAATAATATTGAGCGATCTTGGGACCGACCTGAAAGATAAATTAGAATCACGTTCAGTAGTAATAGTAGATCACCATATGATTTCCAGCAAACACAATAGTAGAGCAATAAATCTGAACCCTAGGGAATACGGTTACGACGGCACAAAAGAAGCATGCTCGAGCACTGTTGCATTTCTCTTATCATTGGCAGTTGACGAATCAAACTATGATCTTTTCCCAGCATTTCTAGCAGGCGTAATAGGAGACAAGCAAGATATAGGCGGCTTCAACGGAATGAATGGTAAAATCGTAGAAGAAATGAAAGGCAAGTATCAGTTCTCCAAGGACTTGAATCTGTCCGGTAAATCTATATCAGAAGCAATCTATCTCTCTATAGAACCGTACTTTGATGGGTTGAGTGGAAATCTGGAGGCATCGAGATATTTTCTTGAGAAAGAGGGAATAGATCCGGATGCAGCAGTGTCCAGTCTAAGGACGGACGAGAAGGAGAAGATAGTAGATCTGCTGACCATTTACCTAATCAGGCAGAACGCTGCAAGAGAAGGCTATGAGACCTTGGTCTCAGATATATTCAATTTCAAGAGTATCGGACTTACAGGGAATCAGCTGAGCGATTATTTCGATGCTGCCGGAAGAAACGGGAAGATGGGCCTTCCTACCTCGTGGTTCATGGGAAACGACGAGGCTATGGACGAAATGTACAATCTGTCCACAAGACTCAGGAAAGAGGCACTTGAACAGGTAAAGAGGTCGAACCACTCCAGGAAAGAGATGAAGTCGTTCCATCTGACATACGTAGAGAACCCATTCCTGGCGGGAGTTACTGCCAGTGTGATGATGCTTTACTTGGTAAATAAGGAAAAACCGGTGATTGCACTCTACAGGAACAAAGGTACCAAAATTTCAGGTAGGGCAACGAGAAAACTCGTCTCAAATGGTCTTGACCTATCAAGTGCTATAGGAGAAGCTGCTGTGAAGGTTGGAGGACGCGGTGGTGGACACAACATAGCCGCAGGTGGTGAAATTCCTTTCGACAAGGAAGAAGAGTTTCTCGAATATCTTGACAAGGGACTGGGCGAACAGCTTGGAAATACCTAAGAATCATCCAAGATACGAGAGTCTGAAAAAAAGGGAAGTCCTCCTAGATTTTTACAAGAAGGGGATAGTTACAGTTTCGGGACTGATATCCCAGGGAAGGGGAGAGGCGTTCGACTACCTGATAGGAGAGAAGAGTCGGGATTTTGCCATAGACGCTGAGAAGGCTGCGGTGGGTAAATTGCTCCAATCCAAAAGACCCGTTATATCTGTAAACGGCAATGTTGCTGCTCTTGCCGGACCGGAAATAGTGAAATTTGTCAAGAAGTATGATCTGATTGCGGAGGCCAATATTTTCTACTGGTCTAGGGAGAGGATAGAAAAAATCGTCGAACACTTCAAGAACCTGGGGTTGGATATTTTGGGCCTTAACCAGAACGCAAGAATACCGGGGCTAGAAAGCGAGAGGGGAAGATGCGAGAGAGAAGGGATATTCTCTGCGGACACCGTTTTAATACCTCTTGAGGACGGAGACAGGGCAGAAGCACTCAAGCAGATGGGAAAATTCGTTATCACGATAGATCTCAATCCGCTTTCCAGAACTTCAAGGTTTGGAGATATAACCATAGTAGACGACGTTCAGAGAGCGTTCTCAAACTTCACTAGCTTTGATGAGAGGGATTGCGCTGTAGCACTCAAGTCATTTGACAATGCAAGAAATGTCCTTAGATCAATCACGAGCATCCAAGAAAGGCTGTCATCAATAAGAGAGTGGCCTGAGCTATGATTTTGTCTTTAGCATCTTGATTATCTTCCGGGTTCCGTTGAATTCACTCTCTGAATACTGCGATATTTTGACAACCTTGAGATCAATTCCCCTCTTCTTACCCTCCATTACTATCTCGTTGGGGTCAAATTCCTGGTCATAACCGAGTGCAACTATGTCCGGTTTTACCTCGGCTAATATGTCATATATGTTTCCCTCGACACCCAGAATTGCCCTATCTACCGGTTTGAGGGAAGCAACCATCGCTACTCGTATGTTTTCTGGTATGAAGGGCAACCTTTTCATCCTCTTTGCGACAGAGTCTCTCGCAACCACCACGACTAGCTCATCTCCTAGCTTCTTTGCCTCCGTCAGGAAGTGGACATGCCCCGGATGAAGTATGTCAAAAACTCCTGTCGCAAGAACTCTTACCATTCTTTACGAAATTCACCTTGAATAGATAATCATTTCACTTGGATATTCTTTTCAAAACGTATTGCGTTTTTTGATCCGTCATAGGGGATGTGGTAGTAGTCTGGGACAACTTCCTTGATAGAGTATCCGCTGCTCGTGTAAAGCTTCAGTGCTGAAACATTCTTTTCGAATGTCTCTAGCACTATTTTCGTACAATTCATTTCAATTGAAATCTTCTCTACCTCCCTCATTAGGATCTTTCCAATTCCCAAACCCTGATAGTTTGGATCGACAGCGATGCTTTCAAGATGTGAGATTCTGGAATTCTTCCTAAAGAATACGGTCGCATAAGCTACAATCCTGCCATCGATGGTACAGACCGCGGTAATAGAATTAGCTATTCCAAGCATATACCTCAATGCAGGATAGTCATAGGCGTGTTTTCCAAACGCCCTGTTCTCTACGCCCGTTATTTCATCGATGTCGTCAATGGAGCCCCTTCTAACTACGGGTTCAGAAATCTTCATCATCCTCGTCGTCTTCGTCGCCTTCGTCCGGTCTTCTCTTGATGTACACGAGCGCACCTCCTCGCTTGGGGGATGAAAATTGATTTATAATAATTTTTCTTACTTCTTCCCTACAATTTGAAGTGACATATCCCCTCAGAATCCAATGGAAGATGCAACTCCAATAAAGAATTAATAGTCAGGGAAAATAGATAGTTCATGGCCGAAGATACGGTTATCTGCCCTAGGTGTGGTGCAGAAATCCCAGTTACGACAGCACTAAAGGAATCTATTGAGTTAAAGGTGAACGAGCTGTATGAAAAAAAGCTCAGAGCAGAATTGGAGAAGAGAATCGAAGCAGAGCGAGAGAAGATGAAAGAAAACATCAATGAGGAGTTCAAGAGTAGATACGAAGAAATGGAAGATCGGATTTCAATCAAGGAAAAGCACCTTCAGGAGGCAAGGAAAATGGAAAGCGAAGAGAGGAAGAAAAGGATCGATCTAGAAGAAGCGATGAGAGAACAGAAACTTGCTTCCGAGAGGCAAATGGAAGAAGAGAAGAAGAAAATCCAGGAAAGGTTGAAGAAGGATTTCGACGAACAGTACAACTTGGAAAGGAGAGAAAACCAGGAGAAAATAGAAGGCCTTGTTAGAAAGGTCCAGGAGTTAAATCAGAAGCTTGAACAGGGCTCCCAGCAGATTCAGGGAGAAGCTTTGGAGGAAGAGCTTGAGGAAAGGGTGAGAAGTGCGTTCTCCTTGGACCTCGTATCTCCCATACCGCAGGGCACAAAGGGGCCAGATCTTATTCAGACTATCAGAACGCCTGGCGGGATGGAATCTGGTAGGATCGCATGGGAGGCAAAAAGGACGAAGGAATGGAATGATGACTGGATAGTGAAACTGAAAGAAGATTTGGTGAATCACAGAGCAGAGATGGGCATAATAGTAACAAAATCGTTGCCCAAGGACATATCCACATTCGGCATTAAGAACGGTATCCTGGTCACGAACTTTGAGAATGCTATACCGCTAGGTATAGTCGCTAGGACGAACCTCATTGAGATGGCTCGCCAGAAGAGACTGGGCGAAAGCGGTAATGAAACCAGAGACATCCTTTACAGATATCTTACGAGCACTCAGTTCAGACAGAGAGTAGAGGCGATTGCTGATGGGATAGTCAGGATGAAAAGCGACATTGACTCCGAGAGAAGGTCTATGGAAAGACAGTGGGCGAAGAGATCGAAGGAAATAGAAAAAGCCATGAGCAATTTTTCAGGCATGTTCGGAGACCTCCAGGGGATCATAGGTACGAGTCTACCGAATGTGAAATTCCTCAGTCTCTCCGAAGATGACAGGGATGAATAGGCTACTTGTTGGAAAGTCCCATCAAGAAGGCTCCATAACCGATTCCCCACAGCAGGAATGGATAAACTATCATTCTTTCCCATCCTCCTACACCAATGGCAGGACTGCCTCCCATCATGAACTCTAATATTGCAAAGTAGGAGAGCACACCTAGGATCACAGAAATGAACTTGAACGGGGAAGTTTCGTACCTGTATGCATATACAGCCGCGAGTGGTCCAAGGATGAAAGTGAAATCAGAAACATACCCGTGGATAGAACCAAAATTTTCATTGAAAACACCAACGAGGAGAGCACCCAAACCAGTCAGTCCTATGAGTACCGGAAATACCTTGACGTCGAACCCTCTATAAATGAAGTAGGCAGAAGCAATTACCGCAAGTCCCAGAAGAGAGATGGATGTATCAAACAAAAAGCCGGTTGATTTGACGCCAAGGTCACTAATGTAATTGGTTGCTATGCTATAAGTTGGTCTGTACAGAGCTTCCGCAACGAACATCACTATGACAAACTGAACTGCAGATAAAAATAGGAGAGCGCCTGCAACGTTCAAACTCCTCCTCGATGATACCTTTTCCATGGTAGTGTATATTCCTATGGCCTAATAAAAGTAGTGGAGATGAAGAGTTAATGATTTATCGGCAAAAAACCTGTCCTCTCGTGCTAAGAAGAAGTTTCAAGTCTTCGTATGGAACCATATCTTATCTTGTCAGGGAAGGTGGCGTTCCAGTACTGTTCCTCCACGGTCTGGGGGGCACAGGTAACTCCTGGATAAAGTTGAATCAGTACATGAGCGACGATTTCGGGTTATATTTCTTGGACATGCTGGGGCATGGGAGGTCTGAGAAGCCAGATATGGAATACACAATCTCAATCCAGGAAGACATCATTGCAGAGTTTATAGAATATCATGGCCTTGAGAGAGTATCACTGATGGGAAACTCGTATGGAGGTTGGGTGGCAGCCCGATTTTCTATAGACAAGAAAGAACCTGCCTATCTCGTTCTTGAGGACAGCGCAGGAGTCAATAGAACTTTTGGAGAACTTGGTGATGAGGAGAGGGAACGGTTCACTAAAATGGTAGTGCGAAGTAACTCGCTAAACACAGAGGCAGTTATTGGTAACATTGTAAAGAATAACGCAGATCCTAGTTGGAAGCTCAAGGAAGAGGAACTAAGAAAACTGAGAGTAAAAACACTGATAATCTGGGGAAAAGAAGATAGGGTAATAGCGCCGGAAAATGGCAGGAGACTAAGAGATCTTATCCCCGAAAGCAGAATTGAGGAGATAGAACAAGCAGGCCATGTTCCTCACGTTCAGCAGCCTGAACGAATTGCTCGCATTCTGAACGAGTTTCTGAAATCATGATTTCTGGAAAACCAGAAATCTTATATTCTAGATAACTATTAACAGTCATGGCAGATGACAAAGCGAAGAATGGAAGCACGGACACGGAAAACATTTCTATAAAAGGGGTACAAAAGAAGCTTTATGAGAGAGTGAAGGGGCTGGCAACAGAGACAGGAAGAACAGTAGGGGAGATAACGAACGATGCATTCAAAGTTTTGCTAGCTGCAGCCGGTGAAACCAAGAAAGTTGGAGAAGAATTTATTCAGGCCGTGAGGGATACAAAATCAGCAAACGTGCAGGATCTTAAATCCATTGAAATAACGGGATCAGAACTAGTTAAGAATGGCAAGAAGGTTTCATTCAGGAACATAGAGAATCTGGTATTCAGAGATATGACGGACTCGGATTTTGAAAAATTTGTTGAATCCATGGTAAATGTGAAGAACCTAGAGATACCGAAGGGAGTGTCGAAGTTCAAGGTCCTTGAAAAAGCGAAGTATGTGGACAGCATAAAGTTCAATTAAAATTAAGCAAAGTTAATCTCGTTTGTCTAAATAAACCAGTAATGGATCTAACAATTTACTATATTCTATTGATTTTAATTGCTGCTATTTTTGCCGGAATCATCGGATCGATGGCAGGACTCGGAGGAGGTGTCCTGATCGTCCCGTTCTTGACGTTGTATTTTCACGTTCCAGTTTCTCTTGCAATCGGTGCATCGATAATATCAGTCATTGCAACTTCCAGCGGAGCAGCTTCCGCATACGTCAAAGACAAGATCTCAAATATTAGGGTTGGAACTTTCCTCGTTCTCTTTACCACTACGGGTGCTATTGCTGGCGCATTCCTTGAACACATAGCTCCGAAACAGATCATCTACATTGTTTTTGGTGTCGTTCTCCTGATTTCAGTTTTTCCTCTCATTAAAAAAATAGGAGAAGTAAATCAATCTCCGACTGTCAAAAACGATCCGATAGCTGAGAAACTGTCATTGAATTCGCATTATCCAAACTACGAGCTGAAAAAGGAAATGGATTACAACGTTGCTGGAGTGAAGAGTGGATCCGCAATGATGCTGGTTGCTGGAGTCCTATCAGGTTTGCTGGGAATTGGGTCAGGGGTCTTCAAGGTTATAGCTATGGATACATTCATGAAACTGCCCATAAAGGTATCAACTACCACATCCAACTTCATGATCGGGATGACCGCTGCCGCTAGCGCAGGTATCTATTTCTTCAACGGTGATGTGAACCCATTCATAGCCGCACCGGTTGCAATAGGCGTTTTGATAGGGGCCGTCACCGGAGCAAGACTTTTAGTGAGAACGAAGGGTTCGACCATCAGAATAATTTTTGCGGTAATCATAGTAGTGGTAGCCGTTGAAATGTTATTGAACGGGGTGGGAATAAGCCTATGAATCCCGACATAAAGAGTCCAGAAATAGAGAGGGAGAAGGAAGAAGAGGAAAACATTTCATCAAAAATGCTATCAGTCTACCTTATCTGGAGTGTGTTGGTTTCCCTTGGCGTGATTGTAATCGGGCTGATTGCATATCTTGTCACTTCCTCCACTGGGTACATAAGGGTCCCCTTGGATATCCTTCTGAAGTCAGGTGGCCCTACCACGACGGTCTTTCCACACTATTTGAGCTCTATAACTAGCGGAGTCGTGACCCTGAAGTCATTCGCACTGATTCAGTTAGGGATTCTCCTCCTCATACTCTCCCCGATCGGGAGAATATTCTTGCAGATCCTGATATACGTAAAGGAGAGGGACAGACCATTCATAACAATAGCTACGGTAGTTTTTGTAATACTAGTCATATCACTCTTTCTGTCCAAGGTTGTACTGTCCTTTAGAATCTAGCGAATAAAGTGCTAACGCAAAATGATCCTCTGGATTAGGTCATTGTAACAGAATCTGCTGGATAGGGTAGATGTAAGGAAGACTACATTTCTTCTGGTCTATGGCTGAGGACACCCTGCTCTAATCAGAGTTTCTTGCCGTATATCGACATAATGGACCTCATTCCCAGCCCGGTGTAGAATTTGTGAGCGAGAAGGTTTTCTGAAGGGAACTCAACCGTTATGATATTACATCCCTTCTTGCCCTCTTTCGCTACAAGGGCATCCAGCAACTTCTTTCCGAGTCCTCCCTTCCGGAATTCTGGCAGGAGGTATATCTCGGTTATCCTGAGTTCCTTTTCCGGTTGATAGAAAGGCCGGTCAAGTATTTCCCCCATGATCGTCCCCACTATTTTTCCATTGAAGTCAGCCACCAGGACATCCCTAGTCTCGAGTTTTATTGCACTTTCGAGATACTCTAGAACGTTCTTTTCTAAGTCTGGGGACACACTGAACAGAGGGTCGTGTTCAGAGTTGAATTTCTTCAGCCTCATCACAAGGTTTGCTGCCTCTCTGATGTCTTCCTTTTTCAAATCTCGTATTTTAATTTCTTCCATTTTCATTTCACCTTCTTTATAAGTCCCTGGTCCATCATTTTTTCTATCATGTCCCTGTTTCCAGAGATGATTTTCTTGGCACGGTCATAGTATTCCTCCTTACTCATCTTCACTCTTGCCTGGTTCTCCTTCACTCCCTCGTCTGCGATTGCTGCTGCGATTCTAGGGAATACTTCCCACTCTTGCATTGTCGGGATGATGTACTGGTCACTGATACCTTTCTCTTCTGCAAACAGTGCGAGTTCCTTCGATGCTCTAACGATCATAGGTTCGTTGATCTTCTTCACCCTTGCATCAAGTGCTCCTCTGAAAACACCTGGGAATACCAAGCTGTTATTGACCTGGTTCGGGAAGTCTGATCTTCCGGTTCCAACTATTTCAGCCCCGTTTTCCTTTGCTTCATTTGGCCATATCTCCGGTACGGGGTTGGCAAGAGCAAAGACGATTGCCCTCTTTTCCATCTTCTTTATCCAATCACCTTTTATTACGCCCGGTCCAGGCTTCGATGCGGCAATTAGCACATCTGCCCCTTCCATTGCATCCTTAATTTCTCCGGTTATCCTCTTTCTGTTTGTCCTTATGCCGAGATCATATTTCCACGGATTGGTTTTCATTAGGATATCCATATCGTCCCTTTCCGGATGCAGGACCCCGTGTGAGTCTACAGCGACAATGTTCCCGATGTCAAATCCAGCTGCCTCGAAGAGTTTTATCGTTGCAATGTTCGCTGCTCCCGATCCGACCACTACTATTTTTGTATCTCTCTCGTTCCTTCCAGTTATCTTGAGCGCATTAAGCAGACCTGCTAGTGTGGCACCGGCAGTTCCTAGCTGATCATCGTGCCACACCGGTATGTTCATCTCGTTTCTGAGCGTCTCTAGGAGATAGAAACACTTTGGTGATTCTATGTCTTCCAGGTTTATTCCTCCAAAAGCAGGCTCAATTGCCTTTACAATGTTGACCATCTGTTCTTTCTCGTGAACGTTTATTGGAATAGGAATGGCATCAACCCCTCCCAGATACTTGAATATAAGCCCCTTACCTTCCATCACGGGAAGGGAAGCTTCCGGGCCAACATTGCCAAGACCAAGGACTCTTGTTCCGTCAGTTACTATGGCAACGGTGTTCCATTTCCAGGTCATATCATAAGCTAGATCCTTGTTCTTGGCTATTTCCAGCGATACGGCCGCAACGCCGGGGGTATACCACACCGAGAAGTCATTGAGACTCCTAACTGGAACTTTAAGCATCGTCTGAATTTTCCCTAGGTAATCTTTGGAGTACTTGATGGCAAGTTCGGAAAAATTCTTACCACCAGTTTCCCCCTCATTTCTCATATTACCATATGGCGAACGAGATGTTAAATGTTGTCAGGATGCCATACTGGGCACGATTTTAGACTAATTTAATATTTATAGAATAGGTACTCCTGAATGGCAGAATTTTTTGAGAATACAGGTATCTCTAACGGCTGTAAAAGACAAGGTAGAAAGCTTTTAAATTACGTTTCCTATCACAATCCCATGACGGACTTAAGGGACCAGGTCGTCGAGGATAGAGGAATAATTAAGAAGATCCAATTAGTGTTCCCGGGTTACCATGGTTACAGGGTAAATGAGGATCTTCGCGATGCTGATGTCATTTTGAAGGACGAACTGTACAAGAAAATGCTCGATGTTTTAGCTAACCTTAAAACCGGCGAAAGTTCGCTCGTCAGTGTTGGCAAGTTCAACGGACTGGAATCCATTGGCGCACTGAGATCCAAGATACAGACAGCCGCGGAAGACGTAAAGCACCACGGCGCTGGATATTCCGGTATTTCTGCGCCTATAAGAGTAAATGCGAAGAAAATTTCTGCACTTTATGATCTAGACATGAAGATATTCGAGCAAATCCAGAATCTGCAAAAGACAATCAATGAATTTGTAAAGGACTGTTCATCAGGAAATTTAAATCAATCTAGGATTCAGGAGGTAAATGCGACAATTTCTGCCATAACCGACCTTAACAACAGCAGAGAGACATTACTGTACGGAGGGGTCTAGATGCCTTTCGGCAAAAAAGGATCTGGAATTCCATCTCAGGGAGGAAGCGTCTTTGGCTCTACCACGTTCGAATGGGAGGATCAGTTCAAGCAGGGCAACATAATGTGGAAAGTCCCAAGGCTGATAAGGCTGAACGATAATGCGGTAGTCAGAGAAGACGAGACTGCCGTCTTCTTCAGGGATGGTAAGGCTATCTGGTACATAGATAAACCCGGAAGGTACGCACTCACAGATCTCAATGCTCCCATTGTTGGTGGACTGGTAAAAGCCCTGACAGGAATACAGCAGCAGGCTTACGTTTACTATCTTCAGAGAAGAATATTCGACGGAAAGTTTGGTTCAAAAGAACCATATGCTTTCAGAGACAAGGACTTCGACATTGTCATGTTAAGACTGTTTGGTGACATGAGGTATAGAATATCCGACCCTTCAATTTTCATAAATCAATTCGTGGGTACATTCAACATTGAGACAAGTGCAGAAGTTGAAGACAGAATAAGAGACCAGGTAGTAATGTTGATTTACAATGTACTAGGAAAGATGAAGGATCAGGGGACTTCTGTTCTGGATCTTCCATCAAACCTCATGAACATCGAAGAGGCCGTTCTTGCCACAGCCAAGACCGCTTTCGATCAGTATGGAGTCGAGCTCAACAAGATTTCGGGGCTGAATATCTCTCTCCCCGATGCAGTGCAGAAAGCAATTGACACCCGGTCCAGCATGAAGGCAGTCGGCGCAAACTATCTCCAGTACCAAGCCGGTCAGGCAATGGTAGATGCTGCAAAGAACCCGGGGGGAACTGCAGGAGCGGGAGTAGGACTGGGTATGGGGCTAGGAGCGGGTGCAGGGATGGCATATCCCATGGCTTCGAACATTACTCAAGGAATGAATCAGCAACCTCCACCTGCAGAAAAGCGGGTGAAAAAATGTCCAAAGTGTCAGGCTGAGGTGGACGAGAATGCAAAGTTCTGTCCGTCTTGTGGATTTGACTTCTCCTCCGAAGGACTAATGAAGTGCCCGAACTGCGGAAAGGACATCCCCAAGACTTCAAAGTTCTGCCCTGAGTGTGGTAAACCGATCGTTACGAAGTGCCCTAAATGCGGTACTGAAATTCCTAGTGGTTCCAAGTTCTGTCCCAACTGCGGAGAAAAGGTGAATTAGAATGTACTGCAGGAAGTGCGGAGCCCAGATACCTGACGATTCTGAATTTTGTCCAAAGTGCGGAACACCACAGAAGTTAGATTCTTCTACTCCCTCAGAGGGCGGAAAGGGCAAGCCAGACAATCAAGAGGAAATTTTGAAGGAAATGAAATGTCCGAACTGCGGGGCCCCTCTTAATCCGGCATCCGGAGAGGCGATGGTGGTTTGCAGTTACTGTGGAACTTCCATCTCCCTGGGATCGCTCGGATGGAGCAGAGTGTCAAAGCACTTCATTCTGGACATCAAGGTCCAGATGAAGGATCAGGCTGAACAGATATCGAAGACCTTTCTCGACGACAGCATCTTTCACCGGCATCTATTCGAAAAGAGTGAGCTGAAGAAAGTTGAACTCAATTACCTTCCGTACTGGATAATGGATGCGGGTTATTCTGCACAGTACCAGTACAAGAGAGAACAAGTAAATCCCGGCGGGTTCGTCGCGGTAGGAATGGGAGGACGGGGAGGATTTGGTGGACCTACCATGAACATTCAGACCATCATAGAGTCAGGATCAGACGTAAACGAAGTGAAGTACCCAGTTATTGCCATTGAAAACATGAATCAGTACCAGCCTCCAGACTATGTGTTCAATCTCGCAGACAAGAGACCAATCGGGCAGGGTGATGTGAACGGTCCGATCAAGCTGATGAACGGGAGCATGGGAGAAGAGAAGGCGAGAATGGAGGGCAAGATCAGGATTCAACAGTGGGTGATTAGGAGACTTCAGAGAAGCGTCCACGGCTTTATGTCGGCGAACGTGAGTGTAGATATTGCAGACATGTACCTGGTCCATATTCCTGTCTGGTCACTTCAGTTCCAGCACAAGAACGAATCGATATACCTTCTTATAGATGCCCACAACTCAAGGGTTATGGAAGAAACAAAAGCGTGAGCAGAAGGAGTTCAAACATCACGTTTTTAACTCATTCTTGCACTTTCTGCGGAAAGAAATCCTACGACGCACTCTAGTAACTAAAATATTCCATCAGAGCAATGAAAGTGATAACTTTATAAAACTCTTGGTCCCTAAATATCCAGAATTGAATACATCAATGACTGGAACAATGGCACCTAGCTCAATCGCCCTTTCCATTGAGGCGGCAGCTTCCCCGGATACTCGATCTCTTCAGCTCCTAGAAAATCGGCCAAATCGCTGATCCTTTCACCAATCTGTTCAACTACATCCCGACTGACCTTCTCATTGGGTTCAGCATGTACGGAATTAATTTTCAAAACATTTCGCAACCTATCCATCTTAGGGTCTATCCTCCCAATAATTTTCTCTCCCCAAAGTATCGGAAGGACGTATGTTCCATACTTTCTTTTTTCTTTAGGCAAGAACTGTTCATGGATGTAATCAAATCCGAATACAAGGCGTGTTCTGTCCCGGCTGAAGACTAGGTTGTCAAATGGTGATAGAAGTGAAACTCTTGGTTCTGGATCATCCAGAAGCGAGTTGTCGAGAAGACCAACATCGTCGTCAATAATGTATCTCTCTTCCTTCCTCTGGATGCCTTCAACACTAATCGGGCGCACCTTCCCCTCGTCCATGAGTCTCGATATTGTCTGGTCAAGATTGTAATATCTCCCTCTGACAAAGTAGTAATTGATTTCCTTTTTCGTTGCAGGCCCAATAGCTTTCAGGGCACGTATGGCAGCTGCTGAATCAGTCTCTTCTCTTGTTAGTAAGGTTCTATCAACTCCATCAGGGAGGAAATCTTCAGATAAGCCCCAGATTTTCTGATTATTTTCGTTGCCCACAACCATTACCTCTCCGAGCAAATGAAGATGATGCAACATGTTGGAGACAATGCTGTCAGAACTCCAACCGTCTGGGCCTCTCTTTGAGGGGGCATAATCACTCAACTGATCAAGTCTCAATGGGCCCCCACGCAACTCTCTAACAATCTTTTTCCTTAAGTCAGAATTTGTAGAGAGAAACTTCTTTGCCCTCACGATGTGAGAGCCCCACGAACCGCCCAGTGACTCAGGATACCTCTTCATCAGAGAATTGAAAATCGGATAATCGTCGGTCAGAACCAGCATTGCAACCGGGGTCCAGTGGATAAAAACTCTTCTGTCTTTCCACATGAGCTTCTCCAGATCTAGCAGTTTAAACTTGCCAACTCTTGACCATAGAGAAATGAGGTGGGACGGAGCTACAATTGTGATGGGATCCCACTGTATGTATGCAATTTCTTTCATTGTTGATAGTATATCATCCTTCTTTCCAATCTTTGGAAATATGCCAAAAAGTCGCTGCTTGTATACGGCAATTCTTCTAAGAGTTTGCAGATTAGTTCGAACGGTAAAATCGGTCATCTATTTCCCTCACCGTTTTCATATTGCCAGATACGTATCCAAAAGGTCACAACCAATTTCCTAGATATGCCGGTAGAATTATCGACAAACATTCTTTTCTTTACGGTTCGATGATTAGCCTATTAATAACACTACTGTGAATTTTAAGACAACTTTCAATTAATTGGGATCATCCGTAACATTTTTTTTGTATGCCAAATTGTCTATATTATGTCGGTGCAATTTATTGTGGACTTATCAGAGGCTCATTCTGGAGTTTTAAAAGTGCACATGGAATTCCCCTCATCTGGAAAGGAAGAGATAGTAATGCCCGTCTGGGCACCTGGATCATATCTTGTAAGAGATTTCTCAAGACACGTTTCCAATATCCGATCTAGCGGAGCAGTTGAACAGATTTCCAAGAACAGATGGTCCATAGTTTCCAAGGAAAAAAATGCAGAAGTGGAATATGATGTTTATTGCGATGAGCTGACGGTAGACACGTCCTACTCTGATAACTCATTCGTATTGATCAACGGTACTGGTCTCTTCTTCTACGTCGAAGGAGGAAAGGACTGTGAGTTTGTTCTAAAATTCAAGAATATCGGAAAGTGGAAAATCGCCACTGGTTTGCCCCTAAACAAAGGGCAGTACATTGCAGAAGACTATGATCATTTGGTAGACTCTCCTATCCTAATAGGTGACCTTCAGTTGATGGAGTTCACAGTTATGAACAAGAAACATGTGATTGCGTGGCAGGGAAGAATGGTCAGGGACAAGAGAGTCATAACTGAGGATTTTAAGAAGATAGTTGAGGCAGAGGGCAAGCTGTATGGGAAACTGCCATACGAAAAATACTTCTTCTTGATAATCACAGTTCCAGATGAGTACTACGGCGGACTAGAGCACAAGAACAGCACTGCTATACTCTATCCTGAGTACAAGCTCTTTGACGATTTCGAGTACAAGCTATTCCTGACTACGGTCGCACACGAATTCTTCCACACTTGGAATGTCAAGAGGATAAGGCCAAGGGAATTGGGGCCATTCGATTATACGAAAGAAGTCTACACGAACCTTCTATGGCTTAGCGAAGGATTCACATCATATTACGAGTGGTTAGTGCTCTGGAGAACAGGTCTTGTCAAAGAGGAGGAGTACATGAAGCACCTTTCCAAGTATATTGATTTTTATAACCTTCAGCCTGGGCATACACTTCCTGCCGATTCTTCGTCGTTCAATACTTGGATCAAACTCTACAAACCTGATGGCAACTCATTCAATACCTATATCTCCTACTACCTGAAGGGCGAGCTAATTGCATTCGTGCTTAACAGCGAAATTATTAAAGCCACCAAGGGGAGGAAGTCATTAGATGACGTTTTCAGGAGCCTATTTTCCGATTTTAACACCACGGGTAAGGGGATAGACAAGAAGGACCTGATTGATCACGTGAAGAAGTTTATTGGGTCAGACGCCCAGAAGATTGTCTCGAAACTCTCTGAAACATCAGAGGAAGTAAATTTTGACCAGTACCTGAGGGACATGGGTTACAAAGTGAGTCATAAATATGCAGACAAGAAGACCGGTCCAAGGGGATTCCTGGGTATTATCCTTTCTACGGAAGGAGGGAAAGTGATTGCGAAAAACGTAATCAAGAATTATCCTGCCTATGAATCCGGTGTTTTGCCGGGCGATGAACTGGTAGCTGTGAACGGACAGAAGTTCACAGAAAACTACACCAGGATCTTTGCCAAAGAACTGAGATCCAGGAAACTGGATTGCATAAAGGATGCAAAACCCGGTGACGATGTGAGTCTATACGTATTCAGGAAACAGAACCTGCTACACTTCAAGATGAAGGCAGCAGATGAATTGAAGGAAACGGTTGTTGTCAAAGAAAGGAATTCGAAGATTAAATCCAAGATGCTTTCAGGATAGGAAATTCTCCTTAATCTCCCTAAGAACGCTGATGAACTGGTCCTTGGTAAGTCTGCCTGTGTTAACGTTCCTAGGACTTGGATGGTAAGCCCCATAGAATTGTACTTTGCCAACTCTGTACCTAACACCGTGCTTGAACTGCATCTCTGAAACATCGTATCCTTTCTTCCTTAGGTAACCTTTAAAAGTATCAAATGCAATCTTTCCAAGCGCAAGAACAACCCTCAGATTCTTCATGTTCTCAATTTCATACTCACGGTAATCCCTGCAGTTTTCAAGTTCTTTGGGCAACGGTTTGTCTCCTGGTGGAACGCACTTGAGGACCGCCGTGGTGTAGAGTTGATCCAGTACAAGTCCATCATCTCTTGATACAGAATCTGGTTTGTTAGAGAGTCCCACACTGTACAGGCATGAGAAAAGGAATGTAGCGCTTTTATCGCCGGTAAAAACTCTGCCAGTCCTGTTCCCTCCCGTCGCCGCAGGCGCTAATCCAAGAATAAGAAGTTTGGAATCAAAGTTTCCAAATCCAGGAACTGGTTTGCTCCAAAATTCTTCTCCCTGGAACCTAGACTTTCTTTTGGCAACTTCTACCCTGAACCTTACAATCCTGGGACATCTTTCACACATTATCAATCTGGAATTCATCTGTTCTACTGATTCGAACTTCATTTTTCCCTCCTGAACGCACTTTCAGGATTTTGGACCAGTTTGTAAAGTAGCATCTTCATCTTTGCCGGAGAATCTATTCTAAACCTTGCGGCAGTTTTTCCCTCTCCAACTTTAATGGTAATCTGTCCCCCGAGCACTCTGAAGGCCTCCTCATCGGTTCTGTCATCACCGGCAAATAGGATGAAATCACTTCCATCCATGTATTTCAGCATTGCCGCTCCTTTGTTAACCCCTTTGATCCTCAATTCGAAGACGTACTTGCCACTGTACATCTCGAAACCTTCTTCCTTCACCTTCGAGATGACTCGTTTCAGACGGGTTGTCAGTCCTCTATCGACGTTGAAGTAGTGAAATTGTAAACCCCCATGCTTGTCTATTATTCTCAATCCGGGAAATTCCTTCTCAAGATGGAGGTATTTTGCGGAAAGTTCCTTAGTCCTGTCCCGATAATTTTCAAAATTTTCGATGTACCATCTCTTGCCCTCCTCGCTTACAAACTCTGAACCGTGCATTGCAATTATGTTGAAACCATATCCAACAAGGGAAAGCATGCCATCCAGGTCTCGTCCCGTAACCAGATAGAGGGGAATCTTTCTCTTCAAACTGTTGAGAAGTGCCAGTAACTCTTGACTTGGAACTGCAAGTTCAGGTTGGCTAGTAAGGTCTACAAGAGTGCCATCGTAATCAAGGAACATCTTTGTCAGGCCACTGTTCCCAGCTATTGCATTCATTATTCTTTCAAACACGGATCGCATTTCGGGCCCTAGCCGCAACAGTCATTGTTGGAAAATTAATCTAATTTTCTGTTAGAGATTGAACGGACGGAACCAATTATAGTTGGAGCAAATTAAGGGAAACTGTCAAATGTGGTCTGCACGTTCTTCTTTCCGTCCCTAAGTATGTTTTTCATCTTCTTTTCCTTCCTTCCCGCTGCGTAGTAGTATGAAAAGTCTCTAGTATTCTCCATGGTAAGGACGTATACCTTGCCTTTTCCGAACCTTCCAGTCCTTCCTCTCCTCTGAATGGATCTAACTTCACTGGGAACTGGTTCATAAAAGATGACCGTGTTCGCAGCGGGTACATCCAGACCCTCCTCCCCCACCTGTGTGGCAACCAGAACCTTTATCTGACCTTCTCTGAAAAGTTGCAAGGTAGAGGACTGCTCCTTCTGGGTCATTCCTTTTCCTTCCTTCCTTGAGCTTTGCCCGATAAATTTCTCACACAGGAACCCCTCTTTCTTCAGGATGTCGGAAAGTATGTTTGCTGTAATTCTGTAGTGACAGAAAACGATGGCTTTCTCATTATTTCTTTCCTTCAGAATCTCAATTATCCTTGCCATCTTTGGAGTGTGCAGGCTGAGAGGCAGAATCGAAAGTTCTTCTGCCTTCTTCTCAATGGAAATCATCCTGCTATCCGTTACTATCTTCTTGGCTTTGGCGTTCTCCCTTTTCATATCCTGGAGATATGCATAGAAGGGCAGGACTCCCTGAGTCTCTGCAAACTCTAGCAGATAGTCTAGAAGTATTGCAAAGGTCCTGAATCGCACCGCCGAATAGAAATACTTGTTCCCGCGCTTGATTTGGCTGAATATGTAATCTCCCAGACTGATGAGCTCTTTTCTAGACCGTCCCTGAATTCTCAGAGAAAAAGACTGCAGTTTGTCAATCATCTCTGAGAGCATATCCTTAAGCCCGTTTATTATCTCAGTCGGGCCTGGGGGAGTGGGAATCTTCACCAGTTCAGTGTCAATACCCTTTATGTAGCTGATGACATCCGGAGAGTTTTCGTCCCTTATCTCAAGATCGGTGATTCTAAGGTTCTTGATGATCTGGTCAATCTTAGAGCGATCGCCCCCTGGGGACGCAGTCGTAGCGATTATTCTCGAGTCCGCAAAGAAATTAGCTACTTCCACGTAAGAATAATTGCCAATAGCCCTGTGTGCCTCGTCGAATATGACAACCTTCACTTCATTCTTAATATCAGAGAAGAGGGAAGAATCGTTGTGTATGACCTGAGGAGTAGAGACTATTATTCTCGCCGAAAGGTAGAGCTCACGTCTTAGCGATTTCTTGATCTCTCCAGTCACTTCTACTATTTCTTCCTCTGGAAGTTTGAGATATTTCCTGATGTTGGATGCGTGTTGGTGCACCAAAGGCCTGGTTGGAGCAAGAAAAATGCACTTCCCTCCATCCTCAATCAGCACCGACAGAGCTATGATCGCTATTATGGTCTTGCCCAGAGCAGTAGGTATCACTATCAAGGTATTCTTGTCAACCGACTTTAACGCAATCTCCTCCTGATATTCTCTGAACTCTATTAGGTCATCTCTAAGCAGTTCAGAATACTTGGGCACAATGGATAATCACTGATGGGGTTTAACCTTACTGCAATTTAAGGCACAAATGGATTGTGAATGGACTAGCTTCGTCCAGTCCTTATTCAAAGAATGAGCCATCATAATCGTTTCTTAAAATGGATTAATCCAGTTGGGAATCTAATAATATTAATTGTATAATTATATCTCAATTTTAAAACTAAGATTTATTTACCGTAACGTAATACTGCAGTCAGTGCTATTGATCTATCGGTACCTGATACTAATCTCCGTCTTTACAACAATAATCTACTTTCTATACTATGCGCTAAACGCATATTACCTAATGAGGCACGAACCCGAGGACTTCAAAAATGAGAATTCTGGAGCAAAAGACGTAACGATAGTCGTTCCAATTTACAACGAAAGGGTGGATGTATTCGAGAAGGTCATCCAGGGAGTCAAGGTTCAGGGTGCCAAGTTTGTCGTCGTTGGAGATTCAAGCAATGAACCATACAGGACGATGGTAGAAAAGAATGGGGGGAAGTTCGTCTATCTGGAAGAAAGGGGCGGAAAGAGAATAGCTATCTCCGAGGGGATGAGATACGTAGATACCAATTTCGTACTGTTCGTCGACAGTGACACAATAATACCTGCAGATACAGTTGACAGGATGTTGACGCATTTCAAGGAAAATGTGGGTGGAGTGGGAGCGAACGTTTCAATAAAAAGAACAAATAGTGGAGCGTCGTACAGTGCAGAATTCTTGGAGCGAACACGAGAGATAATCCTAAAAGCGATGACGGTAAGAGGGGGGAGTGTGATGGTTATAGACGGCAAGTGTGCAATGTACAGGACATCCATCGTGAAGCCTCTCCTCACATCTGACGAATTCAAGTATCACAAAGTTGCGGGTAAGATAGCTACCATGGGCGATGACCAGCAACTTACAGCTTATATCATCAAGAAGGGCTACAGAGCCACCAAGTGCTTTGAAGTTGTCGTAGAAACAGAGCCTCCAGAGAACTTCAAGCAGTTCGCCAAACAGAGCATTCGATGGGCCAGGAGCTCTTATTACTATTTTCTAAAGAACCTTACTGATGGTACTGCCATTAAGGCTGGAGGTTTCTACGCATTCGAAGCAATCAGCACATTCGCCCTGCCTATACTCACTTTAGGACTAGGAATTTTCAGGCTTTATTTTAGTCTAGACGTCCTTGGAACGTTTGCAGGGAATAGCTTCGATACGATAATGGATTTGGTTACGCATCCAACACTAATTTTGACTAACAGGGCAATAATTCACCCAGTACTTGACCTGCTGAGTTTACCAGGACCTTTAATCTTCGGATCGGCCGTAGTTATGAATCTCAAGCGGGAGAGAGTGAGAACTCTTGCCTTCGGAGGTCTGGCCCTGATCATAATATTCTTCACGTCCATATACGGCTTTTTGACGTGCTGGAAGCAGTCGAAGTGGATGACGAGATAGTTCCTAATGGATAGTCCACTCATCCAGATTCATCTGCAATATCACTTAACAATGTTCCAAACAGTCGTTAGAAAGTAACCGATCTGGCTCCAGCCTGATCAAAGGAAATGCGCGTCACGAACTCTGAATTTTCCATCATCTTCTTTTGAACTTCCCAAATTTTATCTGGGGTGCTCAGTACCAGGACAAAACCAGCTGAACCGCCCCCCATCAACCTAGCAGCACCAGCCCCATTTTTCTTTGCCAGGTTTATGAGCGCATCGACCTTGGGGTTGGTTATTCTCTTTCCTAGACCTTTCTTTAGCTCCCACCCCAAATCAATGAGTTGGACAAATCTCTCAAAATTGTTCCCTTTTATGGAATCCCTAACCTCTTCCGTGTTCCTCTTTATTTCAAGCAAGCGGCGGATCAGGTCTACAGAACCCTCTTTGAGTTTGCTGACTTCTTCCTGAAGTTCATCCGTACTGTTGTGAGTGGATCCAGTATAGACCATCAGTGTTGATTTCTCGAGCCTCCTTACGAAAGGGTCCTCGTAATCGAAAGTCTCTATTTTGTAGTTTTCTCCGTTAAACTCAGTGTACTTCATTCCCCCAAAAGAAATTGCAAATGGATCCTGCCTTCCCAGGGTAACGCCAAAGAAATTTCTCTCTATGTCGTAGGTTTCCTTCGCAAGACTTTCCCTATTCAGCTCCTCCCCTCTCAGGATCTTCACTATCTGGAGAAGACCCAGAACCAAGGCGCTAGAACTGCCTAAACCGGTTCCGGGTGGAACGTCTCCAGCGATGCTCAATCTGCCGTTTTTAATACCCCTTTCCTTGAACAGGTCTGTAATTCCCTCAAGAAAACTATTGTGGATGCGTTTAGAGAAACTCCAGCTCTTCAGCAGATCCCTTGAAGAAATTTCAAGGGGCTGACCATCGTCTACATAGTCAACCCGAATCCCTCTGTCGATCGTGGCGTTGATGACAGATCCACCGTACATCTCAGGAAAAGGGGAGACATCGGTACCTCCTCCACTGAAGCTTATTCTATACGGGCACACAACGGCAATCTTCTTCATAATGGATAGATAGAAAGAAAACCAATCCTATTAATAGTGACGCAAGAATCGATGGTCGCCTAAACGATATTATTCTACCTAACTGAATGGACAGTCATCCTATCGATGTATTGAGTCAAAAATTAAATCCGTCAAGAGGCTTCGTTGTGTATGAAGGTTCTGATTCTCGGAATCGATGGGTACATTGGCTGGACCCTGGCCCAGAGGCTCGCTTCAAAAGGGCATGACATCTACGGTGCCGATAACTTCTTCACGAGGAAAAGGGTCAAAGAGGTTGGATCCGAATCTGTCTTGCCAATTCCGCCTATAGGTACGAGGCTCGAGGGTTTTAAGGAAGCCTACGGAAAGGAAATCAAGTTCTTTAGAGGAAATGTCGCAGACCCGAAGTTCATGTACCAACTATTTCAGCAAGTACATCCTGATGCTGTCTATCATCTTGCGGAGCAGCGATCTGCCCCATATTCCATGATCGGTCTAAAACAGGCAAATGAGACTATGGTCAGCAATCTGATCAGCACTATCAATTTGGTTTACGCCTCCAAGGATTTAGATCCAGACGTTCACATAATCAAGCTGGGTACCATGGGAGAATATGGTACTCCCAACATTGACATAACAGAGGGGTTCATCGATATAGAGTTCAGGGGAAGGAAGGACACACTGCCATTCCCCAGAAATGCAAGTTCATGGTATCACTGGACTAAGGTTCACGATTCCAACAATCTCATGTTTGCAAACAGGTTATGGAAATTAAAGATAACGGACGTTATGCAAGGGGTGGTGTATGGATCTGCAACAAAGGAGATAGAGAAGTCAAGGCTCTATACCAGGTTTGACATAGATGAAGTGTGGGGAACAGCTCTGAATAGATTTGCAGCACAGGCAGTAGCAGCTCTCCCTATAACTCCATATGGAAAAGGGAACCAGAAGAGAGGTTTCCTGTCACTTGAAGATAGCATTTCCTGCCTTACCCTCGCCCTTGAAAAACCACCAAAGGATGGCGAGTACAGGGTACTGAACCAATTTGACCAGTACTATTCTGTGAACTTTCTGGCAGAAACTGTAAGCGAGGTGTTCAGGGAAATCACAGGCAAGAAAGCAGAGATTAGGCACGTCGAAAATCCAAGAGTTGAAGCAGAGGATCACTACTACAATCCAGATCACAAGAAGCTTTATGATCTGGGCTATAGACCATCCGGCGAATTGAGAAAGGATATCGGGAGAATGATAGAGAATCTCTTAGAACACAAGGAGAGGTGTGAGAAACTGAAGAAAGTAATCATGCCAAGGACATTCTGGACAAAGAGCTCAGGGCTCTAAATTATCTCGTGCTCTTGACTCCTTCACTGCGTATCTATAGGTCGCTTCAAGAACGAGCCTGTAATCTTCTGCAAGGCCGACACTGACCCAAGAACTTCTCGGTACTTCGATCGCACCAAATTTTATTCCTGACTTGACTGCTTCAGCTATAGCGTCTGTCAACTCGGCCTTTCCATCTATGTAAGAGATGAAGTCAAATATCTGTGGTGGAAGATAGTACAATGCACACATTGCATAATTTGACGGAGGGTTTACTGGTTTTTCCACAACACCAGTCACTTCCTCGAGATTATTTTCATTGGAAAATACAGCGACACCGTATCTCCTTGGGTCGTCCACTCTCATGACGAATAGCCTCCAGGTCCCTTCCATTTCGGCACGTCTGACCGCTTTCCAAAATCTTTCGATATCGAGAACCATCCCGTCTCCAGCTGCAAGAAGAAATCCTTCATCATCCACGAATTCCTTGGCAGCAAGAACTGCATCTCCAAATCCCCTCTTTTCTTTCTGAAAGAAGATTTTTACCGAGGGAAACGTTCTGCTTATATAGTCCTGGGAAAGAGTATCAGAGGGATCCAGGACGACCGCGAAATCACTCACACCTACCTTCCCAAGTTTGGTCAAGAGGACGTCTATTATCGGTCTCAGTATCAGCGAACCGTCCCTGAAATCATATACGTTCAATAATTCCTTTCTTATCAGTCCATTTAGTCCTGACCTCTTCCCAAGTCCAGCAGCAGTTATAATCGCTTTCATTTTTCTAAAAGTGAATTGGTAAATCATATAAAACTTAAACTCGAGATTTCACAGCCTAAGAAGAACTCATAACAGCGGTCACATTTGAGGACAGTCTATTTTTTTAATGGCGAAAGAATGAAGGTACGGTGACATCAACATTCCTTCCAGTATCAGAGGTTGCCGGGGGAATCGTGATGCTGATTGTGAGTTCATTAATTCTGACTCTCACAATAGAAGAAATAGGAAAGAGGGGAAAATTCACTGAAAGATTCACCGGCACCGTGATCAGTCCAGTGTTTACAGCCATGCCGGAACTGGTCATAATCATCATAGCTCTGGTCCTGGTAGGGAAAGAGCCTGGGTCTGAGGTTGCAGCTGGGACAATAATAGGAGAGCCTTTCATGGTCTCAGCAATAGGTTTTCCAATCGTCGCTTCGACTCTTCTTTATAGCAGTAGAAAGAAGAAGATCGAAAGTATCGATCCTATCCTCTCGAAGTCTCTCATTTACCTTGGGCTAGTGTTCCCAATAATGTTGATCCCGTGGTTTTTCGGTTTTGCCATCATAAGGATAACTGTAGCGGTCGTGCTTGTTATCCTCTACGTAGTCTTCCTTCTATTTGTTAGAGGAAAGGAGACATTTGAAGAGGAGGCCACTTCTATCAGAATAAGGAGCGGGACCATGCTGTCAGTTATAATAGCAGCTGGAGTCGTATTCCTAATCGCAGGTTCGATGATTCTCGTTCAGGGAATAGACAGTCTCTCCTTGCAAACAGGATTAAACAGAGAACTGATAACGATTCTGTTAGTCCCAATAGGGACGATCGTTCCTGAAACTCTAAATGCAATAATATGGGCTTCTAGGAGCAAGACTAGTCTTGCAATAGGAGCAATGGCTGGAGAAGAAATGTATTTTGCTACCTTCTTTCCCGCTTTGGGCATACTGGCAAGCCAGTGGGTAATAACCACCAGCGGTATTGTGGCGATCCTGCTCACTTCCTCATTCTCCATTGCGTTGGGTATCGTCACTTATAGATTCAGAAATGCGGTTTATGTTTATTTGATCTATCTTGCTTCCTTCCTAATATTTCTGTTTTATATTTACTAATTCCTGAGTAAATCCAATAAAATGGGAAATGTTAAAATATGTTCCTTCACTGACGGAATTATGAACGATCTATCTGGGTTATCGCTTTCAAATATAAAAGAGAGGCTTCTGAATGGATCACCGCTGATAGTTTACGATTTTGATGGAAGAGAAGAGGAAGCAGACATGGTCTTCTACGCAGGAGCGGTTACCTGGAAATCTATAAACCAGCTAAGAAAGGACGCCGGAGGTCTCATCTGTTATGTTACCGGAAAGGAAGAGGCGCAGAAGATAGGATTGAACTTCCTAACCGATGAGTGGAAAACTCATCCGATTTATCAAAAACTAATCAAGAGGCCATCATACGGAGACTATCCATCGTTTACGATGTGGGTCAATCACGTTTCAGTGGGAACCGGAATCTCAGATTCAGATAGAGCAAACACGATAAGAGAACTGCACAATCTTCTGACTGATCACATCCAAAACAAAGAGGAATTTTTCCAAAGAAATTTCTACGCACCGGGTCATGTTCCAGTACTTGCTTCCAGAGGACTGAACGAAAGGCGAGGGCACACAGAACTGGTATCGCATATTGCAGAACTTGCAGGTCTTCCTAGAAGCATGGTCATTGCAGAAATGCTTGGAGATGGGAAGAGCTTAAAAAAAGCAAACGCTGAAGAATACGCTTCAAAGAACAACCTGATATTTCTGGAAGGAAAAGAGATCATAAAGGGATGAGTGGCATGACGAAGTACGGAATAGTTGATACGACGTTTTCACGTATTGATATGGGGAGGATTGCATACGATACTATCAGAAAGGAAGATCCGGATGGGGAGATAGTAAGGTACACGGTCCCTGGCATAAAGGACATGCCCATCGGCGCGACGAAGCTTTTTGAACAGGGGTGTGAGGGAGTAATAACACTTGGATGGGTTGGAAGGACCAAATTGGACAAGTACAGCTATCTTGCTACTAGCATTGGTCTGATCCAGGCGCAGTTGCTTGCCAAGAGGCACATAATGGATGTTACGGTCCATGAAGACGAGGTTGAAGAATCCCAGCTCCTTTCACTCGCTAAAGATAGAGCCGCAAAGCATGCCATAAACCTAGTGAAGCTGGTTAGAGATGGCGGAAGCTCTCTGTCAGCTATGGCAGGACAGGGACTGAGGCAAGGCTATAATAATGCCGGACAAATCCTGGGTGAGGATTGATATGCCAAGAATAGGACTAGTTGTTTCTGACTTTAACTACGACATAACTTCCCTTATGCACAAGAAGGCTGAGGAGCAAGCTGAACTTCTAGGCTTTGAACACGAATCCGTAAGAGTGCCGGGCGTCTTTGATATGCCGCTGGCGGTGAAGTTACTCCTGAAAAAGAAGAGCATCGACGGAGTTGCTCTTATAGGGGCAGTTATAAAGGGGGAGACAAAGCACGACGATCTTGTGATAAATCAATCGGTCAGAAAGATAGTCGATCTGTCCAACGAGTATGAGAAACCAGTCACTATAGGAATAATCGGACCGGGGGCTGAGCACGATCAAGCCGTAGCAAGAATTGAAGAATATTCTACTAGGGCAGTTGAATCTCTGGCAAAGTTATTAAAGGCGTTCAAGAAGAACTGATAAACGACCTAGCACAGACGGAGAATCTCATAATTCAAATATTCCAAGAAAAGAATAATCGTAACTGACCAACAATCTGTCTATGATAGTCCCGAGGCAGGGGAAAGGGATCAATCGAACCAATCAATAAGGGAAAACAAAATTAAGAGTTAGAAAAATTAGGTTGAGACAGCCTCGAGATCATACACCGCTATGTTGAACTGTCCACTTCTTCCATTAATTGTCATGGGAACGTTGTTCACGAGAGCATTCAGAACGAGACTGTTTGAAGATCCGACAGGATTCTCAAGGTTAACACTGCCTGCAATTAAGTACACGCTATCACTCACCCCGGTAACCTGAGTGTTAAGCAGTCCATACACGGAAGATGCAACACCAGCATAGGTAGCAATCTCTGAAGCTAGGTCTGCCCATCCAGCACTGGGGGCCCAACCATCTGCACCAGCGATTACACCAACGACTGAAAGCGCAAGACCAAAGAGCGAGTTTATTTCAGGCCACAGATTGCTGGAAGCAGACGTCATACTATCTTCTATAGTGGACCAATCTGCTGTTCCCCCGTTTGACAATGTGTAATTCTCTGTACTTATGTAGGATGATGAAAAGAGATACTTAGCTAGGTTATGCGGTTCCATCAATGACCATGTGGTTCCGCTTGTTATGTCCATATGATCCATGTCATAATTTCTGTTCCCATTCACGTTCAGAGAGGAGATCTCTGTTGTGTAATGGTAGTTGTTTGACGGCTGGTATCCACCAGAGGTGTAAATGTATTCCCTGAACTGATCCAGCGTTATTGTCCCAACAACGTAAAGCATAACCGCGTGAGGGGAATTTTCGTTCAATGGAAGGGCGTTGTAAGCGGCTAATCCATCTATCCAAGTGCCGTTAGCGTTTTCAGGAGAGGTGTAGGAGCTGTTTGAGAGTACCGAGTAGGAAACGGACCCGCTGATGCTGCTTATCTGGCCCAAGTGAAATAGTGCTTCTTGACTCCCTGAGCCTAGAAATACAGATATATCAATTTCTTCGTTGTTGCTTGAGAGTACGGAATTATTAGCCCAAGCCAGAGGAATGGTTTCATTACTAAATGACGTCGACTTGATCAAAGACCAGAAGTTGCTGCCGTTTCCTCCTCCTATTCCAAGAGGCAAGTCATTTGTTCCCACTATCGATGGGGACTGAATGGAAGATGCATAGATGTATCCCTTCATAGATGAAAAAGAGGGATGATCTTGGAATGTCAGGTTGCTAGCATGGTGGTATCCATATATCTCGGTCACGTTTTGAAAGTTGCCCGTTGGAAGGACGTAGAACGCAGGGTCGAAAGGTACTACTACGGACTGATAATAGACCATAGTCGTGTTGTTTTCACTGTAGTAGTAAGAGACCTCTGCTATGTAGGACGCCATTGCTCCAAGGTTTCCAGTGTGCATGAAGTATGACGTCCAGTTATCTGCTATGGCATAGAAGCCGTATGATAGGCTGGCGACCAAATCTCCGGTGGAGTTGGTACTTCCGTTAAATAGAGGTGTAACATTTGCGTAAGACTGCAACCCGGTGCTTACGGTGGGCGAGGGGTTTACGTAGATCTGAACAGACGCATAGAGAAATCTCTCAGAGGTTGTGCTAGGACCTGCAGAGACAGGAGCGACAGACAGCACAAGCTCAGGTCCCAACTCCTTTGCTGATTTTTGTGAAGATCGTTCATAGAGTATAACTCCGAAGGACAAAGATAAAACGACTAAAGCTACAACCACAAATGTTATTACTCTTTTCACAGAGTATATTTTGAATTCCCCATAAAAGAGTTCTGTAACAAAAAACAAAATTAGGAGAATGCCTGTATCCCGAAGAGGACGATCTTGAATGAAATCCTTATTACTAGCAAGGATTTCATTGAGCTGAGCATGGATATTTCAAGCTCGTACAGTTCATCGCAATTACCAAGTTTTACTCCCTCCTGATCTCCCCCGGCTTAGGAGTAGGCGTTGTTCATTCTCAATGCCAAGAATTCAGCAAGTCAGCCCAGTCACAGATTGATTGCCAAAGGTTTTGTCCACAAAACGAAAGGATAAATAAATAGGAAAAGTGCGAACTGAAAGAAGAATGCGCAGAAAGATTGCAGTCAGAATTCTAGACAGTACCTACGACGACCCACAGGATTAAAAGTAAATAAAGAATGGTGTACATCACCCAGTGCTCTCTTTGAAACTTCAAATTAGCTCTGAAGACGGTATTCTGGCTCGTATCAAGGTTGTCATTCCATATTTTTCACACTATTCCAGAGTATATGATTAAAACGACTGTAACGAAAATTCATAGGACCAGATTCATAGAATTCATTAAATCCATAGAAGAAAAAGATTTAATGTCTTCTGATTGATGTGAATAAAGTTCAGAAGTTCAAAAAGCACCAGAAGTGGATAAGAACATTTTTTTAATTCAAGGCTATCTGAACTAAATGCCATACGACTTCAAAGAGAGCGAAAAGAAGTGGAGCGCCTTCTGGGACGAAGAGCGGATATTCCAGTACAACTTTAATTCCAGTAAACCAACATACAGCATAGATACACCTCCCAGGTATGCATCTGGTAAGATGCACATAGGGCACGCATTCCACTATTCTCATATCGACATGGTAGCTAAGTACCACAGGATAAAGGGAGAAGAAGTCTTCTTCCCTCTCTGTTTTGACGTCAACGGTATGCCGATAGAAGTCAACGTGGAGAAGAAGTACGGCATCAAGATGAGGGATTACGATAGGCAGAATTTCGTAAAACTCTGCGAGGAGTTTGCGGAGGCAAACATCCAGGCGATGATCGGTCAATTCAATTCTCTTGGCATTACAGCAGATCCGTCTCTTTATTTCAAGACGGACTCTGAGATGTACAGAAAATACACACAGATTTCGTTCATTAGGATGTATGATAAGGGACTGGCCTACAAAGGAAAGCATCCCGTAAACTGGTGTCCACGTTGTGAAACGGCTATAGCAGAATCTGAAATCGTCTACGAGGAGAGGGATGTTTTCCTGAACGACATAAAGTTCAAGGGAGACGGATTCGACTTGATCATTTCGACTACTAGACCGGAGCTAATCCCTTCATGTGTTGCTATAGCAGTCAATCCAAAGGATGAACGATACACTCACCTGGTTGGAAAGAATGTAAAGCTTCCTATCTTTGGCAATATTGTTTCTATAATTACCGATGAAGATGTCCTTATGGACTTTGGGACAGGTGCAGAAATGATATGTTCCGTGGGCGACAAGGCAGACCTGAAGATGATATACAAACACTCACTACCCTTTCTCAAGAGCATAGACGAGCAGGGAATGCTAACAGAATTAGCGGGTAAGTACGCAGGTCTTTCAGTTAAGGAAGCGAAGACGAAGATCATAGAGGATTTGAAAGCCTCGGGGGATTTTGTTTCGAACATTAAAATCAAACAGAACGTTGGAACGTGCTGGAGATGCGGTGCCCCCCTTGAATTTCTGCAGAAAGAACAATGGTTCATCAAGTCGACCGATTTCAAGGAGGATTTGAAAAAATGGTCAGAAAAGCTAGATTGGCACCCATTGTTCATGAAGAAGAGGCTTGATGACTGGATCGACTCTCTCTCATGGGACTGGGTCGTTTCAAGACAGAGATATTTTGCAACTCCGATACCCGTATGGGAATGCGAGAATGGTCATCAGGTTGTAGCGAAAGAGGAGCAGTGTTATGTTGATCCTCTGATTGACCCCCCGCCATTAAAGGATTGCCCAATATGTCATCTTCCGCTGAAGGGATCAGAGGAAGTGTTTGATACATGGATGGATTCCTCGATCTCTCCTCTCTTCAACACACTCTATGCGCGTGACGATTATTTATTCTCAAAGCTCTATCCTATGTCTCTCAGACCCCAGGGACAGGACATAATCAGAACGTGGGCATACTACAGTCTGCTAAGAGGAAATCTCATGACTGGTACGAATCCGTGGAAGGAAATAATGATAGATGGAAACATTATGGCACCAGATGGCAGGCCGATGCACGCTTCATGGGGAAACGTTGTGGACCCTAATATTCTCCTTGATAAGTACGGGGCGGATGCATTCAGATATTTTACAGCTTCGTGTTCACTCGGCGAAGATACAGCTTTCAGGGAACGTGATCTGGTAAGGGGTCAAAGGTTTGTGAACAAGATTTTCAATCTTGTGAGTTTCCTTGAATTCTATAAAGGAAAACAAACTGAGAAGGATGAGTTGAGGCCAGTAGACCACTGGATATTGAGACAGATGAACATCACGATAGAACAGGTAAGCGATGCCATGAACAATTTCGAATTTGATCGTGCCATAAGAGTACTAGAAAGTTTCATCTGGCACGACGTCGCAGATAATTATGTTGAAATAATAAAGCACAGGATCAATGGATTCAAGACATTCGATACGATTTACCACATCCTTCTTTCTTCCATTATAATGATCGCCCCAATATTCCCATTTGTCGCGGAGAATTCTTATCAGTCTGTGTTCAAGGCAACTGAGGGAAAGAGAAGCGTTTTTGATCTCCAGTTTCCCAAAAGGGCATCGCTATATGAAAATGAGGCCACTGTAGGTGAAACAACGTCCGAAGCCATCTCTATGATGAGAGACCTGAAGGTAAAGGAGAAGATTTCCCTGTCTGACGACATAGAGTCTGCATCTATACTTGCATCCTCAGATATCAAGTTAGATGAGGAGGACGTAAAGGGCACGATAAGGGCCAAGAACCTGTCATATGAAAAGGGGGAAATAGATGAAAGGATTTTGTCCATTAAACTTAGTCCGGAACTATACTCAATTTTAAGGGAGAAGGCTGAACTATTCCTGAATAACCTTAAAGAAAATCCGACACTTCTTGAAAGTGATATTCTGGAATTCGATGGAAAGAAAGTAAGAACTGATGAAGTGACGGTGACAAAATCATATTCGATCCAGGGAAGGAAAGTCAACTGTGGAAAAAGGTTCTGCGTATCGATATCAAAATGACAAATGATATATTTGAAAAAAGAGTGTCTATACAGTGGTAAAAAAACCCAGCGATGCTGAACTCATATTCAACATTCTGAACATACTTAGGAAAAACGGAGAGATAGTTGGTGAAATTAAGTTTCTGGATTTCCTGAAAAACAGGAAAATTGGTGTTTCGCCTAAAAGGTTCAGAAAGATTATATACGATATTCCAGAGATTGAGGTTTCAGTGAAATACTCGAAAAGGAAGTTCGACTACCTTGACAAATGTCCTGTCTGCAGTTCCAAGCTCTCAAAGATAAGAGGGCTCACTTTGGAAGGAAAAAGGAAGATCATTGGGTACAAGTGTGAGGTGTGTGGATATAACTCCACCAATCACGGGAAACCATATATATACGCGTTCAGGTTAAAGAATCATGATCTCTGACATAGAGAAAAACTACATAGTAGTCAAGCTGGAAAAGGGAGACGATGTTGGAGAGTCGATTATTGAAGTTCTTGAAGACTACGGCATCTATTCGGGGTTGATTGAGTTCGGAATTGGAATGATAAGAGACCTAGAGATAGGTTACTGGAATGGGAAGGAATATGAAAAGGCAAAAATGCCAACACCAGGGGAAGTAGTATCGTTCCACGGTACAGTTTCGTCAAACGATCCCAGGCTCCACATACATGTGTCGGTTGCACTTAAGGATCATATAGTAAAAGGAGGGCATTTCTTTTCAGGTACCGCCGATCCACTTCTGGAAATTCACATACTTAGGCTAGAAGAAATCGTCCTGAAGAGAGAACTTAACAAGAATTCTGGTCTTAAAGAGTTAATGATTGAATAGAGGTACATTTGCGTTGGAGTTAGGAAAAAAAGCATAATCTTTTCCAGCCTCCGGTGGCTCTTCAATCCGGAAGAGTATAACATAGTTTCCAGATAAGAAGTGATGTACAGTTTCATCAAGTGCTATAGCTTTTGATTTAAACGGACACGCATTTCTTTACCACGAAATATAAATTTGAAATCTTTCAGCTACTGGAAAACATCTTCTTTATCCTGTCCGTGAGGAGTAGCGTTCCGATTGAAAGTACCTTTTCATTTTCAACATCTATAGCTGTCATGGACGCCAGTTTGATATCTATTCCATAGCTTTCCCTCTCGTTTAGACCCAAGAAGCTGGCAGTGAGTACCCGGATAGGGAGGGCGTGGCTCACAAAAAGATAACGGCCCTCATAATCTTCTAGGGCACTTTTCATCCTTTCGAGCTGGGAATTCCACGTTTCCATTCCCAAGTCTTCCCTGTTAAGCTTTGGGACTTCGTCTACTCTGTACCCGTTGTAAGGTCCAAGTCCAGATTCTCTTATCTTATTGTTTTCTGTTACCTTCAGTCCAATGACTTCTCCAACCGTTCTTGCTGTTTGTTTAGTTCTTAACAGTGGGCTGCATACGATTCCATCGAACTTAAGTCCCTTCAATTGCTCTGCTGAAAACAGAATCTGTTCGACCCCTCTCTCTGTTAGCGGGTATTGATTCATATCTTCTGAGATAATATTATTGACATTTGCAAAACTCTCTCCATGTCTCATCAAGATCAATTTCGAAATCATTAGTTCAACCAATCTCTAATCCATCAATTTAATATAATTTTCCGTATACCTCGTAGATCAAATTAAGCAGGCACAAATCTGTTCACTTGGTCTTAAATTATTTATTAGAACGGAACGGTAATACGATTCCCTGGTTTCTATCACGAAGAATTTAGGTTATGAGTAAAATTAGGGAAGTAAATCTTTAACCTTCAGGGTAGCTTTAAGGAATTTTTAATTGCTCAACCCGAAATGATCGTATCCTTTAGGAATTTCAGATCTGCCATTTAAGTCCACTACTCCTTTTCCTGCAAATACCCTTCCCAGCAATGGAAATTTTGTCAATCTTTTCGGAGAGGTAAAGAGCAGCTCATAGTCTCCGCCCAAAGAGAAAATGGAGATTCTTTCTCTGTCGCTTCTTGATTTTTTTGAAACGTCGTGATCTATCTTTATTTTGACCCCACTCAATCCAGATAAAAGGCTGAGAGACTTGTATATCCCATCGGAATTGTCGATGCAGGAAGTTATCTTTGCTTTTTTAAGTGATGGAAGCAAATCAAGCCTGGGCTTAATGTCAAGGATTTCTCCTGATTTCTCTGTATTACCTCTGTGATATTCCAAGATCGCTCGCTCATTCTTTCCTATTAATGATGAGATGTATACAAAATCTCCTGGTTTGGCTCCGCTTCTTCTAAACTCCTCTCCTTTTCTCACCTCACCTATAACCAAACCAGTCAAGGAGATCTTCTTTGATTCTTTTAGGTCACCTCCAGAAAACTTCATCCCATATCTATTCACTTCATTCTTCATTCCAATCACCAGAGACCTGACCCATTCTTCTTCCAGTGTTCTTGGGAAGGAAAATGATACCATCATCTCCAGTGGTTTTCCGTTCTTGGAAGCGATATCGCTGAGATTTATGTCCACCAAAAACTTTCCAATGAGTTCTGGGTCCCACTCCTTTTCGAAGTGAAAACCCTCGTTGATGGTGTCCATAGCAAACAGCATGTATTTGTTGCCAGCATCTAAAAAGTGAACGTCCTCATCCTCGTTCCTCTCCCCTATCAGATTCCAAATGTATTCAATCAGCTTCCTTTCCCCAATCTTACTTATCTCCATCACGAAGATAATTAGATGTAGTTAAATAAATTATCAACTGATGGATGAGATAGAAGTCGAGAACAGCATATTCTTCACCAGATATGGGGCTGCGTTTCTTGAAGACATATCTGCTGTTGTCGTCTCTGACATTCACCTTGGTTACGAAGACGTTCTTGCAATGAACGGAATATTCATTCCTAGAGTACAGTCCCAGATGATTTATGATACCGTTGACACCATAATTGAAAGGTACAAACCAGACAAATTCATAATAGATGGAGATCTAAAACACGAATTTTCCAAGAATAATCCACAAGAGTGGAGGGACGTTTACGACCTTCTGGAGAGAATTGAAAAGAAGGCAGAGCCGGTGGTTGTCAAGGGTAATCACGATAACTACGTTGCAAATATAGCCTCTAAACTCAATCTAAAAGTTTATGACATATATAAGGAAGGGAGATACACGTTCCATCACGGTCATAAACTTTTCAAGTGGGATGATATTGCAATAATAGGAAATGAGCACCCAGCCGTTGGACTAAGAGACTCAGTAGACTCCGTTTTGAAACTACACTGCTTCCTGTATTTCAAGAAGGAGAGACTGATAGTCCTTCCTGCAATGTCTATATATGCAGGCGGTTCAGACATTTTGAAAAACGAAATTTCATCTCCCATTCTTAAAAAAGTGGAGTTGAATGAGGGGAGGGTTTACGGTCTTTGGGATGCTTACGGGACCATAGACTTGGGGAATGTAGGTGGATTGTTGTGATAGGATTCATATCTGCTGGATTCAATCCTCCAATGAGTTTTACCAAAGAAGAGTTAGATTTTCTTGATAATTCACAACTGATACTGGTAGATACATACACCTCGCCAGATTACCTCAAGAAGCTAGGGGAAAGAGAACTGACTTTCGTCGGCCGTGATAAACTGGAAAATTATGAATGGATTCTGAGTGAAGAGAGGAAAGTCGCAATCGTTATTCCTGGGGACTCATTTTCAGCAACGACGCACTTCAATATCTACAAGGAGGCCTTATTGAGAGGGTTAGAAGTGAAAATATTTCACAATGCTTCTATATTTCCCACCGCAGCACTGTCGCTGGGCCTTCACCTTTACAAGATAGGGCCTGCGGTCTCACTTCCGAGATTCAAGGACAAATTCAAGCCCGTCTCACCGTACGAGAAGATGCTTGAAAATTTCAGGAAAGGACTGCACACAATCCTGCTGCTCGATACGGAACCACCGCTGGAATTATCGGATGCCTTGGATGAACTACTATGGATGGAGTCGGAGTTAAAGGGGGGACTATTTGGTTATAACAGAGAGATAGGCGTTGTGAGCAGTCTTGGGACGCCAAGTGAAAAGGTGGTTTATGCAAAAATTTCAGATTTGAAGGAATGGAAAGAGGGAAAACCACCCCTAACCATAATCATAACAGCAGAGTTACATTTCCAAGAAAAAGAGGCTCTTGATTTATTCAAGATCTAATGAAGTTTACCTCGTTGAAGTAATCTCATAAAGGTTTATTACTGCGATGCCATATACGGAGAAAGTAGGTGAAAAGATGCAATCAGCGCAAATGGCATATGATAGGGCTATCACAGTGTTCTCACCGGACGGAAGGTTGTTCCAGGTAGAGTATGCAAGGGAAGCCGTCAAAAGAGGTACAACTGCCATTGGTATCGTGTTTGAGGACGGAGCCATCCTCATGGCAGACAAGAGAGTGAAGAGCGGACTCATAGACGAGAAGAGTATAGAAAAGATATTTGCCATTGACGGTCACATTGGGGCTGCCTCATCAGGTCTGATAGGGGATGCTAGGATATTGATAGACCACGCAAGACTCCAGGCACAATCGGAGAAGGTCACTTATGGACAGGATATAATAGTGGAGTCTTTGGTTAAGAAAGTCTGTGATCTGTTGCAACAGTACACCCAATATGGCGGAGTGAGGCCGTTCGGGGCGTCTCTCCTGATAACGGGAATAGACGAAACTGGAATTACACTATACGAGACGGATCCATCCGGTCTTTCTACAGGATACAAGGCCGACGCAATCGGGTATGGAAGGGATGCTGCTGTCGAGATACTTGAGAAGGAATGGAAGACGGGAATGCAGCTCAAGGACGCAGCGGAACTAGGAATCAAGGCCCTCAAGGCAGGACTGGAGCAGGGACAGGGCCTCGGGACAGTCAGCGTCGGAGTCATTACCAGGGGTCAAAAATTCAAGATTCTATCTCTGGAGGAAACTAACAAGTTGATCGGCAGTAAGTGAAACACCAATGGTGAAAGTTGAGGACGCTCTTATTGCTAGGTACGAATCAAAGGGCCACAGGTTCGAAGTGCTCATCGACCAGAAATTAGTCGATCTAATAAAGTCAGGAAAGAACGTGAACGTCTCTGACTATATGGCAGCAGACATGATTTTCAAGGATAGTAGCAAGGGAGACAGAGCATCAGAAGAGGTCATAAAGGAAGTGTTTGGAACAGAAGATTTCCCCACAGTCGTCGCTGAGATAGTGAAAAAGGGACAGGTACAGTTGACGACGGAACAGAGAAGAAAGATGCTAGAGGAGAAAAGAAGACAGATTGTCGAAATAATCTCAAGGGAATCTATGAACCCCCAGTCTGGGTCTCCACACCCCCCACAGAGAATAGAAAAGGCAATGGAAGAGGCAAAAGTGAGGGTGGATCCATTCAAGAGTGCTGAGGAGCAGGTAAATGAGGTTCTCAAGGCGATAAGGGTAATTCTTCCCATTAGGTTTGAGCACGTGAAAATGGAGATAGAAGTTCCAGGGACGGAATACGGAAAAATATATGCGGAAATGACACGCCTAGGACAGATAGTAAAGGAGGAATGGAAAAACAACGGGAATTACAGTGCAGTACTAGAAATTCCCGCAGGAGTTCAGGATCAGTTGTACGATTTCCTGAACAAGAGAACAAAAGGAAATGTGGACATTAAACTGATAAAGTAGAGGTGGATGTATTTGGATATTGAAAGGAAGATTGTATTGCCAGGAGAAGAGATAAATCTCGAAGGAATGAAGCAGGGTAACGGGATATATCACGAAAATGGAAAGTTTTACTCCTACCAGATGGGGGTGCTGCAGACTTACAACAGTTATGCGAACGTAATACCGCTATCCGGAAAGTACTATCCTGTCAGAAACGACAGGATAATCGGGAAGGTCATAGACATTGCACCTTCTTTCTGGATAATGGATATAAGGGGACCGTACCCGGGATTCTTGCACATAAATGACACCCCCTGGAAGAACCTAGACCAGGATCTTAACAAGATTCTGGCAGTCGGTGATACCGTATTTGCCAAGGTTAACGAGATTACTGAATCGAGGCAGATATGGCTGTCTCTCAAGGATGCGGGCCTAAGGAAACTGGAGGGAGGTCACATTGTGATGGTCCAACCGACCAAGGTATCAAGGATAATAGGAAAGGGTGGATCGATGGTGAACACAATCAAGGAAATCACAGGAGTGAAGATCCAGCTTGGACAGAACGGAGTGGTATGGCTTGATGGACCTGCAGAGAAGGTCATGGCGGTAAGGAAGATACTGAAGTACATTGAGAAGGAAGCACACACTTCAGGACTTACCGATAGGGTGAAGAAAATATTGGAAGAAAACAGGTGATAGAATTGGGAACACAAAGCGATATGAAATTGATCAATGAGGAGGGTCTTAGGATTGACGGAAGGAAATTCAATGAGCTGAGACCGATCAGGATAGAAGTTGGCGTGCTGAACAGAGCGGATGGTTCCGCATACATCGAATGGGGGGGCAACAAGGTTCTGGTAGCAGTATACGGACCGAGAGAAGCCTTTCCAAAGCACACTCAGAATCCATCGAGGGCAATAGTCAATGCGCGCTACAACATGGCGGCATTCTCGGTTGACGAAAGGAAAAGACCCGGACCTGACAGAAGGGCTGTTGAGATAAGCAAGGTAATAGGGGAGGCTCTGGAGTGTGCTGTTTTCACTGAACAGTTTCCAAGAACCAGCATAGATGTCTACATAGAGGTCCTTCAGGCGGACGCAGGCACGAGAATCGCTGGCTTAACGGCTGCATCAGTAGCGCTGGTTGATGCCGGAATTCCCATGAAGGACATGGTCGTTGGTTGCGCTGCAGGGAAGATAGACGGGAAGGTCGTTCTTGATCTGAACAAGGAGGAAGACAATTTCGGGCAGGCAGATCTCCCTATGGCAATAATACCTAGAACTCAGGAGATAGTTCTCCTGCAGATGGATGGAAACATGACAAGGGACGAACTCGATCAGGCAGTGGAAATGTCAAAGAAGGCAGCTATGTATATCTCCGGTTTGCAGAAGGAAGCACTATTGGCCAAGTACAAGAGTCAGGAGCAAGATAAGGAAGGTGAGCGCGGTGAGTAAGAGCGCTGACGAGATTGTTTATGGTTTAAAGAGGGAATATCTAGAAAAGATATGCAACGAAGGGAGCAGAATAGACGGAAGAAAATTCGACGAAGTGAGACCAGTCGTAGTCAACATGAATTTTGTTCCCAGAGCCCAGGGTTCAGCAGAAGTAAGACTGGGGGACTCAAGGGTTTTGGTCGGAATTAAGATAGAGCAGGGAGAACCGTTCCCAGACACGCCAAACAGCGGTATCTTGACTACGAATGCCGAGTTGCTTCCAATGGCATCACCAACGTTTGAATCTGGTCCTCCAGGCGAAGACGCGATTGAGCTGGCCAGAGTTGTAGATAGGGGGATAAGAGAATCAAAGATGATAGACCTAGATAAGCTCGTCATAAAGGAAGGGGAGAAGGTATGGGTCGTATTCATCGATATGCACATTCTTGATTACGACGGTAACTTGATCGATGCGTGCTCTCTTGGGGCAGTGGCTGCTCTTCTGGAGGCAACCGTACCAGCTTCGAAGATTGGCGCTGAGGATTTCCCGCTTCCGATCAATCACGTACCAATTACCATAACTTTCGCAAAGATAGGTTCCACAATGCTGGCAGACCCCAACCTGGAGGAGGAAGAGGTTGCATCTGCAAGACTGTCTGTATCTACCAATGAAAACGGAGACGTGGTGGCGATGCAAAAGGGACTTGGAGGTAGCATAACCAAAGAAGAGCTATTTTCTGCTGTCGATACATCAATAAAATTAGGAAAGGATATTAGGAAGAGAGTATTGGGGAAATGAGTCCATGACGAAGAAGACTAGAAAGGTAGGAAGCTCTGGCAGATTCGGCGCCAGGTACGGTTCTACCGTCAAGAAGAGGTGGCTTGAGATGGAAAACCTCAGGAAAACCACCTACGTATGCCCCAGATGTCACCACGTCTCTGTCAAGAGAAAACACGCGGGTATATGGGAGTGCAGGAAGTGTGGCCTAGAGTTCGTGGGAGATGCTTACTCTCCGGAACTGAATACTGAATTCAAAAAGGTGGACTTGGAAAATGTTTAAGTGCATCAGGTGTGGAAGGGAGCTGAAAGACGAGGGGGACACTACACAGTTCGAGTGCGAGTGTGGATCGAAGGTATTCGTCAGGATTCCCGGGAACGTTGTAAAGACAGTAGAAGTCAAGTAGATGTACCTCTGCAATAAATGCAGGGATAGGCTATCCTACAGCGGTAATCCACCAACGAACGGAAGTTCCAAATGTGACATTTGCAGCGACTTGCTGGAACACATCGATGACTATTTCAGCATGTTCAAAGAGGAATCAAGGGAGTACGACTTTTCGACATTCCTAATCGGAATGAGAGTACTTAAAGACAGCCTGCAGACAGATGTTGAGGCTATAAAAAAGTCCGGAGTCAATTCCAGGAACTACAAGGAAGAATTTCAGTTTCTATTAGGTTCAAAGATAGAAAAGGAGCTTCCATACAGAGTCGATTTCAAGAGGCCCGAGATGACGTTTACAGTAGATCAAGAAAACATGGGGTATTCCGTATGGATCAGGCCGATCTACATCAAGGGAAGGTACCTAAAGAAGAGGAGAGGGATTCCTCAGTCGCCCTGGATTAAGCCTGGAAAGGGGAAGGAGGAAGAGAAGTCTGTATCGGAATATATAGGTCAACCCGTCTGCGATGCACTGGACGGAAGGAACTACAATTTCTTCGCGTCTGGCAGAGAGGATGTAGATGCACTCATGCTTGGAACGGGTAGGCCCTTTTATGTCGAAGTGAAATTCCCGAAGAGGAGAAGCACAGACTTCTCAGCACTGACTAGCAGGATTCTCAATGAATCCAGGGACGGAATTGAGATAATAGATCTGTCCATTGCCGATCCAACCGTTATCGAGGCGATGAAAGACCAGAGACCGGATAAGACCTACGAAGTTGGCCTAACAGTGGATGGGACTGACGTACAGAAGATGGTCGAGAAACTGGGGAAGTATTCAAATATTAAGATCAGTCAAAGAACACCAAATAGGGTCTTGGGAATACGCAAGGACATTGTCCGGGAGAGGACAGTCAGGTCTATAGAAATCAAAAGATTAGATGGCAGGAACCTTGTACTGATAATAAAGGCTGAGGCAGGAACGTACATCAAGGAATTTGTTACCGGGGACAAGGGTAGGACAGTTCCCAATCTCAGCGATGACTTAGACGTAAACGTTAAAATAGAATATCTTAATGTGCTCGAGGTCAAACAGGGGATGTAAAAATGGGGAAAATGTCTCATGGTCCCAGATCGAAGACGAGGTACAAGCTCAGGAAGAAGCTAAAGGAGAGGGGACCTGTTACCGTTAATAGAATAGTTAAGACGTTCGAGGTAGGAGACAGTGTGGCCATCGATATAGAACCATCATTTCACAATGGTATGCCTTTCAAGAGATTTCAGGGCATGACTGGAGTAGTAGAGGGGCAAAGAGGAGATGCATATCTGGTCAAGATCAGCGATCAGGGTAAATCCAAGACGGTCGTGGCTTATCCGATACATCTTAAAAGGGCGTGAATTACTGTAATGAAAATAACCTACATCCCTCTCGCAAAGGCAAAGGAACTGCTCAATGACGTTTCAAAGGAAAGAGAACTGAACGAGGTTCAGGCGTCCGCTCTGAAACACGTTAGCAAATTCTCGAAGGTCTCTGCGGAAAAGGCAGCCAAGTTGCAGAAGGATCTTGTTGCCCTAGGATTGGAAGAGATGCTTGCGGTGAAGGTCACGGACATCATGCCTTCGAATCTGGATGAACTCAGAACCATTCTTTACCCTCACGTACAGAACTTGGAGCCAGAGCTAGGAAACAAGATTATAGAAACTCTTCACAAAAGCAGGTGATTTCTCTGGAAGAGTTTGCGTATGTTCTTGACATTCTACCACAAGGAAGAATGGAAGAGAAGGCATTCAAGCGGGTTCCTCTTTCGCTTGCAATTGGCGAGGAGGAACTGAAACTGTTCGAGTTAATACCTAAACAGGGCGTAGTAATCACGATCGGAGACAGAGTCTACATAGGTAAAGACATAGAGAAACGAGATAAGATAAGCAGCGTAAGGCGAAGGATATCGTTCGAAGAGCTAACGGCGGGGGCGCAGAACGAGATAGAGTTCGTCCTCAGACAAATAATAGAGAATAACGAACAGAGGTTTGTCAATTTCTTCAATACCGCTCAGCCAGTGACAGCAAGACTGCATCAGCTAGATCTCTTATATGGAGTCGGCAGGAACCTGATGTGGGAGATACTGGATCAGAGAAAGAAGGGTCCGTTCAAGAGTTTTGTCGACCTCAAGACCAGGGTAAAGGGGTTGAGAGATCCAGAAAAGATGATCACTGAACGGATAATAAGAGAACTGAAGAACAAAGACGAAAGACATAGGTTATTCGTTTCTGGATAAACGATGAAACAAACCAGACAATCGGGAATCAACTTCATCAATGACGTGGCCATAGCTAAAAAAATTGTTTCAGTTGTGAATTTTTCTGATATGGACGTACTTGAAGTGGGTGCAGGTTTGGGGCAGTTGACAGCACACATAACCAACTACAACTCACTAACACTCATAGAGAGAGAAAAGAAGTTCGCGGAACGCTTGAAAGTCTCCTTTCCAGAAGCTACGGTAATCAATGCGGATGCGCTCAAGGTGGACTGGCCGAAATTCAGCGTTTTTGTATCAAATATGCCGTATTCTATCTCCTCTCCCCTCCTTGAAAAACTTTGGAACTGTGAGTTCAAGGAAGGGGTCGTAACTATTCAGAGGGAGGTAGCTGACAGAATCACTGCAGTACCCAAGACAAGGGATTATTCAAGATTATCAATAATGATGCAGCTGAAGTTCAAGGTCGAAAGAAAATTTGATCTGCCTCCCTCAAAATTTACTCCATCCCCAAGGGTTTACAGCACGGTCCTCCGGTTAGAGCCACTTAGAGAGAACATCCCTACAGGTTTTGATGATTTCCTTAAGAAAATTTTTTCCCAAAGAAGGAAAAAGTTGAGGAATATAGTGGACGCCAGGGCTTTTGAAGACAGGAGACCGGAGGAGTTGTCGATACCAGAACTACTGAAAATCTTCGAAAATTTCAACGAGCGGCAACAATTTTGATGACGTCACCGTTTTCCAGTATGTGGTCTCTCCCAAGTATACGTTTGGTCCTGCCATTGACAGCTCTAATGAACCTATCACCAAGGTCAGAATGCACTTTGTAGGCCAAGTCTAAAGAAGTAGAACCCTGCCTCAGGAGAACAGCATCAGGGAGAACATTCCCGTTCTTATCCGTCCAGTGGTTCTCATCCTCTACTGGGTAGACAACGATCATCTTTAGCACCTCGTACACAAGGTACTCTATTGCCTCCTGCGTTCTTGTGCCTCCATTGTGAATCATGAAGTCCTTGACTCTGTTCAGTGCGTCCTGCTGGGCCGGATTAAGTTTTCCTGCATCAACGATACTAAACGATTCATCTCCTGGAAAGTATGAAATCAGCCCAGCCTTTGAGGCCTTCCTAAGGACAAGCTCAAAGTCTCCCGAAACTACCTGAGCCCCCCTCTCTCTGAGTTTGGAAGCTTCCATTTGGTCTATCTTATCCCCCTTGGTAGCTACGATTATTCCCGGTTTGGATATTCTGATGACTTCTTCTGCAAGCCTGATTGAAACCTGCTCATCCCAATTTTTCAGATTGCTTGGAATGGCCGCGTTTTTGACTGCCACAGATACGTCTTTGGGGTCTATTCCCAATCCCGATACTTTTTCGTAGATAATATTCTCAATCTTCCCTCCTTCACTCTCCAATTTTCGAAGGTTCCTTATGAGTCCGTCAGAAATGATGTTGGCCAGCCAAAGAACTATCTCCCTGTGGACAAATTCTGCATCGTCCAGTGGATCAAATCTTCCCTTCCCTATGGAATTTCCATTCTGATCGAGAGACCCAGTTGAGTCTACCACCTGAATGAATCCATCCGCTCTTCTTAAATCGTCAAGGAACTTGTTTCCTAGGCCCTTGCCCTCATGAGCGCCCGGGACGAGACCTGCGACATCAATCAACTCCACTGGAACAAATCTAGTTCCATTGACACATCTTCCAAAATTTGGTTTGCACTTCTTCCCGAGCTCGATATCTGGGCATTTTGCCCTTATATAGGCAACTCCCCTGTTAGATTCTATCGTAGTGAACGGATAATCTGCTATCTCCACCGTATTCTCAGTTAGGGCTGAGAAAAAGGTGCTTTTGCCAACATTTGGCTTCCCAATTATACCAATCAGAAGGCTCATTCTATCTTAGCTTCTACAAGATCGAATCCACTGGGGCACTTCGCATCAAGGACGCTGTTGACTTTTAACTTTGATTTATCTTTCATATAACTCAGGATGCATATATTTGCATACTTGCAGGAATATTCATCACAGTCGGGGCGTTTGTAGGTGACTTTTGCACCCTCCTTTGCGATTTTCTTGGGGATCATAAGACTTCTCTCCTCCTCCTTCACCTCTACGGTGTAGACTTTGTCCCCTTCGTGAATGAAACACTTGTGCTCTTTTTCTCTGAATTTTACGACTCTGTAGTAACTTCCCGGTTTGAGGTTGTGACACACATTCTTCAAATTGCAAACATTGCACTCCTGGGCAGGGGAAAAATACTGAAAAATAGAGTTTTCCTTGGTAAGATTCTTCGGAACCAGAGTTATGATCATTATGCAACTCCCGTTATGTGTAGGGCATCCTTTGCGGCTCTCTCTGTTAGACCGCTTTCTCCCAGTATAGTGTACCTGTCAGGTCTCGTCTTGTGTGCCATCATTAGTGCTTGTATGGCGTCCTCTTCCGTTAGTGAAACTTGATCAAGCGTAGTAGGGGCACCTATTGTCTGTAGCGTGTTCTTTATCATTTTCCAGTCGGCACCGTGAAGATACATCGCAATTATTGATCCGATGCCGCATAGCTCTCCATGCAGCGCGTTCCCCTTTTTGATTGTGTCGACTGCGTGGGCAAACATGTGCTCAGAACCTGACGCAGGTCTTGAGCTTCCCGCGATACTCATCGCAATTCCAGAGAATACGATCTGTTTAATCACCAGCCACACGCTCTCTTCTACATTTGGTTTTATCTGAGAAGCATTATTGATTATCTCTTTAGCTGCGAATTCGGAAATAGAATAAGCTGAGCTGCTCACTTTTTCTCCCTTCAGCCTATGTCCAAGATTCCAGTCCATGAGCGCTGGCAGGTTAGAGAGGACATCTGCTGCTCCGGAAGCAAGAGTCCTGAATGGTGCCGTTACTATGATTTCTGTATCAGCAATAATAGCTGCGGGCATCATAGCTTCAACCGATGATGACAAACCGTTCTTTATGATTGAGGCCCTTGGACTCGCCACTCCATCGTGACTGGCCGAAGTTGGAATTGAAATGAAATCCAGACCAAGATCAAATGCACTCTTCTTCGCAATGTCAATCTTTGTTCCCCCACCAATTCCGATTATGACTTTTGCATCGAAGCTCTTTGTCCTGTCCTTTACCCTCTCTACGTTCTCCTCCGTGGCTAGGTCCGTTAGGATTATGTCTGTTTCGACGCCTGAGGTGGTGAGAAGATCCTTTACCCTTTCGCCCGCTAGTTTCACGGTAGTTTTACCGGTCACTATCAGTCCCTTTCTTGAGCTTGTGAGTTTGTTAAATACTTCGCCAATTTTTTCTATCGCACCATGGCCTCCGATTACCTCTCTAGGAAGTATCATCTCGGCCAGTTTCTCGAATGGCACATCGCCATATCTAATATTGGATATTTATCGTTTGCCTGAATTAGGCTGGTCCCAAAGAAGTCAGGTTCCTTCTTGCCAAGAGTTGATGTATCGCAGTTGTTCCTTTGAGAGTTTGTCTATTTCTATTCCATAAGATTGGAGGTAGGTATTTGCAACCTTGAGATCAATTTCACTCGGAACTGGATAGACCTTTGGCTCTTTTCTCGGGTTTTCTGCAATGAACTGGGCAGTAAGAGCTTGTATGGAGAAAGAAAGATCCATTATCTCTGCAGGGTGACCTTGTCCAGATGCAAGGTTGACCAGTCTCCCGTCAGAGAGTATGTATACCTTCTTTTTTCCAATAGTATATTGAGTTACGTTTTTCCTAACCGGTTTCCCCTTTCCAAACTTCTTCTCTATGTCTTCCACCGCAACCTCATTGTTGAAGTGACCAGAATTTGCCAAAATGACACCGTCTCTAGCGTCTTTAAGAAGTTGTGGTGTGACTATGTCCTTCACTCCAGTTGCAGTGATCACGAAATCTGCATATCTTATTGCGTCCTTCATAGGCTTTACTAGGAACCCATCCATGTGAGCTTCTATCGATTTGAACGGGTCTATCTCCGTGACGGTCACATTTGCACCAAGGCCCCTCATCTTGTTAGCTATGCCCCTTCCACACCAACCATACCCTCCTACCACGACATTCTTGCCAGCAACCACTAGATTAGTTGCCGTTAGAATGCCATCTATTGTGCTCTGACCTGTTCCATAGCGGTTGTCGAAAAGGTGTTTCATCAGAGCATCGTTTACATCGAACATCGGGAACTTGAGTGCTCCAGCCTTTTCCATATTCCTGAGTCTTACCACTCCAGTGGTTGTCTCTTCGTTACCCCCCTTGATATTCTTATAGATTGCTTTGTCCTTCAGAGCAAGAGTGGTCAAATCGCCTCCATCATCTATAATTATGTCGGGTTCAATTTCAATGGTCTTTGCTAGATATTCGTAGTACTCGTCCCTCGTAAGTCCTCTCCTTGCAAACACGCTAACGCCGAAGTCATTCTTCAGCGAAGCAGCAACTTCGTCATCAGTACTGAGGGGATTGCATCCAGATATCCGAACTTTGGCCCCCCCTTGTTTCAGAGTGTAGGCAAGCACAGCGGTCTTAGCTTCTAAGTGCAGAGCCATTGACACGTTCAGACCATTGAATGGTTTCCTTGAAACGAAATCCTTTCTAATACTTTCAAGAACGGGCATCCAATTCATTGCCCATTGAATCTTTCTCTTTCCATCCATAATCAATGAAGCCGATTTCATTAAAATGTTTTTTTGATTTTCACTAGGAGACCGTCCCCCAGTTTTGCGCTCTCCACATGGTCAAATTTCAAAGGTTCTCTAAGTGTTCCAAACATTGGAATTCCTTCTTCACCGGCAAGAATGGGAGAATAGAATATTGAAATCTCATCCCAATTCCCTTCCGTTATGAAGGAAGTGATTACAGCCTTGCCTCCCTCTACCATGATGCTCCTGTAACCCATTTTTCCCAGTTCTTGAATTACAAAATCGGAATCGATGATTTTGTCTGTACTGTTCTTTATTACTACGTTTGACTTGCCATTTCGATCAAAGCTATCCCCTTCAATTCCCTTTCTACAGAAAATGATGACTTTTCTGGGGTATGAGAAGACTCTTGCATTCCTGTTTACAGTAAGATTAGAATCGAGAATTGCAACGTCAGGGATTCTATCCGATTTGTAGTACTTTTCGTTAACGACAAGCTTCGGATCATCCAAGTTTATCGTATTCTTACCCACGAGGATGACATCTGATTCGGATCTCATCCTATGAACTCTAGTCAGATCCTCAAAATTAGAAAATCTGTACGCCTTTCCTCCCTTCAAGGCGATCTTTCCATCCAAAGAGCATGCGAAGTTTATCAATACTCTCGGTTTCACCTTCCAATGAACCGGTAAGAAATATTATAATTTGTGCTATTGCGTTGGAATGAGTAATAAAGCTCATCATTGCCCTTTCCGAGTGACCGCAACGCAGGCTAATGCAGCTAGACATTAAAGCAATGTTTAATTAGGGTGACCTAATCATGTTGAGTGAAACACAATAGTCAGGATTATCTCCTGGCAATCTGGGAATTATGTGAAAGCTATGAACTAACTAATGAGAAAGGGGTTGCTGAACGTTTGGGGATCTCACTACCATCAGCGTGGGAGGGAATTCACCGTCTTGAAAAGGAGGGCAAGCTGATAGTGGACAAGAAGGGACTGAGTTTCACGCGCAAAGGGTACACAAATGCAATGAAGATTGTAAGAGCACACAGAATTACAGAAAACTTTGTATATTCTTACCTCGAAGTGCCCTGGGATGAAGTGCACAACTCTGTAATGGACCTTGAACACGATTTCACAGAGGAGTTGCTTTCAAACCTCTACAGAAAGATGGGTTCTCCAGAGTTCTGTCCTCACGGTAATCCTGTCAGACCTGACCAAAGGATGACTGAAATCAGCGCTGCAGATGCTCCAGAAGGAAAGTACTCTTTTGTCAGACCAGTGCTTGAGGAGTATGCATTTCTGAAGAAGCTACTGAATACTGGCTCAATGCCGGGAAGGCCTGTTGGCATAGAAAGGGGAGGTACCGACCTGTACCTGATTGGAGAGAACGGAGAATTCAAGCTCCCTTCCAGTATGGAAAGGACTATTAGACTTAAACCAAAACCAGAGTCCAAAAGAAATTCCTCCAAGATCTCCGGTGTTTCTTCTATTCAGTTGGCAAAATTTCCGTTTCCACTGAGTTTTAATGAACCCCACACTTAGAAAGCTATTGCCTGTCTTGGGCCCAGGTTGGGTGGTGATGCTAGCCGACCTGGATGCACCGAGTGTCATTACCGCAATACAGTCTGGTATAGAGTTTAGAGCGCATCTGATTGTCTTTCTGATAGTTTTGATAATACCTCTATTCCTCGTCCAGGATACTTCCTCACGAATTGGAGCCGTCACCGGTAAAACTCTAGGACAGGTCATTTCTCAGTACTTCGGCCACGGTTGGACAATATTGGCCGTCAGTGGAAGCGCCGTTATTGATTTTGCTGCATATGTCGGGGAATTTGCCGGCATATCAGTTGCAGCATCACTTTTAGGAATTCCTGTATTGGTAACGGTTATTTTTGTGGTAGTGGTCCATACCCTGATTGTAACTACAGGCAAATACAAGAAAATAGAGATTTTCCTCGTAGCCATAGGATTTCTTCTGTTCCTATTCGTTGCCCTTGATTTCTTCGTCCATCCACGCAGCATCAGTCTTTCAGACTTTACCCCATTCGTACCCAAAAATTCATTCTATTTTCTTCTAGCTGCAAACGTAGGGGCAGTCATTATGCCTTGGATGCTGTTCTATCATCAGGCGGCAGATGTGGATAGCGGCCTCAAAATTTCCGGTATGAAAAAGGAGAGCTGGGGAACCCTTCAGGGTGCAATTGCCTCAGAAGTACTGATGGTTGCTATAGTTATATTTTCTTGGAAGCTATCAGAGGATGGATTCATCGGCGGTAACTCTGTATCCTCCGTCGCAATTGCACTGAATCACGAAATAGGTCCAATAGGCCCAATAATTTTTGCCATAGCTTTGGGAGTGGCGGGCCTCCTAGCCATGTTTGTCATTTCGATGAGCATGTCGTATTCTGTATCAGATGTTCTCAGGATGAACGGATCATTCAACAAGAAGATAATGAAGCAGAAGGGATTCTACGGCATCTACTTAATTGAAATAATACCAGCGGCAATACTCACACTCGTTTTCACGAATCTCATCAACCTCGCGCTTGACGTCATGGTTTTGAGCTCGATTGCGCTAGCTCTGCCTCTCTTGGTAGTGATAAGAATAGGTTCGAATGAGAAAATAATGGGAAAGCACAGGATTGGAAGACCCAGAACAGTATTCCTCTACATCTTCATGGTGTCAGCTGTCGGCCTGGGCATATTTTCTATTCTCCAAATCATTTAGGTGAGGGGAATTGGAGAATTTTGTGAAAGCATGAGAGTAGGGCGTTGCTTTTCTTCATTGAAGACCATCACCAATGGATGGAAGCCAAACTGTCCGGATAGTTAGTCAAGTCTGACATGCCTCGGTGGGCCAACGACTCACATCCATAAATTCCTTCATTCGGCATGAATTGGAAATTTATCCCTCTTCACTGTACTTTCGTCAGTTCTTTGACAATAACGGCATTTAAAGGAAATGTAGTTATTCTAAATCTCAATATTTCTCCATGATTGTTTCTCCCCTTGATTACAGATACGGAAGGGAAGAAGTGAAAGCTATCTTTTCGGAAGACTCTAACCTCAGTTTCATGCTCGAAGTAGAAGCAGCAATAGCAACTGCGGAAGCGGAGGCAGGTATCGTGAACAGGCGAGATGCAGAGGAAATAAAGAAACACGCAAATCTGAAATACGTGAATATCGGGGAAGTCAAGAAAATTGAGAGAGAGATAGGGCACAACGTTATGGCAATGGTGAAAGTTCTGAGCTCTGTATCTGGTGAGAGCGGGAAGTACGTTCACCTGGGGGCAACTTCGAACGATATTACAGATACTGCTAACGCTCTACAGTTAAAGAAATTCTATTCTTATCTGATAGATGACCTCTTTAGGCTATCAGACGTTCTGTACAAAATCTCAAGAAAGAACAAGAACACTGTAATGATAGGTAGGACGCACGGACAGCATGCATTACCGATTACTTTCGGTCTTAAAACCTCCATATACCTTGCAGAAATGATGCGTCACATAGAAAGAGTGGAAGAGTCAAGAAAGAGAGTAGTTGTTGGAAAGTTCATGGGTGCAGTTGGAACCGGTGCTGCACTTGGGAAAGCCTCATTGAAAGTTCAATCTATTCTCATGAAAAATCTAGGGATTGGAGAAGAAAATGGCCCGACACAGATAGTCGACAGGGACAGGTATGTTGAATACGTTTCAATCATCGCGAATATCGCTACCTCATTGGAGAAGTTCGCCACCGAAATTAGGAACCTTCAAAGACCAGAGATAGGAGAGGTTCAGGAGCCTTTTGATGAGGCTAGGCAGGTAGGGTCAAGTACAATGGCACAGAAGGTCAACCCTGTAACTTCTGAAAACATAGTATCATTGGCAAGGGTCATAAGAGGATTTGTTGTACCTATGCACGAATCCGCAATTCTATGGCACGAAAGAGATCTTACGAATAGCGCATCTGAAAGGTTCATTGTTCCATACGTTTCAATACTCGTTGACGACATATTGAACAAGATGACCAAAGTATTCAAGGGTCTCAAGGTAAATAGTGACGTAATGACAAAGACCGTTCTCAATAATGATCTAGCGCTCGGAGAAGCGTATCTCATGGCACTTGTTAACAACGGGTATGGTAGACAGGAAGCCCACGAGATAGTCAGGCAAGCTTCAATGGAAGTGAGGAGGAAGGGTGGTGAGTTGAGGGAAAATATAGAGAAGAGGACTGGAAAGAAGATCAAGAAATTGTCTCCTCTTGATTACACGGGCAATGCCGTACTGATTACTGAGAATATTCTAAGAGATTATGAGAAAATTGCTAAAAGTCATGGAGCCAAGTAGTACCTAACAGTAATTTCCTTCACTCTGGAAATATTGTAAATATCAAAAATATTTGAATGAATATACGTTATTGAAGTGTGAGAAACTGGGAACGGTTTGACAGAAAATCGCGCAATTACGACCTCTACAGACCGAGATATCCCAAGCAGTTACTCACCTTGCTAGAAAAAGAAGTTGGTCTTAATAAAAGCTCGATTGTTGCAGATGTGGGGTCGGGTACGGGGTTGTTGTCAGAACTGCTTCTTAAATCGGGGTGTAGTATTTTCTGCGTCGAACCTAACGAAGAGATGAGAAACATAGCACGTGAAAAGTTTGCCAAGGTTGCAAAATGTACCGTCTTAGATGGAACCGCAGAAAACACATCCCTTCCCGACAACTCAATTGATCTGATTACAGCAGGACAAGCATTCCATTGGTTTGATGAAACTAAGTCCAAGAAGGAGTTTAATCGGATTCTAAAAAGAGACGGTCTGGTAGCTCTTGTCTGGAATACCCGGCTTGAATCCAGCGAAGGCATGAATTCTGAATATGAAAAACTGGTCAGGAAATATAGTGTGGGCTATCACGCAAGCGGACATCTGGCAGTGAGTAAGGATGTGATTGAGGCTTTCTTCGACGGCAATTTCAGATCATTCATTATCAAGAACGATCAACTACTTGATCTGGAAGGGATGTTGGGAAGGTATCTTTCCGCTTCGTACGCAATTGATCAAAGAGACAAAAATTTTGAACAAATGAAACGTGAATTTTCAGTCGTCTTTAAGAGGTTTGAAGTTAACGGATACATAACGATTGAATACGAGACGGAAGTTTTTTTGGGTACAATTGGTAAATGATGCTAACTAAAGTTTTTATTTCCATGCTGGTTGCTTACTCGTGGAGTCTATAGGAAGATATTGTTTCTACAATTCTAACGGGGTATGCAATTTCCTGAGGAACGATCCAACTGAGTGCAACCTGTGCCCGAATTTCGTGTCCTTTAGGAAGGAGGCAATTCCTTTCTCAGAAAGTTCTAAGCTTCCTGTAACTTACTTTGACCTTGCAATAAGCCGGGGATCAGGCGACCAGTTCCAGATGAGCTTGGTCTAAATTATATGAGGAATGATAACTTCCCACAGTATCAAGAACAACACAAACAAACTCACAGCAGCAACCATTGCATCCCTTGCCTTTCTATTTTTCTGTAGAAACGGAATATTCAGGAATACGTATCCCCCATCGAGTGGGACGATTGGCAGAAGGTTCATTAGGCCAAGTGCAAAGTTTAGCCAGAAGAGCCAGTAAAATAGGTACTCAAGGTTGAGTGACACCGGGTTGGAGGTGATCGATAATTGCAGTGCAGAAGGCAGGGGGAACTCCGAGTGGAACGGCAGTCCCAAGTATTCAAAGAAACCCAGGGGACCGCCAGATGCGGGATTTCTAAGGATATTAAGGTAAGAATACTGATCGAAAAGAATCAAGCCAAACACAGAAACGTCTACACCCATGAATGGATAATCTCTGGAGATACTGGGGTTAGAAACCCCGGAGGCTACGAGATAGGAGTACCTAGATGCAAAAGTCACGTTGTAATAGTTGTAACTGGTTCCATTGAATGTTTCTAGCATGACGGTCTGACCTGCTTTATAACTTGACTCCGTATTGTTAAAAATAGTATAATTCGTGATGGTGTGATTGCCAAGAGAGATAATCACGCTTCCTGGAGTGATTCCAGCGTTGTATGCAGGATAATTCTTCAGAACAGCCGTGACATAGAGTCCATAAATAACGCTTTCTGATACAAGGTGGTTATTTCGCAACAAAGTCACGTCTACTGGGGTTCCAGGAGTGAAGGAGAGGTTCGTCATTACTGAATCATTTGCAACTGAGATACCTCCAACCGTCTGTAATATATCTCCAGGCTGGAATGCAGTACTGGTTGTCAGCGATGACTGTACCGGTGCCCCTGGTACTGGAGCAAAAGAGTAAGCCATTAGGATTGCAAGTACCAAGAAAACCGCGGTGAGGGTGATATTCATCCCAGGTCCAGCAGCAAATATCTTTGCTCTGATCTTCGGTTCTGCCTTTTTTGTCTCCTCTTCGTCAGGTTCGACAAATGCACCGATCGGAATGATCAACCAAAGCAGTCCAGTGCTTCTAACAGGGATTCCAAACCTTCTTGCAGCTATGCCGTGAGATGCTTCGTGTAGGGCCACGGCAACTATCAGACCAACTATTCCCCAAGTTATGGGCAGAGCGGGGTTGATGCCTGGAAGAGCGAGATAGTATGAAAGCGAAGGGGCTGATCCCTTGGGAATTGAAAGTACCAGAATTGCCTCCCAGATCAACAGAATAACACCACCTGCAGCTAGGAATGGCATAGCGTAGTAATAGAAAGAAACGAAATAATCCCAAAACTTGAACTTAGATACTTTTTCAATAGTCTTCACACCCACCTGCGTCTTAATCAGAAGGGCAGGTCCATAAGGAGCAAAATGGCTCTTGAATTTCGTGATGGCAATGTAGAATACTGCCATCCAAGCAACAATCAAGATAGCCAAAATCAGGAGCCAATTCACGGGTCGCCATAAGAAATGGTCTATTAATCATTTCTTTTATCAATTTTGTAAGATTGGATAGTTTCAATTTGATGTTTATTTGTTAGAATACGGCGTCACAAGAAAATAAATGAGCTATACGATATTAGTTGCGGCTATGTTCTTCAGAGAGGGCCTATTGGTAATCGTTTGTAAAAGTCAGATGCTTTTCCAGTTTTATAGAAAACTTGGCAAAACTTACTACAGTTCTAGCCTCAGAAGGTCTCCATTATTTGATGGGGCTAATTCTCGACATCCTTTACAGAGGTTCTGAATATAGGCCTACTTTTTCTGTTTTCATATACCTCAGTGGCTGGGTCAGGGGTCTACCACTTTAGTGAAGTGTTCGAAAATGGTTCTATTTCAAAGAACTGTCTACTTGTAGTACCAGCTTTCTTGCAGAAAAATGCATCTATAATGATAAATACCATCCATCATTTAGAGAACATGCGGGCAAAGGTGGAATGGGTAGATAATCTGACGTTCATTGCTTCTGACGATTCTGGCCACTATGTCATACTTGATCATAATGAGGATAAAGCGTTGCAGAAGGGGAGTTCTCCTACCAATATGTTGCTTCAGGCTATGTGTGGATGCACTGCGATGGACGTAATTTCGATTCTTCAGAAAAAAAAGGAACCAGTGACCGGTCTTGAGGTTAGCGCTGAAGGTACGAGGGCTGAGCAACACCCTAGGGTATTTACGGACGTAAATATAGAGTACATAGCTTATGGGAACGTTAATAAGGAAAGTCTTGACAGGGCCGTATCTCTAAGTCAGGAAAAGTATTGCAATATATCCATCACACTGAAGAGAGCGGGGGTTAGAGTTACCTTTTCCACTAAAATAGTTGACGAACGAATCTCACCAAGTAACGGCAGCAAGTGAAACTCCAAACTTCAGCATGAGATTAAAGAAAAACCTTATCGAAGGTAGTAAAAGATCCTATCAGTGAAAGTTCCCAGAGTGCACCCTTTCAAATTCCGCAGGGCGATGGTCCCTCTCTTGATGATTTTGAATTAGACGATAAACCCTTCCCTGAACTGTTGAACTTTAAAAATTCAAGGTGTCGCTATAGGTGTATTGGAAGGAATAAAACTCACAAGCAAATGACCAAATTCTTAGCTAGAGGGGTAGGCAAACCAAAAACCTACCAAGGAAAACAACACTTCCTCCCATTGAAATTAGGAGTTACTAGAACGCTCAAGATACTGGAGGTTGTCTTCTAAATTAGGATGATTTCGGGCTGACTGCAAACAGTAATATTCATTTGACTTAGACTTCCAACAAGTCTATATAAAGCACTATCTTTAACCTGAGATAATAAATGAGCTGGCAAGATCAAGAGGTCAGAGAATTAAAAGAAAACAAATACATACTAATTGACGAGGAACCGTGCAAAATAGTAGAAATAACTACTTCTAAACCGGGAAAGCACGGAGAGGCTAAAGCCAGGATCGTAGCTATTGGGATTTTTGATAATCAAAAAAGGAGCGTTGTCTACCCAACCAAACACAAAGTTAAGGTACCCATTATAGAAAAGAAGACTGCCCAAATACTGAGCATTTCACAAAATGAGGGACTCTTCATGGATATGGAAACGTTCGAGCAGTTCAATATCCCGATCCCTGACGAATTCAAGGACAGAGTTGCGAGCGGGGTGGAAGTGGAGTACTGGGAATCTATGGGGAAAAGGAAATTGATGCGAGTCTAAATGCCTACCCACCTGAAATTCTGTGATTCCTCAGATAGTTACGATGACTCTAAATACGTTTTATTTGGAGTGCCGTTCGACTCAACAGTCTCCTTCAGGTCTGGCGAGAAATTTGCCCCCAACGAGATCAGAAAGGCATCATACAACATGGAAAGTTACTCCGTATACAGGGGAGTGGATCTCAAGAACTCCGGAATATTTGATATGGGTGATATAGAGGAATATCACAGACCGGAAGAGATGATAGAGGAAGTCTATTCAGTAGTGGATCGAATAGTATCAGATGGGAAGTTTCCTATAATCATGGGTGGCGAGCACACCATAAGCAACGGTGCTATCAAGAGAATCAAGAGCAAAGTGATTTTCATAGATGCTCATACGGATTACAGGGATTCATATATGGGAGACAAGAACTCGCACGCTTGTGTAGCTAGAAGGGCTGCAGAGGTTGTCGGCAAAGAGAACGTTGTTTCAATAGGTCCCCGCTCCATCTCGAAGGAAGAAATGGAGGCTGGCCCACAGAAATATTTTACGAGTTACGAGGTGAATGAAGACAAGAGAAAGTTGAAGTCGTTCCTAAAGGAGTTCTGTAATACTGGAGTCTACCTCTCAATCGATTTCGATGGCTTCGATCCGGCATACGCTCCAGGAGTGGGAACCCCCGAACCATTTGGCCTGAATCCAATGATTGTGATGGACATTCTGGAAAGTACTGGAAGGAATCTTGTTGGGCTAGATGTAAACGAAATCACGCCTACGTTCGACAACGGTAACACTTCTATGCTAGCTGCGCGAATCATTCAAGAAGTGGTATCTTATTTAGAAATGTCAAGAAGATGAGTGAAAACAAAGTCTACAAGGAAGGATATAAAGACGGGATAAAATTTGCAATTCTGGCAGCAAGGGCATATGGGGGGAACGAAGAATTTATCAAACGTCTTGAAAGGGAGTATTCAGGAGAAGATGGAGAAACTGCGGTCAAACTAGTCTATGGAGAAACTTATCTCATATATGAAAAGCGAAACCAGAAAGGTATGGAGATAATCTTGGGAGTAGCGGATCAGGGGTTCCCAGCTGTAGTGATGAGCAGGGATACCAAGAGTACACTTTCTTCTTTTAAGAATGTCAAATTCGCTCCCATAACATATGATGAGTCAATTGGTGGTTTTAATCCAACCCAGCTGAGTCAAATACAAGAATATGTTATAAGCAACCTAACTGAAAAGGGGGTTGTGTACATCGACTGTTTGGATTATATATTTTCGACTTCAAGTTCAGTTCAAAACGTACTGAGATTCCTAACAGTTCTGAAAGATAAAGTCCTAGACAAGAACGGGATATTCATACTATCATTGAACAAAGATGCCATCGGCAAGCCAGAGCTCTCAATGATAGAAAAAGAATTCAAAAATACGATAAGGATTAAGACTGATTAGCTAGACTTATTACATCGACTCTAGACGGTGTAGGTAGCTTATGAGACGCCATTCTCAATGCCTCCTTAGCCTTATTCTCTCCCGTCTTTGGAATCCTCACTATAAGTATTGTAGAACCCCTCTTTACCCTTGCTGCTGTTCCAACCGGCCTTCCAAACGACAGACTCATTCCACTGGAAATTCTGTCCGCTCCTGCTCCAGTTGCCATTTTGTGTTCCCTTATGATGTGGTGAGGAAACGGTCTAACCCTCATGAAATATCCTTTCTCACCAAAGTCCCTTATTAGCAGTCTATTCGACTTAATTCTTGCAGCTTCTAGGGCGGTATGCCTAATCTGGCAGGATTCTTCCGCCACCAATCTCAGTTCTATATCATAATTCCCGTTAATATCTCCAGCTACGTACTGCTGTATCCTAGATGCTGGGACTCCTCCCATGTATTCCCTCTTCGTATAGGCGGGTCCGGTGATCTTCCTATACATCCTGCCCGGCTTCCTAACCATTTACACTACCTTCAAGGAAAATGATTCAGAATATAAAATCCTTCTCAGTTAAATCCACGAAAGGTTATTTATTCGTTTACTATGATTACCAGAGGAAATGGACGAGATCTGGATAGAGAAGTATAGGCCGAAGAGGCTCAGTGAGGTAGTCGGACAGAATGTCGTTGTTGAAAGACTAAAGAGTTATATTCAGCAAAAGAACATACCGCACCTCCTCTTTTCAGGACCTCCCGGTACAGGAAAGACTACAGCCGCGATAGTTCTTGCTAGGGAACTGTATGGAGAATCGTGGAAGGAGAATTTCCTGGAGCTAAATGCTTCGGATGACAGAGGGATAAAGATGGTCAGGGAGACCGTAAAAGATTACTCCAGGATTCTTCCGAGCAATCCTCTCGGGTTTAAGATTCTCTTCTTGGACGAAGCAGATTATATGACAGACGAAGCACAAGCAGCTCTTAGAAGAACTATGGAGAACTTCACTAGGACAACAAGGTTCATCATTTCCTGCAACTATTCGTCCAAGATCATCGAACCAATCCAATCAAGGACTGCGATATTCAGGTTCAAATCTATTCCTACAGAATCAGTAGTCGCTGCCCTAGCGGAAATACTTAAGAAAGAGGGCATTGACTACGAGAAAAAGTCACTAGATATAATTGCAGAGTTGTCCTATGGAGACATGAGGAAGGCCATAAACACGCTACAGGTTGCGGCAACCTACTCTCCCAAGGTCACAGTCAACACCATATATGAGGCAGCTGGCCTAGTTCACAAAGAATGGGCGGTTCAGGTACTGTCACTTGCACTCAAGGGCGATATCTCGAAGGCCAAGTCTATGCTGGAAGATGCTGTGATAAAACAGGGAATATCCGGACAAGACGTTGTTGAACAATTCCACAGAGTAGTCTATGATTTACCCGTAGAGGACGCTCTGAAAGCAGATATCCTATCTGCGCTGGGAGATATAGATTTTAGGATATCGGAAGGGGCGAGGGAGATAATACAGCTGGAGAGTTTTCTGGGCTATCTGTTCAGTAAGGGTGCGAAATGAGGGGTGGATACCGCGCCGAACGGATCTGTTTATGAAAGGGAACTAAAACTCATTCTTGCCGGAAACCCGGAAAAGTTGGAAAAAATTAGGTGGATCAGAGAGGATGTTAAGGATAGAATTAAGTCCAGACCATTCCTGGTAGTTCGCGCCGCAGGAAGTCATGGATTTGATATAATCATCCTCAGGCATGATCTAAGCATCCCAATAGAGATTAAGAGTTCCAAGGAGAGAATTCTAAACTTTTCATCCTCTTCAAACAGGTCACAAGAACAGGCCGAAGAGTATGTAGAGATGATTTCAAAGACTAAGGTCATGCCCCTGTACGCCTACAGATTGAAGAATGTCAACGGGGATCCTTGGCGAATCTTTACCTTTGATTCCGATTACGAAGGTAGGTACAGAATGTTTGCAAAGATAGTTCCAAAATTAGATGTTACCAAAGGTGGCTCTTTTTCAATGAAATGGGAAAAAGGTCTACAACTTACTTCTCTGTTAGAATATCTATTTTAATTTAAGCAATCGCTTCAGCCAATCTTTCTTTCTGACTTCCCCTTGGAAATTCCACTCCTCTTTCTATTCTCTTGTATTCTATACTGGTAGGTGTGAGTTTACCGAGTATGTACTCTAGTGCGGATTCCGCGTTTTCTGAAGGACCGCAAGTAAAAATGTCCAGTGCTACAAGTCCATATTCTGGCCACGTATGAAAACTTAGGTGCGATTCTGCAAGCAAAATAATTCCACTTACTCCTCCTGGAGAAAATTGATGGTAATACGACCTGATTTTAGTAAGCCTTCCGTACTTAACAGCAGATTCCATTACTTCCTGCATCACTTCAGAGTTGGATATCTTCTCGGGCTCTACGCCCTTAAGGTCCCCAACAAGATGAATCCCTATCGACACCAGTTGTTCACCGATAGCTCAGAGGAAACACCTCTATTTAAAGTTTAATTTTTTACTCCTAAAGAAAATACCAAATATTATATTGTTAATAGAGTACAATTCAAATTCGAACTATATTAAGAAATGAAAAATAATTTTTCGACCTTTTTTGGAATTGAGAATAGGTGTAAATTATAGGAATATCATCCGTTAATTGGCTAGTATGAATAATGTAATTCGAATACGACTTTAGAATACGAATTAAATTCGATAATCTTATTGAAATAAGAATTAATTTGAAGCTGGCAGTTAAAAGGTTCAATTTGTCTGGTTGTTGGTCAGATTGGTCTGGCGCCAGAGTGTTTGTTTAGATGGGAAGCTAGTGAGGTTTATAGAATCACCATATCTCATTGGTTGGTATCTCTGCAGCTTGTACTTCTAATGGATTTTTTAAGATGTAGATAACTTTGTTTGTTGGAAAATAACTATGTATAATTTGGTAAAACTTTTTCGACGGAGGTCACTGAGTGCAATGAACCCTAGCGCGCCAATAAAGTCCTTTTAATATTTTTCATAACCTATTTTCAAATCAAGAATGAATGCTTCTTGTAATGATCTAATTGCAATAGGACTTTACTCAATGACATCTTAATTTTTGATTCGAGGGAAAAGAAGCGTGAACAACGGTTACCAGTAAACAAAGAGCGGAATGGTAGTTGACACTCAAGATAGTGAACTGAAACTACTGCAACAGTTCCCGTTATTTTCTATTCTATATTTCGATACTAATATGGCTATGCAAATGTTCTAATTTAGAACCTTTTGAACTCTCACGAATCGGCATTCCTCGATTCTTCTTTATATACGATAGTAGAAAAGGTTAATAAGCACGTCAATCTGCAGATGTTGAGCAAATAGCTCTAGACAAAGGATTGGTAGTATATGGACGAATTTACAAAAGTGAAGGATCTCAACCAGGGATCCAAGAGAGTGACTGTTTTGGCAAAGGTTTTGAATGTTGGCGAAGCAAAAGACATACAGACAAGGTATGGCGAACAGAAGAAAGTTACCGAGGCAGTCCTAGGCGACGAGACTGGAAAAGTGACAATGTCACTCTGGAATGAACAAGTGAGCCAGGTAGAAAACGGCGACAGCATTGTCGTAGAGAATGGATACGTAAGCTTTGTTAGGGGGCACATGAGACTCAACGTTGGTAAATACGGAGCAATAAAGAAATCAGAAACTCCTGTTGATTCTGTTAACGAGTCCCTCGACATGAGCGAAAAAGAGTATCAGCCAGACGAGGTTGACAGAAGACCCAGAAGAAGCTTTAACAATAACAGGAATTTTAGAAACAGATTCTAGTGGGAGTAATTTTTCTCGATTATTCCCATACAATATTTACTTTTTTTATCTTTAATTACAATTTCCTCAATGTCAAGTTCCATTTCAAAGATTATGTCGTATACTCTCTTCAGGCTTGGAAAGTCACAGATCTTACAATCCATTGGCTCTTTTAATGTTATTTCAGCATTCCTATAACTGAAAGAATCCAACTTAAAGTTCCTGCAGTTGTTTCCGTACTTTATTAACATGCTGCTGTTGGTCAAAATTTCTACACTTTCATCTAGTCTCTTTCCCACGGACGGCAACCCACTATAATCGTTCTTGAATGTCTTGATGTGGCAGGCCTTACAGAGGGTTATGAGATTCCTGGTAGAGTCCGAACCACCTGCTATCCTTGGTATGATGTGATGTACCTCGACTTCAACCCTCAATCTATCAACGCTATCTATTCTCTCTGAAACTATAGGAGACTCACCACAAATTCTGCACCTGTACCCGTCTCTTTCTAGGACGACCAGCTTGGCGATATTCCACGGGATTCTAGATTCCTCTGTGGAACCATCTTTATTATAATCATAGATTTCACCATAGTGAGAGTATTTCCTTTTAAGTTTCTCCAACCTTTCTTCAGCATCAACCTTCATACCAATTCCCGGAACGTAATCGCATGGTTAACTCAATAATAAGTCAATTGATTAGTCGAGAATGAAAATGATCATAAGTCATTAAGCAAATTTATGGGATAATATGGACCCACTTCAATTTAATATCAAGTCATTTAAAGAGATCATCTCAACTGTTGAAGGTAAATTTAATTACTAGTTTACATAACTCTCTGAAACAGGGTGGCCTTCTCTATATCAGGAATTATTGCTTACATACTGCAAGAATCGTATGCTATAATGGGTAGCTTGGGTCCTGCTGGAGTATTTCTACTGATGGTCCTTGAAGGAGTTGGGTTGCCATTCCCTTCAGAAGTCATAATGGTTTTCGGAGGATTCTTGTCATCCGGTAATTTCCCATTATTCGTGGTTTTTGCCTTGGCTGGATCCATAGGCGGTTTTGTTGGAAATGTAATACTGTTCTACATAGCTCTCTTCGGAGGCAGACCCCTTATTCTTTACATAGGCAGGTATGTGGGTCTGAAAGAGGAACATCTCATAAGGACGGAGAAATGGTTTGATGCTAAGGGGGAGTGGACCGTGTTTTTCGGCAGGTTTGTGCCAGGTTTCAGATCGTATATGAGCATCCCGGCCGGTATCTCCAAGATGAACATAGTTAAGTTTTCTATATTCACATTAACAGGTTCTATAATCTGGTCTACCGCACTTGCTGCAGGAGGCTACGTTTTAGGGAAAGCGTGGAGTAAACTAGTTCCAATCGTCACGAACATTGGTCTGATTCTTCTTGCAGCTTTCATTGTCGCTTTCATTGCCTATTTTATTTACCGCTTTTACGCAAAAAAGCGTGCGAACGAAAGAAAAGCGTTATCCGAGCAGGATAAAGCATAGAACGGAAAAACATAACCTGGTCGTCTCTGAGCTGGTGACGGCACCTAATAAATATTGGTGTGGCTCCTTCGTTTATAGGATTCCGAATGAAATGAAAAAGTAGCCAACAAGCACTGCCGCCACAGCAAATGTAATTCCCCAGTACATTTTGTTCCAAGCGAAGACCTTGCTCCCATCTAGTGGTGGTATGGGAACTAGATTGAATAGACCAAGCCAAAGGTTTATGTAAACCAGGAAAAATACGGCAGCAAAGGCATTTAGAGGCATCGTGACGAATAGCAGGACGGGAAGCAGTACTATTCCCATCACCATATTAGCAATTGGTCCCGCTAGTGCGATTTTTCCCTCTCTGATAGGATTCCTGTAGCTTGCAAAGTACACAGCCCCCGGTAGGGCAAAAAGGAAACCAATGAGTCCGGTTATTATCGTTAGCACCAATCCCATAGGCCACATTCTAAATTCAGACCAGGCCCCATAGTGTATGGCAGTGAACTTATGGCTCATTTCGTGGATAAGGAAGGCCGTTATTGTCATCAAGAACCCAATCGCCAGGGCCAATAGCAATGCTGGGTGGACATTAATCCCATTGACTTTGAATGATGATCTGATTATAATCAAAAACAGGGCTACAGAAAGGGTGACCACGGAAATGGCTATGTCTTGTAACTCTTTCTTAGAGAAGTTTCTCTTCTTATAAGTGACTCTGTATGTGGCCATCTTCCCCTTAATAAAATTGGCATATTAAACCTGATTAGTCTGAGGGTGGGATAGCTAACTGTCCGCACAAAATTTTTATTAAATAATTGCGTCAGGCAGCAATGGAGAAAACAGGAATAATCAGTCGGATATGGTGGATAGTCCTAACCGGTTTGATACTGATTGCCCTTGTTTTCTTTCTCACGAGGATATTTTCAATAGTACCGATTGCGTACAGACCTTATACCGGAGACATCCAAGCTCTCCTGTTCGGTGTCATACTTTACATAGCATTGAGATTCATTCTTAAAACTCTCCAAACTGCGCTTGAGCGGAGGATCCAGAAGAGGTACGTACGACCTCTACTATTCCTAGTATCTATAATCGGATACTTTGTCATCCTTTTAGCAGTTCTTGCACTGCTAGGAGTCGACTTGAGCTCGATAATCCTCGGTAGTGCCTTTGCTGGGGCCATAATAGGACTTGCAGCGCAGCAGATTCTTTCAAACTTCTTTAGCGGGATACTGTTGATCTGGACCAGACCATTTGCTCCTGGAGACTTCATTGAGTTCAACAGTTGGCAGTACTCCTACATGCTCCCTTCATATCCTCCGAAATATCTCTCTAGGGATGAGTTCAGATGGAAGATCGCAGGAAGAGTTGACGACATATCAATGAACTTCACGACCATCGTAGAAGACGATGGAACAGTTCTCAAGATACCCAACAGCATAGTAATTCAAGGTGCAACGACTGTAAATCCGATTAGAAACAAAATACAAGTCAGAACTGAATTAATGAATAGTGTTGACTATGAAGTATTAAAGAAGAATATTGAATCTATAGTCTCTAAGATTAAGGAAATAACAGATTTCAGCACTAGCGTGGAAGAAATTGGAAGAGAAACCTACCTTGTGAAGATTACCCTCAAGATTACAGGCGAAGACACGGAAGGGGTAAGAGCGAGTTTCATGGAAAGCCTGCTTGCTGCAAGAAAGGGACTATGAATCAATTTTTGGTATAAATGAAATTACTAACAAAATCTTTTATTTGGTATTGATAATCAGCTAAAGGAGTGGAACAGCTATGGTCAAGCTAACATGGTATGGTCATGCCGCATGGCAGATAGACTTTCAAAAGGTAGTGGTATTAGTCGATCCTTTCCTAAGAAACAATCCAAAATCACCGATAAAACCGGAGGATCTAAAGAAGGTCGACTTCGTCATCGTCACTCATAATCACGACGATCACCTCGGAGATGCGTTCGAGATCGCTAGGAATAAAGATGCAAAACTCGTTTCTATGTTTGAGAATGTACTACCTGGTTCGAAGGAAAATATTCCAGAGGAGAGACTTATTGGAATGAATATTGGAAACCAGGTAGATTTCGGTAATATTAAAATTGGGCTCGTCCCAGCCGTGCACAGCGGTAACTGCGCAGGTGCGGTTATAACGGCAGACGGAGTTACAATATATCACGCAGGTGATACCGGTCTGTTTGGCGACATGAAGCTGATCGGGCAGATGTACAGGCCAAAGGTCTCACTGCTTCCAACCGGAGGCTTCTTCACAATGGGACCGAAAGAAGCTGCAATGGCTGCAAGGATGATAGGATCGGAGGTAGTCATTCCGATGCACTACGGTACTTTCCCTCCTATAGACTCCAATCCCAAAGAGCTTAGGGATGCACTAGGAGAAGAGTTCAAGGTACCCATTCTTAAACCAGGCGAATCGTTCATAGTTTGAAGCAAAAAGCGGAAGGAATAAATTTCACAATATCCTATTCAGAAGTGTCCAGTAGATACTATCTTGGTTTTGACGTCGGGGGAACAAAGATCACAGCAGTTCTCGCGTCAAAAGACGGGAAGATTAAAAAGAGAGTCGAGGCCAAGACTAGAAAACTCAAGGGAGTCAACGATCTGATCAACCAAATTCACACTCTTGGCAAACAGTTTGATCATTTCGACGAAGTAGGAGTGATTGTCCCTGCTCCCATTTCAAATAAGGGAGTTTCTCTTCTCGCACCCAACTTGGTTGGATGGAACGAGGTGAACATCAAGGAAAAGCTTAGACGTGCATTTCAAAGAGACGTCTTCGTAGATAATGATGCAACAGCTCAGGCAATTTCAGTAAAGCTCTTTGACAAGGGGAGAAATTACAGGAACTTCATATATCTTGTAGTTGGGACTGGTATTGGAGGTGGAATCTTCATAAACAACGAGGTTTACAGGGGTGGCAATGGTTATGCAGGAGAGCTTGGTCACACTGTAATTCTAACTAATGGCCCAGTATGCGGCTGCGGAAGGAGAGGATGTATCGAATCCCTCGCCTCTGGACGCGCCATTGCAAGGAGAGCCGCGGAGAATTCCAAGGAGATCAGGAACTCTCCATTCCTGTCGTCAATACCTCTCGAGAGGTTGTCAGCCGAAGACCTTTTCAGCGGAAGAGAACTAGGAGACCCATTCTGTACATTACTTGTCGATGAAACAGTATATTATTTATCGGTCGCAATTGCAAATTACATAAATGAGTTTGATCCTGAGGCCATTTTTATCGGAGGAGGGCTTATGAAGAACAGTCCGTCGCTGATTGAGGAACTTAAGGAATCTGTTAAAAATGAGCTGGGGAAGTATTCAAGAGATGTGCCTATCATAAAAGTTGCAGAGCGAACTGTCGAACTTGCACCAATCGCTTTATCTGTCTATGAATCTTCCAAACATTCCTCAAGCTAAGGCTGACTTCCAAAAGTTTAACTGCCGTCACCTTTAGCAGACATGGCTGAGAAATGTTTTTAGCCATAGTTCAATGAATACTCGTATGACACGAATTAAAGATATTGAAATTATGGAACTAGGAGAGGAGGGAGAGAAATCGAGTCCATGGAGCTCTACAATACTCGTTCTGAAGTTGGTTACAAGTGATGGAGAAGTCGGTTATGGAGAGGCTCCAACCACTCTGATGACCAGACCGGTATATGAAGAGATGAGAGAGGTTGGACGGGTATTCCTCAACAAAGAGATTGAGGAAATAAGAAAAAATTACCTTGAGTTTTACAAACATTCTTTCTACCTTCCGGTTTCTATGGAATCTACTGCAGCATTAAGTGCTTTTGAAATTGCGTCTTGGGATGCAGTGGGTAAGGAATATGGCGCCCCTATCTACGATTTGCTCGGAGGAAAGATAAGGGACGAAGTGAGGGCATATGCAAACGGTTGGTACGATAGTTGCGTTACCCCCCAGGAATTTCTTGCTAGGGCAAAAGAGGTGGAACGGATGGGATTTACCGCAATCAAATTCGATCCATTTGGCCCCAATTACGATACGATAAATGGGGACGAGGTAGATAAGGCTAGGAAAATAATAGAAGGTTTAAAAAACCGAACAAAAATGGATCTGTTGATAGAATGCCATGGCAGATTCTCTGCAAATTCTGCAATTCGCGTGGCCGAGGGAATTGAAGATTTAGAACCATTCTTTGTAGAAGAACCAGTTCATCCAGATCAGGTCACTGGTCTCAAGAGATTAAGGGAGCGAACGGAAGTGCGAATTGCACTAGGCGAGAGAGTACTAAACAAGAATCTTTTCTTACCATATTTCACTGCAGATTTAGTCGATGTAATTCAGCCAGATGTCACGAACATAGGAGGTATAATTCAAGGAAGAGAATCCGCCTCTCTGGCGGACTCATTTGGCGTTGAGGTTGCATATCACAACGCGTTTGGACCTATCCAGACTGCGGCAACACTTCATCTGGACTACAACATCCCGAATTTCCTGATCCAAGAGAGTTTTGAAAAGTTCTGGCCGAAATGGAAAAAAAGTCTTGTCAAATCAGGATATAAATTAGAGAACGGATACTTTAAGTTAAGCGGTAAGCCAGGTTTGGGTGTAGAAATCAATGAAAAAGTCCTGAGCGAGTACAAGACAGACAAAATGGAATCATTCAATCCTGACGAACCACCGTGGGTTGTCAAAGGAACTTTCGTGAAGGGATGAGCTCTTTGAAATTTTACGACCTTTCACTACCGATCGCTCAGGGAATGCCATATTTCAAAGGTGATCCAATACCAGAAGTTAGGCAGTTCAGGAGTATAGAGTCGGATGGATACAACGTAAAAGAAATGAAAATAGGAACACACACCGGGACGCATCTGGATGCTCCCGCACACTTCATCGAGGGAGGCAAAACAGTAGATCAACTGGACTTGATGGATTTGTCAGGAAGAGCTACCTGTATTGCATATGATCCCGGCGAGAGAATGCGACTGCCTAACGAGCATTTCGACATCATTCTTCTTTATACGGGATACAACAACAGATGGAATGAAATAGAAGTTTTTGAAAAGTTCAGTTACATAGACAAGAACGATGCAGAAAATCTCAGGACATATGGAATAAAACTGGTTGGAATAGACTCACCGTCAGCTGAAATTGAAAATTCGAAGAATTTTGATACACACCATATACTTCTAGGCAGTTCAATACCCATCATCGAAAACCTCAATTCAGCAATTCTTTCACGTCTAGTCAACCATACTTTTACCATCCAAGTCATTCCCATTCTAGTCAAGGATGGGGATGGTGCTCCAGCAAGAGTAATTGCTATGGAGGCATAGATATGCGAGCAATCACCACTATTCCCCCAGGTGGGGGAGTCAAACTTTCTCAATTGTTACCAGAAAAGAGGACTGGAGTCAGAGTTAGAACATACCTCACAGGAATATGTGGAACGGACAAGGAAATAGCTCTTGGGAAATTGAAGTTTGCAAGGTCGGAAAATGGAAGTTCCCTTGTGATGGGACACGAGGCAGTTGGTGTAGTTGTTGAATCTACAGGGGATTCCACTTTTAAGGAGGGAGACATAGTCGTACCAATGGTGAGACGACCAGGGGGCTGCAGAATGTGCAGGCTGGGACGACCCGACTACTGCGAAGACGGTGACTTTGTTGAAGCAGGGATCAGAGGAAAGAATGGTTTCATGAGGGATGAGTTCGTTGAAGATCCTCAATTCCTAGTCAAGGTCGATAATTCATCTATCCTCGATCTTGCAGTACTAACAGAACCATTGAAAAACGTAATGAAGATGAAAGAGACATTTCAGTTCCTCAGGACGAGAATCCCGTGGTATTGCGAAGACTCGACGCTATCATGCAAGAATATGTATGTGTTTGGAACCGGAACTGAGGGTCTGCTGATTTCTATCGTCTTCAGGTCACTCGGCATGAACGTCGTAGAGGTCAACAGGCATCCTCTCGGAGAGAATGTAATGCATTTTCTTGATAGCAATGGGATAGATTACCTCGACACATCGTCAGAAAAGATCGAAATTAAGGTGAAGGACATGTCAATGGATGCAGCTATTGATGCCGTGGGAGCTATGGATGTTCTGAAGGAAATCACAGACAACATCAGTAACAATGGAATTGCAATAATGTTCGGTACAAGCGGTCAGCTACCTTCCCACACATTTGACGTACTGGAAAACATTGTCGACAGAAATGTAGCAGTAGTTGGTAGCGTCGATGGCGCTAAGACTCACTACAAGGAGGCAATCGACTTCATTGAAGCTCACGGAAATGCAATGCAGATGACCAGAATGATCACCGGTAAATACTCGCCGGAGGAACTGAAAATATTTACGGAAAAGGAAAAAGAGGAAATAAAAAAAGTAATAGTCTGGTCGTGATTTACCCCTCAGGAGCTAAAGCTTGAAGAGTGGCCTTCGAAACATCTACATCTACACGTTCTTTTATTCTTTCCTTCTTCTAAATCCAATATGGGTACTGTACCTACTGAATTTGGGCTATAACATTTTTTATGTAACAATACTAGATGTTGTATTCTATATAACAATCGTTCTAGCCAGTATTCCGATGGGAAGAATCACTGACTCTATAGGAAGAAGAAATGCATTATTTATATCATCAATTTTGACGGGTATCGGGATAATATTTTTCGGTCTGTTCCAGTCGTTTCTTGGAATAGCCATCAGTTACGTTGTTTGGGGGATAGGAGTAGCTATAAACAACAGCGCTCTTGAAAGTGTGAGTTTTGAGTATTCCAGGTCACACGACTTGAGATACCTTGAGATAATTGGAATGGTCAACTTCCTTTCTGCGGTGTCAGTCGCCGTGGCGTCTCTTCTTGGAGGGTACATAGGAGAATATCTAGGACTTCGCATAGTGATATTTGCGACCGCTATCATGGTCTTGCTTTCCTCATTCTATACCCTCAAACTGAGGGAAAAAAAGAAGGAAAAAGGTCATGGGGCTCTGTTACTAAAACTAGGAAATTACGTCAAGGATAGGAGAATCATGAGCATAATTCTACTCAGGGTTGCACTACTGCTCAACTTCAACATGATGATCATATTCAAACAACCATATTACAAGGAAATGGGGATAGGAACCGGGCTGATTGGAGTGATTTTCTTCGCGGACGTTCTTCTGAGAGGATTTGCGTCGCTAAGCACTCAAAGATTCGCATTCATCGCAAAGAATCGTTTTTTTGCCATGCTCCTTTTCACCTCTCTCACGTTCTTCACAATATACATCCCGGGTCTAATTGAGAATATTGCCTCACTGGTGTTCCTGATACTCAACTCAGTAATTTTTGGTTTCTATTCAAACATCTTGAGCGAAGAGGTTAATGTCCTCGTTCCTTCGGAGGTAAGAGCAACAGTACTTTCAGTGATTTTCCTTGTCAGTTCACTTTTTACTGCCTTCGCAGAGCCTTTCCTGGGATATTCGGCATCTGTGCTTGGTCTGGAAAAGACTCTACTGATATTCAGTGTAATATTTCTGGTAATATCAACTGCAGCGATTTTCATTCACATAATGGGAAAGGAGGAAAGTCATTTCAAACTTGTCCTGACCAATGATAAATAAATCTAGGCCACCAATGGCAAAGATTGAGAACGCTGTCTGATTTCATTCAGAATATTGGGACCAAGGGGATAGGAGAATTCCCAATCGAATGAATCTTCTAGGAATCGAATCATTTCGGACTTCGCATCCTCGAATATTCTCATGGCATTCGCCTGATGTTGCATTTGAAAATGCACCATCGATACGCACAACAATACTATTCCATGGAAAAATTTGCTCCTATCGTCCTTATAGTGTTTCCAGTAATCTTCGAATATCTCATGCGCAATCCAATATTTTTCCTCGCTCATAGCGTAGAATCCCTCATTTATGCCATTCTTTATTTCTTCCAAGCTATTCAGGGGAAGTGACTCTCCACGATTAAATATGCACAACTCAACTACATCGCAAACTTCGGAAACGTATTCCAAACCAGAATCCAAACTTGAAAATCTAAGATCAACCTCTAGAAAGCAGCTTCCCTTCCTGAGGATTTTAAACTTGTTTGGTTGGAATCTTCCTTCGTCTAGGTTATTTGTAAATAATAGGATTCTAACATTCCATTCGAGCACTTTAGGTGCATAGTGATATTTGACTTAAGGGTATCACACTCCCAGAACGGTCAGTTGTCCCGCATCTTCTTGATTGACCATCAATGAATAAAGTAGAATAATGAAATTTCCAATCACGAAAGTACTTATGAGGAAAATAACCACAGAGGACAAGGAGGTAAGAATAACCCCTCTACCGCCAGATAGATGGGAGGATTTCAGAAAACTGAGACTGGAAAGTCTTAAGAAAGACCCAAAGGCTTTCGTAAGCTCTTACGAAGAAGAGGCAAGTTTTGGTATGGAGGTGTGGCAAAACAGAATCAAGAATGTTGTTTTCGCAGTGATCAGAGACAAGCCTGTAGGAATGTTGACATACATTCAGAGGAACAGGAAAAAGAACGATCATGTGGTCGACATCTTTGCAGTATATGTCGACAGCAGATACAGGGGTAGGGGACTGGCAGATAGACTGCTTAAGCAAGCTATTTATCAGATCAAGAAAAATAAGAATATTTCAAAGATTGCTCTGTCGGTTGTAGCAGACCAAACTCCGGCAGTGAATCTATACATGAAGCACGGCTTCAGGGTAGTTGGAGTTCTGGAAAAGGAGTTTAGGCTCCAGGGAAAATTCTATGACGAACTCGTAATGGAACGACTCCTAAAATGATTTGACACCAATACGATCATAGTGAATAGTTTTTGTAGGGCCATACGATATTTTTCTTCTAAATGTCAATAATTTCATCTCTTGTCCCCTTCGTCACAAACCGGTCACATGATTAATGCTTTCAATCCACAGCATTCTAACGGGCTTTAAACTGGGAATCGCGCAGTCTAAGTCGAAAGGGAACCATTATGCCATCTATCAGGTTGATGCGAAGCCTAAATAGATTTATCCTCAAATTATAATGTTCTCCTATGGAAACTCCGGCAACAAAGACAGCTGTTGCAACTCCGAACATTGCACTCATAAAGTACTGGGGGCGTAGAAATAGAGAGATCAATCTTCCCTTCAATTCTTCACTGAGCATGACCTTAAATTATTCCATGAGTACGGAGACTACTGTAACATTCAGTAGGAAGATTACTTCCCATAGAATTACATTGGATGGGAGAACCATTGCGTTAGACAGGGGTGATGAAAAGCTACGCAAGATGAAAATTGTGATAGATGAAATGCTAAGACTTGGACATTATAGTAAAGAATTCAAGGCCGTGATAAATTCAAAAAATTCATTTCCTGGAGAAGCTGGAATCGCATCAAGTGCATCTGGAGGAGCTGCCTTGGTTTATGCTGTTGACCAATCTTTGGGACTTAATCTTACACAGAAAGACCTATCAATTTTGGCGAGAAAGATTAGTGGCAGTGCCTGTAGAAGCGTCTTCGGAGGGATAGTGAAGTGGAAGAGAGGAAGAAGAAGCGATGGTCTGGATTCCTACTCCGAAATGGTCTTTGGTCCGAAGCATTGGGAAGAGTTGACGGATATTATAGGGATAGTCAGCGAAGAAAAGAAAACAGTATCTTCAAGTGAAGGACACGATATCACCTCTAGTACCAGTCCCTTGTTCAAACTGAGACCAAGCCTCGCGGAAGACTCGATAAAAAAGGCTATCCATTCCATTAAGGAGAGGGATTTTGGGGCCCTAGGAGAGATTGTGATGCGAGACAGCAACAACATGCACGCGGCTATGATCGATTCATGGCCTCCTATTATGTACCTGAATGATTCATCTAAGGAAGTAATGGTAAAGATTTCGAATCTTAACGAGAGTGAAGGAAGGATAATAGCTGCATACACATTTGATGCCGGTCCCAACCCCCATATCTTGACTCTTTCCAAGCATGTAAGCAAAGTCGAAAGAGAACTTAGAGATTCCAGATCAATCAAGAGGATTTTAAAATCTGGTGTGGGTATCGGTCCCAAAATTTTGGAACATACCTGAATCAAGGATTTGCTCCACTTCTCACAAACACTAAGAATGAGTTATTTTGGTTCAGTAATCATAAATTCCAATGGGTTCACGCCGTGGGGGAGATTTGAACTCCCGATCTCGTGAGAGAACCAGATCTCAAGTCTGGCGCGTTAGGCCGCTTCGCTACCACGGCTCAACCCTTTAATAACACGTTTGATATAGCCTTTTACCAATG
>JAJYUV010000076.1 GCA_021792355.1 Thermoplasmata archaeon | reverse complement strand
CTGGAAAAGGAAGCGGTACCTCTTCACCACAAGTGCCCTCCCGGGATGACCTTCTTCCAAATGCTTCCTTATCTGTGAATTCAGGTGATCCATTATTGCATCTACCTGATCGTTGGTCAGATACTCTATGCCTATCTTTTCGGAGAGATTCTGGGTGATTCTTATTTTGTTCTCCCTTGGGATGGATGGAAGCATGTTTTGACAATTCATGGTGATTTAAGTATATATGCGTCGGCACAAACTTTCGGAATCTGGGGGAGCGTTAAGTACGATGATAGGAAACAAGCATAGTCAATTTGACAAAAGACCCGAAATTGTCAAAGGCAGCACAATTCTATTTTAATTTCAAATACTGAAAATCGACGAGGTCCTTCAGGTAACGGGTGTTACTAAGTAACAGGTGCAACTATTTGTTAATCACGGAATTGTTCTATTAGACCCCGCCCCTCCTTTGGTTATAGGAGGTGGCCAAGTGACGACGAGGCCATGGGATACTACACTTTTGATTAAGAGATTTCCTTTTCGGCTAGGTGTTAAACTTGAATGAGTCGACAATTTATGTTTCTATAATATCACCGCTATGTGTCCGCATCTGCCTTTAACTTGGTGATTTTATTATGGATCATTTGAGAGCCTTTTTTCAACTATTTCCTGCTTATCACCCGTGTATTCAACCAATAAATCAGGAGTGCAATTCTTCTATCAAAATTAAATCCACATAGTTCTGGGAGAGCTACTTATCCTCCGTGGAATTAAGGAATGCCCTCGCTTAAAAGGTCTCTCCTAAATCCTTTGGGTACGGGCCTAAATATGCCTTCAATTTACATAGATTCTTTTCTCTTTTAAACCAAAAATCAAAATAGGTCGTTGAAAAATAAACGTGCTGCATTATGAGCCTAAGTCAGAATAAGTGAATTCCCGAAACTGTATTACGCGTATTCCTATCTTCTTCTATTTCTCTAAGAAGTTCTCTTATTAGTTTCATAGAAACTCCCGCACCGATGAGGAGAATATTTATCACGGGAACAAGCAGTGTAAAGAATGAGATAACTGACCGCCAAAACGCGTTTACCAGTGATTTGAAGGCTTTTATTGCATTAGAGGCTAAATCTTTGAGAAATTCTATAAACTTACCAAGCGCGTCTGAAACTGCTTCTCTTCTTTTCTTATCAATCAAAATATATACTAGCACAATTGCACCAACTGCAATTATTACAGTCCAGGCCCATGTAGGTATCTTATTCAGAATATCAACGCTTCCTTTCAGGATGGCGCTTGCTATGATTGCAACAATCTTTCCTACCTCCGTAAGAATATCGCTGATTGCTAGAAGCAAATTTTGGGAAACACCAAGGGCAATCTTCAGCGACCCCGAAGCCACAAAAAGCGAAACATACCCTCCCTCTCTAACCAAAACCAGATCTGCAAGCCTTCCAATATGCCACAGCTCAGGCAAGTCACCGGCTGAGAATGCTTTCGTATCATTGCTAATAATGGCTCCCGCTCCGATCTCAAACGAAACCCCCAAAAAAAGATAATCTTTTCCGAACCTAACGGGGTCGAGCTTCTGTTTCGCCTTTCTTATAGCCCCAAGGCCTATATCATCGAGTAATCTTATCTTCCCGAGAAGTTTAGTTGCCCAGGAGACAGCTAGATCTAACGAGCAACCAGATGGGAGGTCTTTGCGAACCTGTTCCAGAACTTCGTCTTTTATGATTCTTGGAGCATATAGTTCTACTAACGGAGAATCAAAAATCCTCAGCGTAGTCGATGGCTTCCCCTTCCCCACTCTGAACGCTTCTGAAACTATCACGTTCGAATCCACAACTACCTTCATTTTAGGCGGTGCTTCTTTGTCACTTTCAAGAACGAATCTTAAGAGCAGTTCCCTCAGTTTGCTGTAGGCTTCCTGGGGGATATACCTTAGAGCTTGCTTTACTAACTCTTCGCCACTCTTAACATATTCCTGAAACCTAGCGAAATCAGATACTATGAAGTCATTGACAAGAAGTTCCGAATTCCTTTCAGAAAGCTCCACTGGGGCCAAGCTAATCGGTAAGTAATTTCCTCAAATATTAAAACCCATTCGCACCAAATCTTTAATTTTAAGGATTTTATTCATCATCTTTCTTTTGCAATCAGTGATTTCCTCTTTGATTGATTGTTTCCATATATGAATTACAGTCCATCATTCATCTTTGAACTTGCGATCCGTCCCTCTCACACGTTCAACAGTTTTCTCTTGTTTTGGGATCCAGTAGCTGGTATTGCTTTTTGGAACTGATCTGTGTAAAGGGCAGGAATGCTAGAAACATCCGCCCACGAACATGGCTAGCTTCTTTTTAGGGAATGCCACATCAATATTCTCTTTCCAGAAATTTATCCTATACTTGAACCCATCAACGTAAAACTTCTTTCTCAAGGCAAGCTAGGGACTGGTGTCCCTAGCCCTTATCCTTACAGTCTTCCGAAATCTCACTTCTTTGGCCACCCCCCTTTTCACTTGCTCCACTTCTAGCTTTGTCCTGGGTTTCCAGATGAAGGCAAATTACTATCTTCATTGTTTGGTACAAGCTCTGAAACGGCTTGATACCTCTTGTTTTTGCAACAATGAGCAATGGCGAAATAGCCTCTCCAATCTGCACTCTTACTTCTGATACATTCCCAGTAAATAGAAAGACTCGGGAAAACTAAGTAGCCTTACTCTCTCTGTTTGCCTGAGCTGTCCTAGTACGTTCAAATGTTTTTCTGGGGTTCCTACCGCCCTAGATTTATTGGAACATGGGTAAGTCTAGAAAGGTACTGACCCGAAAAATACTTCTAACGTTACCCCATATTTAGTAGATGGAAAATAGCGGATCCAGCGAACTGGGCATAGAGAAGGAGCTATGGAGGGCAGCAGACAAACTGAGAAGCAATATGGATGCTGCAGAGTACAAGCACGTTGTTCTAGGCCTGATATTCTTGAAGTACATATCAGATTCATTTGAAGAAGTTCACAGGGAACTGGAGAATGACAAGGAACATCTCTCAGATCCGGAGGACAGGGACGAGTACATTGCAAGGAATGTTTTCTGGGTTCCACCTGAGGCAAGGTGGGAGTATTTACAGAAGAATGCAAAGCAGCCAACAATTGGAAGGATGATAGACGATGCTATGGAAGTCATAGAGAGGGACAACCCATCCCTAAAGGGAGTGTTGCCGACAAATTACTCTAGAGCTTCACTTGATAAACAGAGACTAGGCGAACTGATAGATCTGATTGGTAGTATTACTCTTGGGACGGAAGAGGCAAGGGGAAAAGACCTTCTCGGCAGGGTATACGAATACTTCATAGGTCAGTTTGCCGATGCTGAGGGAAAGAAAGGAGGGCAGTTCTATACACCCAAATCAATCGTGCAACTTCTCGTGGAAATGATAGAGCCCTATAAGGGAAGGGTGTTCGATCCATGCTGTGGTTCGGGCGGAATGTTCGTGCAGAGCGAGAAATTTATTAGAGCTCATCAGGGGAGACTGGATGACATCCACATATTTGGAGAGGAATCAAACCAGACGACCTGGAAGCTCAGCAAGATGAATCTTGCGATAAGGAACATAGATTCAGATGAAGTTAAATGGGGAGACAGTTTCCTGAATGACCACCACAGGGATCTGAAGGCTGATTTCATCCTTGCAAATCCTCCATTCAACGACTCTGACTGGAAGGGAGACCTGCTGAGGGAAGACGTCAGGTGGAAATACGGACTACCGCCAATCGGCAATGCAAATTTCGCATGGGTTCAGCATTTCATTCATCATCTATCGCCAACCGGCATAGCTGGCTTTGTCCTTGCAAATGGATCAATGAGTTCCAATACTTCCAATGAAGGAGAGATAAGGAAGAACATCATTGAGGCTGATCTCGTTGATTGCATGGTCGCATTGCCTCCGCAACTATTTTTCAACACTGGCATACCAGCCTGTCTCTGGTTCCTAACCAAAGAAAAGAAGAATAACAAATTCAGGGACAGAAGAGGAAAAACACTGTTCATAGATGCAAGAAAGATGGGAACTATGATCGACAGGAGACACAGGGTGCTCACTGAAGATGACATAAAGAAGATATCCTCAATATACCACGCATGGAGAGGTGAAGGTGGAGAATATAATGATATCCCGGGTTTGTGCAAGTCCACAAATATTGAAGAAATCAGAAAGAATAACTATATTGTCACTCCCGGAAGATATGTTGGCACAGAAAAGGAGGAAGAGGATGATGAGGAATTCGAAGAAAAGATGCAGAAACTCATTTCCGAACTTAAGCAGCAGATGGAAGAAGGTGCAAGGCTTGATGAGGAGATAAAGAAGAATCTGGAGAGGATTGGATGGAAGATATAAGTTTATCTAAAAACCAGTCTAAAGTTCAACCACTCCCAGAAAAATGGACCAGTCATGCCATAAAAGATCTAGCGTATTTGAACAAAGCAAATTTGAACAATCAAATGAATTGCTCTGTAATACATTATATCGATATCGATTCTGTTGAAGAAGGGGTAATCAAAAATATAAGGGCTATTGCAGTAAAAAGCGCGCCTTCCAGAGCAAAGCGAATTGTTAATGACAAAGATATTCTGGTTTCATCTGTTAGACCTAATCTAAAGCACTTCTGCAAGATCAGATATCCTAAACCATGTACGGTTGCCTCTACTGGATTCGTGGTTTTAACACCTAAAGAAATTAACCCCGACTTCCTCTATTATTCGATTACAACAAAAGAATTCACAAACTATTTGTCCGCCATCGCAGAAACTAGTACCACTGCATATCCTTCTATAACTGCAGATGTTGTTGCTAATTATTCAATAGCGTGTCCACCAGAAAACGAGCAAAAGGCCATAGCCAAAATTCTTTCCGATCTCGATTCAAAACTAGAACTCAACCAGAAGATGAACGAGACCCTTGAATCCATTGCACAGGCCATATTCAAGCATTGGTTCATTGACTTTGAATTCCCTAACGAAGAGGGGAAACCATACAAATCAAGCGGAGGTGAGATGGTTGATT
>JAJYUV010000075.1 GCA_021792355.1 Thermoplasmata archaeon | reverse complement strand
AAGGACAAAGGAAAAACTTGGAAATTATCTAACAAGGGTCTTCACGTGAGGAAAGTGTGGACGGTAGAGGCAGATAATCACGAGGACAATGTTCTGTACGCGGGAACCCAGTATGGTCATCTCTTCAAGTCCAACAACTCTGGAAGCACGTGGGAAGAGGTAACGGGGCTCTATACGGCACCCAACAGAGAGAACTGGGGTATTGACTGGGGTTTCGGTACAACGGGACTAACAATCCACACTGTCAAATCCGATCCACGCAAGAAGGGAAGGCTGTATATTGTCGCATCCGGAAATGGAACGTACAGGAGCGATGATAGTGGAGAGACCTGGAAATCGTTGAAAAATGGAATCATAGATTCTTGTCCAACGCAAAAAGGAGAGTTCCAACCTTCTATTCCAAACGATGTAGAACACCTAAATCAGGTTCATTCGTGTACACACAAGCTAGCATTATCTCGGTCTAACCCAGGGACGATTTATCAGCAAAATCATTGCGGAGTATATGCTTCGACTGACTCGGGAGATAAGTGGAAGGATATCAGTCATTCCAATGAAGTCAGACACGGATTCCCCATAGTGACAGTCGAAGGAAAGAGGGATTCGTTGTTTGTGATTCCAGCCTACCAGGGCAGTTGCAAGAAACACAACTCGTGCATTCAGCGTCAGATAACGGTGGAAAGGACTGAAGATGGAGGGAAGACGTGGGAAACATTCAGCGAAGGTTTGCCAAAAGGCAATCACGCTGTGGTTCTACGTGACGGCATGGCTCAAGACTCAATGAAAGAGGCCGGCATTTATTTCGGGACGACCCACGGGGACTTGTTCGGCTCAACCGATAATGGTGAGACTTGGACTAAAGTGGCAGGTGGGTTGGGAAGAATACAGGGAGTTTCTGCATTCCTAACATAGCAAAGTATCAATCTCTGCGAATTCGAATCTCTTGAGATCTGGTAATTCGAGTGTAGAAGATATGAGAGAAAGTAGTTATTTACAGAGCACATTCTAAGTACCGGATGACTACACTTGCAAAGCCAGAACTGCGTGATGTTTTAAAGGCGGAGAAAGTATTAAGATGTCATTTCTTCCCGAGTCCAGTAGTAAGAGTGAACCCGGATATTATTCCCTCAGTGACGACTTTCTTAAAACTGGATAACCTACTTCCAACTTCCTCATTCAAAGTTCGTGGAGCGACATACCTGATTTCTCAGCTTAACAGAGAAGAAAAAAATGCAGGTGTCATTGCGGCTTCGACAGGTAATTTCTCGCAGGGTGTAGCCTATGCGTCAAGACTATACGGAGTCAAGTCCAGAATAGTCATGCCTGAAAATTCGAATCAAAAGAAGGTGAAGTTCACACAAGACTTAGGAGCCGAAGTAATATTCCATGGGGCAAAATTTGACGACGCCAGGAAAAAAGCAGAGGAACTAGCTTCGGAAAATGGGTACAGGTATATTCATTCTGCAAATGAACCAATGCTGATCGCTGGAGTGGGCACTCACACTTTGGAATTGCTTCGCGAGAATCCCGACATTGAGGTGATAATTGTACCAGTAGGTGGGGGAAGTGGAGCTTGTGGTGCGTCGGTTGTGGCGAAGGCCATAAGCAAAGGGATAGAGGTGATAGGAGTTCAATCAGAAAAATCTCCAGCTGCATTCAGATCTTGGAAAAGTGGAAGGCCTGAATCCGCTGAAAACAATAGTTATGCTGAGGGTGTGGCAACAGGTGAGAGTTTTGAATACACTCAGTCCATAATGAGAGAATTGCTCGACGATTTCGTCCTTGTCAGAGATGACGATATTAGAAACGCATGGAAACTGCTAGCTGAACGGACCAAGATGATTCCGGAGTCAGCATCTGCTTCCACTCTCGCTGCTGAACTCAAACTTGCTGATCGACTAAAGGGCAAACAAGTTGCTCTTATCATCACCGGAGGTAACTCTCCACAAAGCGAAATCGAGGCCCTACTTGCAAATGGATGATTCCACCGTTCCTCTCGGAATTTCACTATGTCTCTCGAGAATTGTTCTTCAGAAAATGCACAACTTTCTCTCTAAGAAAGTTCTATTCCAAAACAGTGATAATGTAATCTACCTCGTTTCTCGGAGTTGCATCGGGAAACCAGGTTCCAAAAACACCAGTTAACAATTTTCCTTCGAAGACATAGTCTTTAATCTCTTTTTCTCTCTCGATATCATTTCTAGCCTTGTATGCCACTGCTTCTAGCTCTTTAGCAAGTTTACCCTTATTTTATCTCTTCAAGTGATAAGGATTATAACAGACCGTGATATGCGAATGTATTGATTACTACCAATGAGCTGCTGTTACTCCTCGCAGGGATAATGCTATTAGGGTTCGTCGGAGAAATTGCATTTAGGAAGAAGAAAATTCCCGACATGCTGCTTCTCTTGCTCATTGGAATAGCTCTCCATTATGCGGGCATTATTCCAGGGGTTTATCTTTCAATTATGAGGGACCTTCTGGGATTTGTAGGCACGGTCGCCTTAATTCTTATAGTGTTCGGCGGATTGTTGAAGCTCGATATCCAAAAATTTGGGGTTACTGTTTCCAGAGGAGTTGTAATAGCTGCATTAGATCTCGTTTTCGTCATTGGTATCACGACCCCTATACTCTATTTCTTTCTAAAGATACCACTTCTCGATTCCTTGCTACTTGCTGCGGTCCTTAGCGAGAATTCTGTTACTTTTATTGTTCCACTGATGTCGAGAGTAAATCTGGACGAGCGTGTGAAGCACACTATTGAAGTGGAAACGATAATGAACTCCGTCATGAACATAATAGTAGTTCTCTTAATACTTAGTATTATGAATCAACAGTCCAGTTTGGTTGGACTGGCAGGCTATCTTTTCGGAAGCATTTCTGAAGCGTTAATATTGGGAGGCGTCGCTGGAATAGTCTGGCTGTTAGTTCTGCGTCAAGCGCTGACACCACACTACTACATTGCCACAGTAGCCGTGCTGTTTGCTCTTTGGGGTGTATCCGATATAATCGGAGCATCTGCAATTCTCACTATTTTCGTGTTTTCGGTAATCATAGCGAATTCACGTCCAGTGTCAAAGGTAGTCAAAATTTCAGGAATCATCGATAATGAGTCGCTTAGTTATTTCAATTCAGAGATCATTTTTTTTGTAATGACCCTCTTCTACGTATACATAGGAATATTGGTGAACATTTTCGATTTCTATGGCTTATTAGTAGCGCTGCTATTGGTCGCGATTCTTGTTGCAATCAGATTCATTGAGGTATTCTCCGTACAGGGAGCTACCAAGTGGTTCGGCAAGGACTCCCTTTTAGTTTCTTCTTTCGTCCAGAGAGGTTCTACCGTGATAGTTCTCGCAGGAATACTGCTTTCAACTGATCCATCGGTTTTCGGACTGTTTGGTAACATCTTATTTTACGTGGTAATATTTACGATACTGTCTGGATCCCTCTTATTTTCTGCTATTTCACGAAAGTACATTTCTCCAACCACTGTTATTGGAACGACTACATCTGAAGCGACAAAGACCCAGAAATAACAAGTTCATAGTTGCCGAAATCACATTTTCTCCGTAGATATTTCAGTCCAACAACTACGGCACCTTCCGTTATCTTCTTTGGTAATTGTTTCTCCGTCCCTGGATTTTCAATTCCATTCACTAATCTCTTTGACGAATTCCTTAAATGTCATTCAACGGTTGCTCTTCGTAAATCTAACTATTGTCATAACAGAACCTGCCAGAGCCAATATGATTCCTCCACCCATTACGAAATTGTCTGCTGGAATCACGAAGATTGAGAGTACCTGAATCACCACTTGGGTTGGGGAGCCGCCCATGGATGGTATTGTCATATATTCATCAAGTAGAATGATTGCTGAAATAGAGATCAAGGGGATATAAGCGATGATGGACCTGAATGAAGAATGTTTATAAGTAACAACCGAAGAAGCGATCATAAGCAGCACCAGAACAGTCTCGACACCAAAGAACTTCGAGGCTTGCAGACTCTGGGGGTTTAGTGACGGAAGAGATTGGTAGGCTTCAATGTTGAATGTGAGCAGAATGACAACTTGGGAAATGAGCAATAAACCACCGATCACTACGAGGGTCCTACCCGTTGAACTACCTTTGCTTCGAGCCGCAAACGCCATATTATCATTCGAGTGCATACATACTCTCAGCATATCGGAAAGTGAATACTTAGTTTTTTCTCGGGACCATTCTTTCTATATGAATGATACAAGTCTTTTGTGACTTTTACGCAAAACGAAAAACTGTCCTTCCTGTAAATACGTGATTCATAATGATCCAAAAGTGCAGTGGGCCCGACCGGATTCGAACCGGTGATCTCCTCCGTGTCAGGGAGACGTCATAGCCGCTAGACCACGAGCCCTTAGTCGTCAGTATTGCTTGAATAATAATTTTTTCTTTGGTCATTCGGCCGTTGCGAGCAACATGCCAAAGTATTCTTGGAGGTAGTAGTAATGGAATTTAGGAAGGAGCCCCCCACAAGTCACAAACCCGTGAAACATCAGCAAATTCCAGTAGCTATCTGGTTTAGCCCCATTTATGAAGACGTCGTTCAAAGCTATTATTTTTTCAAATCTGTTACTTTCCAGTGCTTTGACCATCATTTTATCGTACAATTTAGCTCTGGAATCGTACCCGTAAGGACCGGACTTAGAATGAGTATGCGCCTGATCCGCGCTGAACACTACTGAAATCTTCCTTTCTGAGTCAGAGACCACTTCAAACATCTTTTTCCCGAGGCTAATTAGTTCAGAGCGTCTGGAAGTCCTCCATTGACCGAGCATTGAAATCTTTTTCTTACCAAAGAACTTGAGAGGGATCAACGTCCCGAAATCTACCGGAAAAGTGGACAACTTACCCTCTGATGTTACAAAATTAGTCTTCACAAAATGTTTTGACTTTTCTACTAACCTTGAATTTAGTTCCCTGTCTGTCTCATATTCTCCCTTTATCGTCATCTTCCCAATTTTGTATCTTCCAGAAACATATTTGGTGTTAATTACTGGTAATCCGTTTGGCAGACTG
>JAJYUV010000074.1 GCA_021792355.1 Thermoplasmata archaeon | reverse complement strand
TAATCGGGACACTGTAAAGGATACTTGGGCTTATTCCTTTATATGAGACGGAAGTACCGCTGTCGATAAATGCAAAAGATGAAAAAACCATCAAAATTGCGAACATAAAAGGTATAATCTTAAAATACTTTTTAGATGTCATTTTGGTATGATAATATGCATGTATAAATATATATTTATGCTCCAAATTATTCCTATTCCTTCTGAATCTATTTATCATCATAGATCATAGCTTTATCCATCAAATGATGCAAGGAGCCGCAGATAAACTCATGGATTAACCCCCAGAAATGTATATTATCGAAATCGATATCCACCCCTGGTGAAACCATGATGAAGGGACTCGGGCCCGAACAAGTCTTCAAGCGTCACGGCGGTTTACGCTGGCATGTCCTATTTATGCTTTCCAACGGACCAAAGAGAGGTATTGACGTAATAGATTCCATAGAGAAGGCGTCTTGGGGATTCTGGAGACCTAGCCCAGGAACCATATATCCGCTACTGAAAGCACTAGAAAAAGAAGGTTTGGTTTCCAGGAAAGATGGTTTCTATCATCTTACTGAAGAAGGAAGTTCTACAATAGGCCTTTCACCAGGTTCTCCGGTGAATGGCACCGATGTTTCACAAAAACTGGAAAAAGCTGTCGATGAACTGGAGAGTTATCTTGACTATCTGGATGATATGAGGACCTATATTGGCGACTTGGAACCAAGAATAAGGGGAATTTCGGACAAACTTGTTCAATTCTGTAATTCCTTAGATAATAAGGGGAAACAAAAAAAAGGAGCAAAGAATCAATGACTGAGATAATTAAGACTGAGAATCTGACTAAGATTTACCATGGGCATATAAAGGCAGTTGAGAACTTGAACATAAGCATCAATGAAGGCGAGATTTATGGGCTTCTTGGCCCGAATGGTGCTGGCAAGACTACAACTATAAACATGCTGACTACCAGAATAGCGCCAACCTCCGGTACTGCAGAAGTTGCCGGCCTGGACATAGTCAAGGACTCACTTGGCGTACGGAAGACAATAGGCGTAGTGCCACAGGACCTGACAGCAGACGAGGACCTTACTGGAAAGGAAAACCTGTTTATGGTTTCACAATTCTACGATGTACCAAGAGAGGTCGCAGAGGAGAGAATAGTAAGACTCCTGGACCTGGTAGACATGGAGGAGCCTGCGAACAGGCTTGTCCGTGGTTATTCTGGTGGAATGCGTAAAAGGCTTGAACTAATAGTCGGATTAGTGAATGAACCAAAGATTCTCTTTCTTGATGAACCGACCCTGGGACTGGACGTTCAGACAAGAACACAGATGTGGAATTACGTCAGGGAAATACAGAAGAAGCTTGATGTCACAATAATACTAACATCTCACTATCTGGAAGAGATAGATGCACTTGCCGACAGGGTTTCAATAATTGACCATGGTCAGATCATGATAACTGGCACACCGCAAGAGCTGAAGGCATCGCTCAAGGGAGATGTCGTTACTGTGACATTTAAGACGCAGGAAGATGCTGATACTATGAAGAGACTTCCCAACGCTGTTGAGGTGACAGATTCCGGACCGAACAGCGTCAGAATTAAGGTAGAAAACGCTGACAGTTCCCTTCCTGAGGTTATAAATTATATATCTTCAAAGGGACTCTCAACTGTTAAGTTGACTGTGCAGAAGCCGTCTCTTGATGAAGTATTTCTCGAATATACCGGAAAGGATATCAGGGCAGAGGATCCGGGCGACGCACGCAAGGCGATGATGAATATGAGGAGGTTGAGAAGGTGAGCGGCCTTGGTCCACTTACGATGAGGGAGCTTAAGAAATGGTACAGGAATCCGGTATTCCTTATTACAGGTTTAATACAGCCATTCTTCTGGATAGCCCTTTTTGGCAGTGCTTTTGATATTACTAAGTTCTTCCCGGCTGCCTCTTCCGCAATTCTTGACGGGGCTCATGACTATATAACATACATCGTTGGGGGTGTTCTGACGATTACAGGACTATTCACGGCAATGTTCGCTGGCACTAACATTATCTTTGACCGAAGGCTCGGACCCATGGGAAGGTTCCTGTCATCACCCATAAGGAGAAGTTCTATAGTCCTGTCAAAGATACTTTCTGCAACGTTCAGGATACTTCCACAGGCATTGATCCTGATTGTAGCTGCTCTTGTAATACCAAATGGCCTGGTTTTCGAGAATGGATTCAATATATTTGACGCCCTTGTGATTGTAGCCGCTATTGTTCTTGTATCATTCATATTTTCGTCGATTTTCAGCGTGATAGCAATCAGAATGACCAACATGAATTCGATTTTCGGAATAGTGAACCTTGTTAATCTTCCCCTTATGTTTGCCAGCTACGCCATGTTTGCGCCTGGAATGATGGCAACATGGCTTTCGAACATTGCGAAGTACAATCCTATATCTTGGTCTGCAGAGGCGATGAGAACTGTCATAATATACGGAAATGCCACAACGCTTTCGCAGTGGACACAGATAGGATGGTGGCTCGGCGGACTTGCTATCCTTGCAGTGGCACTAATACTCTTCACAGCATATATGGCAGAAAAGGAGATAAGAGACTAATAACAATATATTTAAGAGGCATTCCGGGTACATGCGAGCGCTGATAGTGGGGAGGTTCCAACCCTTCCACAATGGACATTTCGAAATAATTAAAACTGTCTTGGAAAGGAATTCCTCCGTTATTATTGGGATAGGAAGTGCACAGTACTCGCACACGCTCAAGGATCCATTCACGGCAGGAGAGAGACACCTGATGATTTCAGAGACACTGGAAGAGGCAAAGATCAGCAATTTCTATCTTGTTCCTATTGAGGACGTGAATTCCAATCCGCTATGGGTAGCCCATGTGGAGGCTCTAACTCCCAGGTTCGACATAGTTTACACGAACAACTCGCTTGTAAAGAGGCTTTTCAAGGAGAAGAATTACAGAGTTGAATCGCTGAAACTCCTGAATCGTTCTGACTGGTCCGGAACTCGGATAAGAGAGAGGATACTGAAGGGCGATGACTGGGAACAGTTTGTACCCAAGCCGGTCGCCAGGATAATAAAGGAGATAGATGGCCCGCAGAGAATACGCGATCTTTCACAGTCAGACGGGGACTAGGCGTATAGCATTGCTTCTTCCACTTCAGCAGCCTTGACGACATTATCGACAACAACGTACTCATCGGGCTTGTGATATGTGTCATCCACCGAAATGCCCCATACAACAGCGTTTATCCCCTTTCTCCTGAAGAATGCGGCACAGGTCCCTCCGCCAATTCCAACTGGCACAGCATCCTTGTTCAACACTGTTTTTACAGCCTTGCTGAGCAGAGTATAGATTTCAGATGAGGTCTTTGTATTCGGTGGGGCCTGTTCCTTTTGATAGGGCGTAACTTCAATCTTCACATTATTTGATTGTGTAAATTTCAATGCCTCTTCTTTGATAAAATCCATCACGGAATCAAGATCGTAAACAGGGAGGATACGGGAATCCAGGTAAAACGTGTCTTTTCCCGGGATAGTATTGATGTTATCCACATTTTTTTCATGCTTAGTTATGGAAAATGTAGACAATGGATACTCAAATGTCTTGTCCGATGCGTTGAACTTTTCATGCAGGCTCTTTTCAAGGGAGAGCATGAACATCATGCCGAGTTTTGATGCGTTGATTGCGAGATCCGGCCTGCTTGCATGTCCCTGCTTGCCATTGACAACGACCTTTAACCAGAGGATGCTTTTTTCAGCAACTTCTATAACGTTGCCATCCTCGGTCCCGGAGTCCGGTACAACGACAAGATCCTCCTCCTTAAAAATCCCGGTATCAAGAAGCTGGGCAATTCCATATTTGCTGCCCGTCTCCTCGTCAGCTACAAATGCAAGACCGAGATTGTATTTCATCTTATCTCTCTGCAGATTCTTCAAAATCAACAGAGAAGAAACTATGCCTTCGCCATTATCGGCAGAGCCTCTGCCATATATCTTGCCCCCTTCGACACTAGCAGTGAATGGCGGCCTGGTCCATAAATCAAGGGAGCCTTCCGGAACAACATCTATGTGCGAAATTATCCACAAGGTCTTTTGCTTGTCACCGACCCTAAGCGTTATGTTTGGTCTGGAAAAACCGTTTTCGTCCTTAAAATTATATCTGTCATAATTTGGGAAACCCATCTCTTCGAGTATTTTGCATATTTCGTCTGCTTTCTTCGATTCTCCCTCGCCTCCAGATGATGGGGAAATTGATTTAAGAGGTATGAGCCTGCGATAAATCCTAACGGCCGTTTCAAAATCTGTCTCAACTTGTGCGTCCATGCCAAGTTATGCAATACAACGTATTTTAATTTTTTACTTACGGTTCAGTTCTGGTGTGATTTATCTGCATTCTTTCGATAATATTTTACTTTAGTTGGGTTTCTTTCTTTTTGGAAATGTTCTCTAATATAACGTTGAGGCAGACATTGCTAGCTTTTTCACTGAATAAGTTCCTTTCAGGTATTTTGGAGTGCCCCTTGAAGTTAAAGTCTTTTGCTTTAAAGTAAAGGCAGATCGTTTCATAATTATATATAGAGAGAAAATACCTAGCCGAAGATGATCAACAAGAAAAACACTGGAGGAGAATGGTACAACGAAATTATAGAAGCCGCATCACTCGTTGACAAGCGATACCCCGTAAAGGGTATGAATGTGCTTCCCCCGTATGGTTTCAAGCTTGTTAGCCTTGTAGATGGTATTATCAGAAGCGAGGTTAACTCATATGGATTCCAGGAATCAATGTTTCCTCTTCTTATCTCCAGAGACCAGCTTTCTGTTGAGTTCGAGCATGTGAAGGGATTTGAAGGACAGGTTTTCTGGGTCACAAAGGGAGGAATAGAGCCCCTTGAGGTTGATCTCGCATTAAGACCTACAAGCGAAGCAGCGATGTATCCTATGTTTTCACTCTGGATAAGGGCGCACACCGATCTTCCGCTTAAACTCTATCAGATTGTAACGACATACAGGTACGAAACAAAGCACACGCGGGCATTCATACGCGATCGTGAGATTCACTTTTTTGAGGCTCACACCGCTCATGTGGACCTGGAAGATTCAGAAAAGCAGATGGCAGAATACATGCAGATAATGAAGAGCATAGCACAGAAACTCTGCCTCCCTTATGTTATAAACAGGAGACCTGA
>JAJYUV010000073.1 GCA_021792355.1 Thermoplasmata archaeon | reverse complement strand
GGGTCTGATGACTAATGGCAGTATGATATGGATGGACATGGGTCAGGGAATGGGGGACATTCCAGCCAACTATTTCAAGGACCACAATTTTGATTACGATTCTCTTAGCTCAATGAAATTCAATGACTTATACCCAGTAACCAGCTATCATTGTGCAAATTGCGTAATAGGCTGTGGCAGAACTGTGACAAGGGGAGGAAAGAAAATTGATGGACCGGAGTATGAAACAGTAGCTAGTTTCGGCCCTCTACTTGGAAATTCAAGTTTTGACCTCATTCTTGAATGGAATGACTTAATAAATGACAAGGGAATGGACACAATAAGTACTGGCGTGATAATTTCGGCGCTGAATAATTTCGTCAAGGAAGGAAAAATCACTGACCCCTCAATAACGAAATATTTTAAGGATGGATTCAAAGGAGTTAGCGAGCTGATTGGAGACATAGCAGAATCAAGAGGAGCAGGGAATGAACTGAAGAATGGGCTGGAACGTTTTGCAACTTCTCGGGGAATCCCAAGGGACGAAATTGCAACTGTGAAAAAGTTGGAGATTCCCATGCACGATCCGCGAGCGTTCAAACTTCAGGGATTAGGATATGCAACATCCTCAAGGGGAGCTGACCATCTCCAGGCTGAAATGTATGAGGTGGATATGGGAGTTGATAACAGTCAGATCGGTATCTTGAGCGGTGACAGATGGACAGTAGACACAGAAGAAAGAGTCAGAACAGTTGTTAATACGCAAAATTATCGACAGATATACAACTCCGCCATAATCTGTTCTTATGCCAAGGTAAATCCTGAGGACGTAGTGAGTGCACTGAATCTTGCGACTGGATTCGACTACACCCTTGAAGAAGTGATGAAAATAGGAGAAAATATAATCCAAGAAAAGAAGAAACTGAACGATGGATTTGGCCTAAAGAATGAAGATGATTATTTGCCAGCGATTGTAAGAAGGAGAATTGGTGAAGAGCCTGAGGAGAGCGCAACCAGCGACAACGAAATAAATTCCTTGCTAACCAAATACAGAAAGATTAGAAACTGGTCCCCATAGGAACTGTTTTGGAACGGCTCTATCTACATCCACATCAAGTAATTTCGAACTACTTCCATCTTTCAGCCATTTAAGTTCTATCAGCTCCTTACCCGCAACAATGAACTCGATGCCCAAAGATTCAGCAAATTTCTCAGTAGGCAAGTCGAAACTCAGATAGTCCTTCTTTTCAAACCCTTGAGAATAGCTCATTGAATAACTCTTTATGATTGAACCCCCCCATTCCTCAGAATTAGATATTTGACTGGCAGATCATACTTCTTTACAGTCCACAGTATTTGAAGGGAATACATAGACGTCCCCTCCCCGACTATCTCAAGTACCCTTTTCTCCTTCATAGAAATACCTGCTGCAGCAGGTGAACCCTATCCAAGTTGACCACTCTTTGAGAAGAAGTATTTTCTAGGAGAATACCCCGAACATCCATCAAAATTGTCTATGATGAAATTGCTTCATCTGTCTTAAGATACCTTAGACAAAGTGATCTTCCAAATTAGCAACAATCTGAACGATAAGGGTGAAATGTGTTCTTGCTATTTTAAAATTATTCGCTATCAGAATTTCACTTGGCAAGTGAGAGCACTAGGTATCTTCAACGCGTGGGAAGGGACAAATCTACGTCAAATCTTTAAAGTTGATAGTATTGGTGAATAAGCTTTCATCCAATTATATTCCTGCGTTTTCCATAGTTACTATTTCCTTATGCACATCCTTTGCTTCCTTAAGAAAAACAAAGAAGTTCCTCCTCTCAAGGTCAGAGATAAGGTCAAGAATGAGCTTTTCTGCATCCTTCTTCTTCCCACTAATTGAGAGAAGTTTTGCCATTTGCAATCTCACACCCCATAACATTATTGGGTCGCCACTTTCATATTTCATCGCCTTATTGAGCATCGTTTCCGCCAACTCGAACTTCTCCTTTTTCAATAAGAAACTTCCTTCGACATAAGAAAGCATACCCCTCAGAAGTTCGTCTTCAGTCTGGAAGATTGTGTTCTTCGATTTAGTCAGGTCTTTCCTTGCCTCCTCAATTCTCCCTATATGTATGTTAGCGAGTGTCTTCTTCATTAGGGTGAAAGCCAAGTCTGACTGGCTGAATCCCAGGTTTTCCAGAATATCAATTGCTTCATCGTACTTTTCTATCGCACTTTCAAATCTTCCAGTAGATTCCATGATGAATGCCTTGGTTTGTTGTGTTGCTGCGTATCCATAAAGGTAATTCATGTTTAGGAAACCGGATGCCGCCCTTTCATTTACAGCCCAAGCCTCCTTGAGATTGCCTTTAACATAGTCCATGAATGCAATGTGGAACAGGCAGACCCAGTACCCCCTCGACTCCTTAAAGTTAGAGAATATCTTTAGACTTCTTTTCAGAACGCTTTCAGCCTCCTTCAATTCGCCGAGGTAAGTTAGTGTCCTTCCAAGGGTATTAAGGATATCCCCCTCTACTATTCCCCCCCTTTCCTTCAGGGTCTTCAGGTGGCTCTGGAGTACGTCCCTTGCCGCTTCAATTCTCCCCATATACTGTAGAACTACTGCCTCACTCGGGGCAATATGCATCTCAAGGTCTGGTGAATGAGGGCATAGCCTGGCCTTTGTGAAGTATTCCAGTGCTTTCTTGTACGTCCTGGAATTCCTGTAAGACCTACCTATCCAGTACAATATGGCAGCCTTTGCCTCGCATACGGCCATCGAATCCGACGCCTCTATAAGTTCCTTCTGAAAGTTATTCATGTGACCAGAGTCAATGAGCTGCATTGAGTATTGATCCAGAAACTTCAGGATGTCTTCGTTCCTTCTTGATTTCCATAGGTGGTGGAAACCTTCTATCTTGGATTCAGAACTGTTCTTGGAGATGTAGAATGTTGCCAGTTTCCAGTGAACGTCCTCCTTATTGTCAGCGCTTAAGTATGCTGCCTCCCTGACCAGATCGTTCATACTGACAATTCCATTTTTGATTCTCAGGAGACCTATATTTTCAGCATTATGAAACTCTTCACTGTTAAATTTCCCAAATATGAACTCAGCATCCTCTCTCTTTACCGCACCCCTAAAGAACGACAATTCCTGTATTATTGTCACAATCGCTTTCGGAAGGGACGGCAATATCACGTTCATCACATATTCATCTGGAGAAACAGTTCTGGCCCCGTTCCCCAGGCTGACGGGCAGGTTGCTAATGATCTTGAGAAGTAGAGGATGCCCCCCAAACCGCTTCACCACGCTTCTGGATTCTCCTCCAACAAGTTTCTTGGCCTCGGCTGGTGGAAGTTCTCCCAGTACGAGCGTTTTTAGAGATGTAGCCACCAAGGGTATCCTAGACCTGGCAGCTAGTATGACCTTCACTTCCGGCACGCTTTTCAGAAAGTCATTTACGAGTCCAAATATTTCTGCGTCCTTGCATTTGTGGACGTCATCCAGCACCAGAATCGAGCCAGTCTTTCTCATTCCTGTAATAGCTAGATTGACATGCACTCTCCTGTCCCTTTCGGCCTGCAGCGAGTTGATCAGTGATTCATCACCATGTTTCTGCAGGAAAATTGCAATCTTCATAAGTAAATGTTTGAGGTTATCCGTTTCCCTGATATCGTGCCAGAACGTATTCATCTTCTGAGTATTCACAAAGTGTGCAGCCATTGCAGACTTTCCTATTCCAGGTATGCCAGTTATCAGAATGTGATAGTTGTCCTTCAGGAATTTGTACTCCTCCTTTCTCCCAACAAAGTTCCTGACAGACGGTGGATTGTACTCTGAGTGCTCGTAATCTACTATTTCCTTCGGCCTGTCAGAAATGGTTTCAACACTCAGCCCCCCATCAAGTGAGATATTGATCTTTCTCATCGAAGGTTTCAGATACTTCACAAGCTTGTTTCCTTCCCTCTTCCATTCCTCTGTTATCAGTCCTGCACTCTTAAGTATCTTTATTTTCTCAGAAATTCTTGATTCCTTGATCTTCAAATGTGAAGCGAGTTCCCCCGTGTAAGATGGTTCGGTAGATATAATATTCAGTATGTCCAGGCACCTCTTATCAGAGAGGGCTCTCAACAGCTGATGAATGGGCTGACTTTCCACGCATTTATAACAATCACCATCTATAAAAATTCTTTCGAGGGCGCGAAACATTCCTCTAACCCAAATGAAGGCCTAAAATAGAAATTTCGAGCAGCAATTCCTATCAAGAAATGGCCAGAACGTTTTGATTGAGAGCTGGATTCTCCTCCTGTGAAATCAGAACGATTTAAGGTTGAATGCATGGCAATAATGTGACATTTAGAACATTCAACCGGCTTTAGGTCCCCTTTGTGTTTCAGTTTTTCATGATTTGACACTTATTTCGATAAATTGACCATATTTCTAATGTGGCTTTACGACATAAGCGTAAAACTAACGTATTTAACCAGAGGTAGCTTAAATAAAAGTGCCCATTCACAGCACTAAAAGTCTTTACTATAAACTTTCTTGTTTTGGTTCAAGAATTAATACTACGGCATCTGAATCTATATCATCGTCAGCAAAAACCGGCAATTTAGCTGAGGGGTACAGATGGTGGTGAATTAGAAGTGTTTTCTATCGCTATAGTATTCGCATGGTTTCACATATTCTTCGCATTAGGCTGGATAGGAGGAGCTTTAATGATTGAGATGGTGCTGGAACCATCTCTTAAGAGTATGTCAAGGGGAGCATCATATGAGTTCATTGGCAAATTCATTCCCAGGCTAGGTATGTTCATGGGCATATTCAGCACCCTGACGATAGCAATGGGCCCGTTCCTCCTACTTAGTATCACGGGCGGAGGGCTTCCGAATACAGATAGCATGTGGGGGTTGCTGATATTTACGGGGATAATAATTGCAGTGATTGTTTACGCATTCGGGCTAATTGTTCTGCTCCCGTTGAGCAGGAAGATAGAAAACGCATACAAAAAATCGTCATTTGACCAGATGGAGAAGCTGATGGCTACCATGAGGCCGCTCATGGCTATCGATCTTGTTGGATTGGTGATAGTTTTCACCGTGATGGTCACAGCCGCCTTTATGTAAGATGAAGGGAATGATGGACGATTCAAGTTTGCTCTATTCTTCATACACATTCATTTCCTGAATTGAAGAGCTTGATTGCCTGTAGAGGGGATTATCAT
>JAJYUV010000072.1 GCA_021792355.1 Thermoplasmata archaeon | reverse complement strand
CTTCGATCTTCTTGATGCAGCCTGGTATCGTGACCCTCTGTCTCTCTCTGAGTTTGTCTGGCATTCTTCCAACGAGTGAAACTGGCTGGAAGTTTACGCTTCGAACAACGTCAATGTTAGAGAGACCGAACTTAATTATATCTCCAAGCTCACCGTCATTGACTCCACCGATAACCGTCGGAACAAGTACAACACCAACGTTTGCCTTTCTGTACGTGTTCAGCGCTTCCGGGATTTCCCAGAAGTTCTTTGGATTCGATCTGGGAGTCACACCATCGAATGATGTGTAGATAACGTTTGATCCAGCGTCACGGCACTTCTCTATAAATTCCAAGTCCCTGGATGCCCTGATGCTGTTTGTATTCAGCTGGACGTGCTCATATCCCTCTTCCCTTGCGATCTTTATGATTTCAGGGAGGTCCTCTCTCATCGTTGGCTCTCCGCCAGTGAGCTGAACTGCGTTGGCACCAACTGGCTTCTCATTCCTCATTCTCCTAAGCATCATCCTAATTTGGTCTTGGGTTGGCTCGTAAATGGGATCGTTCTCCTTTGCATAGAAGAAACAGTACCAGCACGATAGATCGCATCTGTTTGTGAGAACCACGTTTCCAAGTCCAGTGTGGCTCTTGTGTTTGACGCAAAGACCGCAGTGAGTCGGGCAATTGATCTTTTCTGCGGCAAGGCTGATCATAGGGTTCTCAAGTTTGATACCCTTGTCGAGCCACTTCTTAGCCTTCATGTACATGTCATAGTCTTCCCAATACTTCTCCTTCGTAACACCATGTTCCGGGCACTCCTTGATCATTCTGACCTCGCCGCCCTCTGCGTAGACCAGGGCGGGAATCTTCATCCTGTCAAACTTGTTTTCCGCAACACATTCTGGACACAGAGATGCCGTCACTCTAATGGCCAACATACCGGGGTTGATCAAATGGCCGAATTTCTCGTAAACTTCATCCAAATTCTTCATCTTTGAATTTGGACTGATTTCGAATTCCGGAGATAGTATGGATTCGAATGCTTGATCCATAGCGCTACAAATTATGACCCTATTAAAGAGCTTTTGTATTTGCTACAGCTAAGAAAGGCGGTATTGTATCTTTCCTAGCTAATAACAGAAATATTTATACTGCCTTTTATTTTATTTGTAGAAATTGGCGCAATAGTCTATGTAATCACTCCTGTAACCCGCTGTAGTTGTGCGTATAACAATCCCCTTAATCATGATCTTGAAAAATAATTCATATATAAAGTAACGCGATTTTGCACACCTCCAAGAAAAGAGGAAATTAGCTCAAGAATAAGACTGATTATATTATAAACACATTCTAATATAAGATGACAATCCATCAGCGTGGAAATAAGAAAGATACAGAAGACAGGAGGAAGCACTCTTGTGGTATCACTTCCAAAGGTATGGTGTCAGAACTTCGATCTAAAGGTGGGTTCTAAGGTTATGCTCAATTACAACGACAAGGGTGGAATTATGATGGAACCTTTTGAAAAGAGCCAGACTTCCACCGGAGCAGTGGTGGATATCAAGAAGAATGCGGATATGGAAAACGAGATGAGGATGCTGATCTCCAAATACATCCAGGGGGTCAAGAGAATAAACATCCGGTCAGAGGACAAGAAGGCGATGGATGATGTTATACACAGGTTCCTGGAATTCACCATAGGATTCGAGATCATCGATGAAAAGACGAACGAGGCAACACTGGAGGACCTGATCTCCCTTCCAATGCTCACATTCGAGAAGGGTATGAGGAGAATGGTCACCCTCGTGAGGAGCATAGTGACGGAATCGATCAGTGACGAGAAGATTCCGCTTGACTACATTCTTCAAAAAGAAGATGAGGTCGACAAGTTCAACATTTACATCCAGAGACTTTTCAGCCAGAGTTTGAAGGATTATTCCGTACTGCAGTTGAACAAGATTTCTTCGTCAGAAGCGCTCTCCTATCTGCTGGTTTCCAGAGCACTGGAAAGGATAGCTGACCACGGACTGAGAATATACAGTCTCCTTGGACAGAAGAAACTGAACAATTCAGACTTGAAGAATTACATCAAATCTGCCACCGAGATAATGAACAGGTCTATGGAGTACTTTTTCAAGAAGGACGTTCGCAGCGCAAATCTCGAAATCTCAAAGAAGGAATATTTCAAGAGCGAAAGGGACAACATCAATCGCTCCCTAAGGGATAAAGCAGACGGGATTCTATTGGCAGAAATACTTGAGGACGCAGAAAGGATAGCCCTGTACTCAACGGATATATGCGAGCTGATAATGGACTACTTCGAGTGAGGAGCAACATATAAAGTGATGAATGGTAGTGAACAAGACTGTCAAGAAAGAGATGAATTGAAATGACTGAGATAATGAATGGTGGCGGTTCAGATCCAACAGAGCTCAGAAGACTGATTTCAAAGGGTATAGTTGTTACCCCTGGAGTTTTTAACGGGATAAGTGCGTTGATTGCAGAAAGACACGGATTCAAAGCCCTTTACCTTTCTGGATCAGGGGTAGCAGGCGGTATGGGTTTGCCAGACCTATCTCTTACGAGTTTGAGTGATGTGGTTGAAGAGGTTAGGAGAATAAAGCTCGTGAGTGGACTCCCACTGATAGTTGATGTGGACACTGGCTTTGGAGAAGTATTGAATGTTGAAAGAACGGTGAAGGAGATTGAGAGGGCAGGGGCTTCTGCAATTCACATCGAAGACCAGGTTTTACCAAAGAAATGCGGTCATCTGGAGGGAAAGAAACTGGTCGAAGTAGAAGAGATGGTCGAAAAGATTCAGGCAGCAAGCAAGTCAAAGAAGAACAAGGATTTCATAGTAATTGCAAGAACTGATGCAAGAAGCGTGGATGGTATTGACAGTGCTATCGAGCGTGCAAAGCTCTACCAGAGGGCAGGAGCAGATGGAATATTCCCTGAGGCCCTGGAATCAGAAGAAGAGTTCAAGGAATTTGCAAAAAAAGTCAAAGGAATACTACTGGCAAACATGACGGAATTTGGAAAGAGTCCGCTCCTTTCCGCTAGAGAACTGGAGAAATTGGGCTACAGAATAGTTATTTTCCCCCTGACTGCGTTCAGGGGAGCGCTCAAGAAGATAGACGAAGTTTATTCTGATCTATCCAGGAAAGGAACTCAGAGGGAATTTATCTCGAACATGATGTCTAGAAAGGAATATTATGATTTGATAAACTATTCCTCGTACGAAGACGAAGACAAGAAATTGAAAGAGAAATCTACAAAAATAATGCGGTAATCAGCCACTTCGGGCCGGTAGATCAGCGGAAGATCGCTTGCTTCGCAAGCAAGAGGTCTCGGGTTCAAATCCCGACCGGTCCATTTAAAAATGTAAGCAAGTCCTTTTGCTCCACCAGGAAATATATTACAAGGCACACAAAGGCAAACCTCATTCTGTTGACGCAGAAGTTATATTGGTACAAGATTATGAATGATGAGAGGTTAAAGAGCTCATTGCAGCCCGATCATATCGTATTTCATGAATTCAGCACAGAGGAGATCAGGGAAATCCTGAAGATGAGGGCAAAAGAAGGTTTCAATGAATATGACAAAGAGGCTTTAGGCCTCTTATTGACGTTTCTTGTGAGAGATTACAGAGGCGATGAGAGGATTGGAATGAAATCGCTTGAAATCTTAGGAAGAAACGATGGATAGGTGAGGATTCTGTGATAACAGCAATGAAGCAAGCTTACATCGAGGCCGAGGGAGAAACGCTGAAAAATCTGGAGACAGAGATTTACCGATACTTGCAGCACTGATCAAGAATCAGGATACGAACAAGGCATATTCCGAGGCCTCAGCATCTAACCACCTTTTTCTTATAGGAGTAAGCAAGTCCACTTTTTTCCATGGCGTCAATTACTTGCAGAACCATGGTCTCATAACGCTCATAAAGAAAAAGATAGGCAGATATTACACAATGGAATCGCAAATATTATTATCTGATGAGTCGATTGTTATTGGATAGCTTAGAAAGAGACCATGAGAATGGAAGTGTGGAGATCAAATGAGAGATTTTGGAATTTATTGGAAAAACAAGAGAGATGAAGTAGATAGAGTTGAACTTCCATTCCAGAAAATAGAGACGATTAACCTTCCAAGGTCAAACATTGGAACGCTCGCCCAATTTAAGAAGGAAACCGAGAACGGTGAGTGGAAAAATAAGCTGATTTGGGGAGACAATAAATACGTAATGGCCTCGTTACTGCCAGAATTACGGGGTAAAATAAAGTTAATTTACGCAGATCCGCCGTTTTTCACTGGTACAAACATGAATATAACCTTGGAAGTTGGAGATGAAGGCGCAGTAAAGGAGCCCTCCGCCATAGAAGAGATAGCTTATAGAAATATGTGGAAAGAAGGCCCCAGTTCTTTCTTTCAGTATATGTATGATAGATTCGTCCTGATGAAAGACTTGCTGGCTGAAGATGGCACAATCTGGGTTAGATTCGATTATCATTACTCTCATTACATCAAGCTCATATTAGATGAAATTTTTGGCTACGATAATTTCAGAAACGAGATAGTTGTCAAGCGTGGAAAAGTGCAATTTGGTATATCCGAAAAGTATACTGTTGCAACAGACTCGCTCTTTTTCTATTCCAAGACAGATAACTTTTTCTTCCAAAAGTTCGCACGCGAACGATATGAGTACGAACCCAAGGGCACGAATATGGTCCTTAAAGGAGAGAGAAATCCAAGGGAAAGGACTTTCCTTGATGAAAATGGTGAGAAGCACATATTAATTCCTCCCCCGAATGCACATTGGAAATTTGTTCAAAAGAAAATAGACGAGATGGCGCAGAAAGGACTAATAACACTGAAGCAGAGTAAAAAGGGAACCGAATACGGAGTGGTAGAGATAATCAATAGCGTAAAGACTCCTAGCAGTTTGGTACCTCATTATGTATTTGATCTCCCAAAAACCGTGGATACAAATTGGACTGATATTTCTGGTTATTCAAATACTACTGGATATCCTACTGAAAATGCTGAACAGTTACTTGAAAGAGTAATCTTATCATCTTCTGTCAGAGAAGATTTGGTTGCTGATTTCTTTTCAGGATCGGGTACCACAGTTGCGGTTGCAGAGAAATTGGGAAGAAGATGGATTGCAGCTGATATTGGAAGATTTTCTGTTCACACAATAAGAAAGAGGTTACTTGATATTCCTCAAT
>JAJYUV010000071.1 GCA_021792355.1 Thermoplasmata archaeon | reverse complement strand
TAAACTAATCGAGTTGAATCGAGAAACAGAAGTTAATCACTTTAACGAGATGATCGAGAAACTGAAGTCTAGAGAGATAACAGTCAATGAAGAAGCATCTAAGGTAGATGGCGAAAACAATCGGTTTTTAGTGTATGTCCTGTTACCATTCAGGCCTGATGACAAAATGAAGGAATTCGGTTTCAGGTTTGTCAATCAGTCTAAAGACGGTGTTCTTTACGAAAGGCCCGTAGGGATGGAGGGTTCCTCATGATCCCCCAACCACTCGCAACATTGACTTTCAGTCCACTCGACTTCAAGAATTCCTTTGCCCTGATAGATTCTTTCTTCGAGCAGTTCAAGCTTAAGATTCTCTATGCGGAATCCCACTTCTCACCGATGGATCCGGCATCCTCGCAAAATGGAATAACAGTCCTTTCAGTCTTCACTGTATGCGATGATGCAATTGAGAAATCATTTGACCACTATCTAAGGTCTCTGGGAATCGGATACTTGGAAGGGCATCAATTTTTTAATGTCAAGAAGCAAAACTCTGCGAAATGGGTGATCAGGGTTGGAGATGGCAGAGCATGAAAGATGATTCGTTGATAACTCTGCCATACAAGGATGGGAAAGTCACAGTCCTGAAAGGTTCGAGAATCAAGGTCTATACGCAAAGAGGATCAATCAAAGGATTCCTTCTAGGGTTTGACGAATCAGGAATCACCATCCTGGAACCCAGGAATTACTTGGATTTTGATTTCCACTATTCGGAGGACATTAAGGGCAAAAAGAGAAAGATCCCACCCGCACAGATTGGAGGGTTTGCTTTCTATCCGGAAGTGAGTTTTTTGGAGACTAACAAGAAGGAGACTGATAAACATGAGTGAAAACGGAATGGAAAAGATAAACGGACCGGAGAGCTGCAAGTTCTTTGATAGCTGCTCGGCTAGCTTGTGCCCTCTGGATCTCAGAGTGAAAGAAATGCAATGGTGCCCTGAGGAAAACGATACTGACGGTATCTGCAAGAACAGGAAATTTGCAGGCCTGCAATTCGTAAGGACACAAAGGAGGATAGCCAAGGCTACCAGGAATAAAAGACGTGAGAGAGACGATTATTTCTCTTATGAGATGTTGAATCGCAACATAGTGGTAAAATCGGGAATCTGGGGAATACCTGACCCTCCAGACACTATCAAGAACCCTACGAGATGGTATTCAGGCAAGGAAAGGAAATGGATGTTGAATCATCCTGAAAAGAAACAACTTTCAGACAGTGAGATAGAAAAGAGACGTTCACGAATGATTGAGATTAGAAAAGCACGTTCAATTATTCAAAATTCAGAAATGACGAACTTAAAAGGTGTAGTAAGTGGTCTTAATCCCAATAACCCTGAAAAATCAATAGATGAGGGTGAGAATGGAAAATGAGATACCTTATCCATCTCATTGACGGGAAAGAGTTCAAGTTCATTCCTGAATTTGGCGATACTGGGCACTACGAAATAAACAGTCCTGAGCAGAATCATAATGATGTAAGCAGCTTCCTGAAATCCGTTCAAGTCACTAACCAGGTCATCATTTTTAACCAATCTTCAAGGATAGGATTATTGCAGCAATTGAAGGCAGTCTCTCCGTTCAAGGGCACAATCCATTATAGGAGTGGTCAGAGCAAGGTAGGCCTGATATGGGTCACGAACCGTGGATTCAGGGCATATGTTCTTTTAAGTAATGGCTGTGAAACGAGAGTGGACCTCTCGAAAGTGGAAAGAGTTGAGGTAAGGTCAAGATTGATTGAGAAGGAGAGTGATTAAATGACTGAAAGTCTAGACGCAACAAAGAAGGAATTTACAAATTCGCATGGCACCGATTCGGAAAGACAAGTACCAAATTTCAGATACCAGACGATTTACCCAGGGCAGATTGACAACTTCGGTAAGCAGCTCATAGGAAAGATGCTAACGTTAGAGCTTGTCAATAACAAAACGATAACGGGCAAACTGATCAGCTTCGGTCAGTATGACATTATACTGATTGATTCGAAGACTGGCCAGAACATCTTAGTTATGAAACATGCAATCGTTTCTGTCCAGGGAGACCTTGCAGCGAGGAAGTAAAGAATGATAACGAAGCTCTTGGCGATCTTCGTACTTTCCTTATTCCTGGTGACGACTGCCCTGATGACGTTTGCAGAATGGCTATACCGGAGGAATCGGAAATGAGGGATAAGGACCTGATGGTTGATGAGGGCCAGGCAGGCGCAGCCCTGCTCATAATCATTGTCCTCGTTGTTCTGTTTCTCATCGTGCATTACTGGGGATGGGGTCCGATAGAGCATTTCGTTGGCTTCATAATGAAGCACATACCAGTTCTAGGGAGGTCCTGAGCACGAGAATATCATGGCCCAACGGAATGATGGACGGTCAAGGGGAGGGCCTCAATCTCCCCTGGAGTTGACTAAATGAAATTGAAATGGACATTGATTGACAAGAACGGTTCGGAATTGCCTTTCAGAAAGGCAACTGATCTGATTGATTACACTCTTAGATTGTCTAAATACTCGGAGAGTACCGATATGGGCTTCAAGGCGAGACTGGACGTAAAAGGAGATCCATTCCTCATACTCAGGGAAGAGGTCCAGAGTGAAACTTTCATGAATGGCCAACCTATTTATCGGTTTGAGTACGCTGATAAGAACGGAGAGACGCAAACAAGCGACGGAACAATAGCTCGGGTCCTCTATCTGAAAGAGGAAGAGGGATGTACCATCCTCAAGAAAACCATGAGGTTCGAGGAAGAATATCCTCTTTATGAAGTTCAGCTCAAGGCGATGCTTATCAATCGAGACGATAGTGAGAAAAGGAAGATGCATCCAAATAGCTTGGCTAACCTGAAGCATCACAAACAGAGAGACGGGCTAACCTAAGAAGACCATTCGAATATAATCGATTCTCTCTCGATTCTATTTTCTATTTTCATAAGGGCAATTGCCAATATCCTCGGTTGAATCACTAATCTTAGTGGCCATTACTTTTTGTCCACAGTATAACTATATATAATATACAAAGAGTTGGGGATGTGAACCGTAGTTTATCACGTTCTATCCGTAAGTTTTGAGGTATTCAACTGGGCTGTCTTTCCATAGTTTGAAGCTGTCTTGAATGAATCAATTATCACGTCAGGATCTTTGTCTTTGGCTTGATACAGACAGAGAGAACTGGTTTCGCATATAAGAAAAGGTTCCGGAAGCATCCCCAGGGAAGACCCATGAACGAGAAAATGAGGTTGATGAAGATACCAAAAATGAACGGGCAGAAACCTGATGATGATGACGGGTTATAATATACATATGACTTACGGTGATTTCCTTTCACTTTTATGTTTGAACTACCTGGTAATCGGTACCATCCATTATGAAATAACTGTAAAGCCAAAATGAATAGTAGATAGTTGATTGACCAATAGTGACATAGGAGAACTCCGAACCTATACCCAATCGTATAATGGACTGAGCAGGCGAGATTAAGGATTTTTCTTCCAGATACTTCAAGAACGGAGTAAATGATATATTGACGGATGCTGAGCTATTGTTGAATAAAGACTCTGGAGGAACGAACGTGTATAGGGGAAAGCTTCCACTGGCACTTCGAGATATGCCTATGTGCCACGTAGGATAGTAGGGAGTGCCATTAACGGTAATGGGAATAATCGCAGTCAGTCCGGAACCATTGACCCAGTTCCTATTTGTCATGTGGTCCAGTAGCATTATTTCAACCTCATCTTGTAGCGTATTATTCTGTCCGAGGAACATGTCATAGGCCACGTCATCAATCACCTGGTTGCTGATTTTCTTTATGTCGTAAGATGCAAAAGAGGACAGATTCATGGTGTAAACGGTTTGTAAAGGCATTGGGATTTCATAAGTGAAATGCTCTGATGGATATCCGAATATGCTCAGGCTATTATTGAAGCTAGTTATGTTCGCATCTTCCTTGACTGAGGAGTTGCTATAGGCATACATGGATGCGGTACCGTTGCCGGAGTAATAGTCCCATAAGTTAGGACTCATATAACCATAAGTGAAATTTGCCTGAGGACTTGGATCCGTAATGTTTGCCGTCAATGTCAGAAATGGATTCCTGCTATTGTTTGCTTGTCTTGTGGTCTCCCCTGCAACTGCAAACGAAGCTATTGCAACAATTACAATGACAGCAATAACCAGGATAGTCTTGGACATTTTAAAACCTCAAAAAAGAATAATAGAAAATCATTTCTGGATCTTTTCCCTGATATTCCTGATGCAGCTCTGCAATAGGCCTGAGATGTTGATCTCCGGATGCTGCTTTAGCCATGCATAGTCTTCTTCGGTGATAGTGGTACTGATTTGCTTGTATTTCGTCGCTGTCATTGGGAAGTTTCTCCGTTATCACCGGATACCCTAGGTTCGAGTTCGGGGTCGTCAACGCCTAGTTCAGAAACATACATCTGGAGACTGACTTTTATCGCATTTCTTATAAAATTCGCCAACTCGAAGTCTGGGTCTCCTCTCCATAGCAGGTAAAGGGCATCCATGCGCTCGATGTAGTTCTTTGGTATCTTCACGCAGACCCTTACTTCCTCCTCAGGACTAGTGAGCTTTGGAGGAGCACGTTCCTCAATCACGGAATCATCTTTCACCATTTTAATTACCTCTACGTAGTAATACATATTGACGTATATCAATATTTCTCTATATGTAAGGATACGGCAAAGATAGTATATTATCCCCAACAAATGCGTTTTTAGCTTCCAGAGATACTTTTCACCTGTTTTCAGGGATTTGTAGATTTATGTTCTAGCAATCAGCCATTTTTCACAACTTTTATAGAGATATCTATAATTCTCATCCTATTAATTAACTATAATACAACAAAACGGCAATAGGCTTATACCACACTACAAAACGAGATTAAATATAGATTATAGAAATTTATAGATTAAAAAATAGATTGTTTTGTTGTGTCGGGATTGACAAGTTAATGAAATTAAGTGAGATGCTTAACTCACGGATCCAAAAATGAGGAAAGGCTAGCAGGCCTGCAAACGAATAAGAGGTTAGCTAATAGTCGAGATGATACTCGTGTATCAATCATTCACAATCATTCAAAATTTAAAAGTCAGAAATTCCTGGAATGAAAAGTCAAAAAACAAAAAGGAAAATAATTAGTCTGGGATGCTAATCTAGCAAAGTCTTAGGATATCAGCTTCAGTTCCTTTAGCTGAAATTCCCATGCACTCCTTG
>JAJYUV010000070.1 GCA_021792355.1 Thermoplasmata archaeon | reverse complement strand
GGTCAAACGGAATCGCAATGGCAGAATTTCTAGGTGGCTGCGGTGCTGGAAGAATCTATGCTGCCTTGGAAGACAACGGGGACCTCGAACCTTGTGTATTCTTACCAATAAGGGTTGGAAACGTACTAAAGACAGATTTCAATGAAATCTGGAGGGACTCCAAGGTACTGCAGGATCTGAGAAACAGAGACGAACTAGAGGGAGTTTGCGGAACGTGTCCTTTCAAGTATTCGTGCGGAGGATGTAGGGCAAGGGCCTACGGCTATTTTGGAGACTATATGCAATCTGATCCTGGTTGTGTACTCAATGAAAAGGCATACGAAGAAGTAGTAATCAAACTGACTGGTGAAGAACAGGTGAGTATCAAGAATGAAAATATTGCTACTGTCCCCACCAACTGATTCGGTAATAAAGTCAGTAATAGGTGTAACGGGACCGCCACTAGGTCTTGCATATCTCGCATCAATAGCGAGAGATCAAGGGGAAGAGGTCCGAATAGTAGATTCCATAGCTTCGGACTATACGTTTGAAAATGTGAGGGAACAGATTCAAAAATTCGATCCAGATCTAGTTGGGTTAACTTCTACAACCTCCATGATTCCTGACGCATACAAAGTTGCAGAAATAGCAAAGAATTATAATGAGGATGTCAAGATAGCGATCGGTGGACCTCACGTCACGTTTACCCAAGAGACAACTCTTAGAGAATCCCCAAACATTGACTTCACGATTGCAGGAGAGGGAGAGACTATATTCTCAAACCTTCTTTTGTACTTAAAGGGGAAAAAGGATATTAAAGATATCAAAGGGTTATCTTATCGTACTTCAGATAAAATTGTGGTAACACCACCTGAAAATCTGATAAAAGATGTGGATACCATACCTCTTCCTGCGATAGACCTTCTCCCCATGGATAAGTATGTGGCAGGAACAAAGAGGTTTGGAACTCTTATGACATCTAGGGGATGCCCCTACAACTGCATATTTTGTTCTTCCTCACTTCAATTCGGAAAGATATGGAGAGGGCACAGTACTGACAGGGTCCTGACAGAACTGAGGAGGCTCGTCTATGATTACAACATTCACGAGGTTGAATTCCTGGACGACACATTCACCTTGAACATGAAGAGGGCAGTGGAGATAGCAAACAAGATAAAGGCCGAGAAACTAGACATAAAGTGGTCCGGATCAGCCAGAGTCAACCTGTTCAACGACGAGATAGCCAAAGCAATGAAAGATTCAGGTGCGCACACGATTTACTTTGGAATAGAATCCGGGAACCAGAAAACGCTTGACTTCATAGGAAAAGGTATCAAGTTGCAACAGGCTATAGATTCTGTTAAGAAAGGCAATGCAGCTGGGCTACACACTCTTGGGTCGTTCATCATAGGGTTCCCAGATGATACTGTAGAGGATATGAAAAATACTATTAGATTCTCAAAAAAGGTAAAAGTAAAGATTGCACAATTTACCATAGCCACTCCTTATCCTGGGACCCGTTTATGGGACCTGGCAAAGTCCAACAGCCTCATAAGGACTATGGATTGGAGAAAATATACAACTCTGAATCCTGTAATGAAACTGAAGAATTTCAGCGACAGGAAGATTCTTGGATGGTTGGGGAAGGCATATGCTTATTTCTATCTTAGACCAACTTATCTTCTTAATGACCTGCTGAGAGATCACGGGTTCATCTTCAAGAGAATAATTCCTTATTACTCCAAGGCGATGGTCGCATTCAGGCAGGGTGAATTTTTATCAAAGGAACCTCAGGAAGGGACGATATCAGATGTAGGTCAACAGATGAAACCAAGTATTCTTCTACGAGGTAATGATCCATAAGTGCTCATATTTCATTCAATAGACGGATTGAAGATGGATGGACTTAAAAGAGATGGAGATAGTATTGGAAACGCACCGAGACACTCCCATAGAGTCATGTCAAAAACCTAAATAACCCAGCGATTCCATTTCAAGTCCAACCTTCGTATGGCGATAAAGATGTCTAATGAACAACAGGGGTTATCGAGGAAAGATTCAGACTACAAGGAGAAAACAATAGAGGAAACTTTGAAGCAACTTGAGGTCTCGGAAGAAGGGCTCTCGGAATCTGAAGCCCAGAATAGGATTAAAAAATATGGGTATAATGAAGTATCAGAGAAGAAGGTTAACCCGCTCCTGTCGTTCCTCAAGCGTTATTGGGGTCCAATGCCATGGTTGCTGGAGTTCGCGGCTACTCTATCATATCTTATAGGTCATCTTGTTGAAGCAATAGTTATCGTTGTATTGCTCACTATCAACGCAGTGATCGGATTTCGGCACTCTCAGGGTGCCGGTAAGGCTCTAGAGCTCCTCAAGAAGAGGCTCGCTATAAAGGTGAAGCTCCTCAGGGATGGAAAGTGGGTAATAATAGATGCCAGAGAAATTGTGCCAGGGGACGTTTTTGTACTTGGTCTAGGAGATATAATACCTGCAGACGCCAAGATACTTAGCGGAGATGTCTCCGTTGATCAATCTGCCCTTACAGGGGAGTCACTACCAGCGAAAGCAGAAAGGCCAAATCTCGTTTACTCCGGATCCATAGTCAAGAGAGGAGAGGCCACTGCTGTCGCTGTAAATACTGGTGTCAATACCTACTTCGGTAGAACCGCAGAGCTTGTCAAAATGGCTAAACCGAAATCTCACCAAGAAGAGATTATGATGTCAATAGTTCGGTACATGCTGTATCTGGGAGTGACTGCAGTCTCAATAACAACTATTTACGCAGTGGTATTCCACGTTGATGATGGGCTAGTTGCAATTGTAACATTCGCCGTGATTTTCCTGATGGCAGCGATTCCTGTTGCGTTACCGGCGGTACTTTCCATAGCTCAGGCCTATAGTGCTCTTGAACTGGCAAAGAGGGGAGCTTTGGTTACCAAGCTTGACTCCGTGGAAGACGCTGCATCAATAGACACACTCTTCCTGGACAAGACAGGTACGGTGACGCAGAATAGCCTAGAGGTCGCAGACGTAATACCGTTCTCCACGTTCAGTCAGAACGAAGTAACGCTTTACGGAGCGCTCGCTTCCAAGGACGAAGGAAAGGATCTGATAGACCTAGCAGTCATTAAACACGCAAAAACTCTGAGGGACTATACTGGTTCGTATAAGCAGGTTTCGTTTGTGCCCTTTGATCCATCTACCAAACGATCAGAAGGTACCATTGTAGATTCACAGGGGAACCAGTTCAAGTCAATTAAAGGAGCTCCACAGGTGATAGTAGGACTCTGCAAGGGATTAGACGATGGTGCTAAGAATTCGATCAACAAAACGGTAGAAGATTTATCCATTAAAGGGTACAGGACTCTCGGTGTCGCAAAGTCAATTGACGATAGGACGGAAAATTTTAGTTTCGTCGGTCTTTTAGCGCTGGCCGACCCGGCGAGGCCAGACTCAAAAGAGGCAATAACTGAGGTGAAGAGACTTGGTATAAGACCCATCATGCTGACTGGGGATAACGCTGCAATAGCTAGAGAGATAGCTCAGCGGACGGGGTTTGGACCCGAGATATTGAAGCTATCTGACATCCAGGGGTTCAGTGATGAAGAACAAGTGAGGAACATTGAGAAGATCAACGGAATTGCAGAAATATATCCGGAGGACAAGTACAGGATAGTCAAGCTCTCTCAGTCAAAGGGTCATCAGGTAGGAATGACAGGAGATGGAGTGAACGACGCACCCGCCCTAAAACAGGCTGAAATGGGCATTGCCGTAAGCAACGCAACAGATGTTGCTAAAGCCTCTGCCGCAGTTGTCCTGACGGAAGAAGGGCTGAAGGTGATAGTGGATACCATAAATGTCAGCAGGAAGACCTTCGAGCGTATGCTTACGTGGGTCATCAACAAAATGACAAAGGTAATACAGGTCGTCGTTGTTCTCACCGTGGGATTCTTCTGGCTCCATGCACTTGCAATTACTCTAATGGGAATGGTCTTGATCCTCTTCTCCAACGACTTTGCCACTATGTCAATATCATCAGACAATGTGGAAAGTGCCCTAAGTCCAAGAGAATGGGGAATGAAAAACATAACCCTATCTTCTGCCGTCATAGGAGCTATGTTCATTGCTCAGACGCTGGTACTCGTATTCGTTTCCCTGAAATATCTGGGGCTATCAATCCTTCAGGTACAAACTGTGGTTGCTTTAAACGTAATTTTTGGGAGTCAGTTTAGGATACTGATAGTCAGGGAGAGAAGACGTTTCTTGTCCTCTCGACCCGGAAAAGCTCTACAATTATCGGTTTTAGGAACGGTTGTTGGATTTGTTCTCATCGGAATATTTGGCATCGGCCTTATGATCCCGCTTGATCCGGAAATTGTTCTGCTTGTCCTGGCATACTCCGCTCTAGTTACCATTGCCTTTGATATTCCAAAATACCTGACATTTAAAAAATTCGGTCTAGCACCCATATCTGGGAAAGGTGCGAATTAAGAGGGTCATCCATTCATTTCTCAACGTGTGATTGGGCCTAGCTAAATGATCTGTCTAACCTTGGAAGGAAATTGTCCTTAAATATCGCGGTCAGATTGTCCATTATGAGAGTTATTGTGCCAGTTCTGGAAAGAAATGATGAAAATTCTAGGATTTCGCAGCACTTCGGTCGAGCTCCGTACTTGGCTGTGGTCGAAGTTTTAGAAGGTAAAATCAAGTCCTTGAAATTTGTTAATGGAGAAGGCCCTCACGATGAAAACAGAAATGAAGATGAGAAAATGAAGGCCTCATCTATTCACAAAACAATCCTAGATCTAAATCCAGATGCTATTGTAGCAATGCGAATTGGGCCGAGGGCAGTGGAAGATTTCACCAAGGCCGGGATTAAAATACTAAATATAGAGGGTAATACGCTTTCTGATGTCGTCTCAAGAATCTTGATCTAACATTTGTTATCCGTAACCAGAATTACAATTGCGGATTTGCTTCGGGGAATGCATCTTAATTGGGGGAGCGCTAACGTCAGTATAAATACTTGCGTTTTCTAGATGTTAGTACTAAAGATATGCAGAGCCAGGTTAGTGGCAATGGTTCAAATTCAAACTGAAAGAGTGTCGAGTAACTTCGGCACTACCTGAGAGAAAACGTGTCACTTTATACCGTTCACAGGTACCTATGACTAAAACCTATCCTAATTAATTTCACTATCCTATCTCATTCTAAGGAATCTTGCCTAAATCTTGCCCAATTTCAATAATTTGGGTGGATGTAGTTCATTTTTTCAAATAATTGGGT
>JAJYUV010000005.1 GCA_021792355.1 Thermoplasmata archaeon | reverse complement strand
TCCTGCAGGATTATGACGTTCTTTATCACATAACGAGGCACACAAAGGCAAACCTGATATTGCTGACTCAGAAGGTATACTGGTACAAGAACATGAATGATGAGAGCGTAAAGAGTTCGCTGCAGCCAGATCATATAGTGTTCCATGAATACAGCACAGAAGAGATCAGGGAAATCTTGAAAATGAGGGGTAAAGAAGGCCTCAATGAATTCGACAAGGAGTCTTTAGGCCTCTTATCGGCATTGCTCGTGAGGGATTACAGAAGTGATGCCAGAATAGGAATAAAGGCCCTTGAGATCCTGGGAAGAAGCAATAAATGGGACGAGGATTCAGTGACAACGGCACTGAAGCAAGCTTACATCGAAGTCGAGGGAGAAACGCTTAAGAATCTAGGAGATCGAGACCTGCTAATACTGGCAGCACTGATCAAGAATCAGGATACAAATAAGGCTTATTCCGAGGTCTCAGCATCTAACCACCTTCTACTCGGAGGAGTGAGCAAGTCAACATTCTTCCAGAGCGTAAACTACCTGCAGAACCTTGGCCTCATAACGCTGATTAAGAAGAAGATAGGCAGATATTACACAATGGAATCGCAAATATTATTATCTGATGCATCTATTGTAAGTGGAGAGCTTAGAAGAAGATTGTGATTATGGCGGTAGATATGGAGAACGAAAAAACTGAGAAAATAAGGGAAAATTTGGTAATAAACGGAGATTGCATTGAGGCTCTGCGCTCTATTGATAGTGATACAGTAGATTTAACTTTCTTCGATCCTCCGTTCAATCAAGGGAAGGACTATTTGAATTTTGATGATGAGCAACCTTCTGAGGAGTACTGGAAATGGGTTGAGGAAATCCTCGATCTGATTAACAAGAAATCATCTGCTGGTGCATCTATCTACTTCATGCAGAGAGAGAAAAACACAGAGGAAGTTTTGCGATCTTTAAGGAGAACCGGTTGGACATTTCAGAATTTAATCATATGGAGAAAAATGACTTCGGCGGTTCCCTCGGAAATTAGGTACGGGAAGCAGTTTCAAATCATAGTATATGCCACAAAGGGAGATAGGCCAAGAGTCTTCAACAAACTCAGGGCAAATATTCCACTTCCGAAGAATTACAAGAACGAAAGAAGGAATGGAATACTATTAACCGATGTCTGGGACGATATTAGGGAGCTTACCTCAGGATACTTTGCCGGTGATGAGGCGATAAGGGACAAAAACGGAAACAGAGTTCACGCACAACAATCACCGCTTGCATTACTCTTGAGGATAATCCTTTCCTCATCGCTTCCTGGCGATACGGTGTTGGATCCCACAGCAGGTACAGGAGTCACCGCAACGGTTGCATCTCAACTTAAAAGGAAAAGCATATCGGTTGAGATAGATCCAAATCATTTTGAGCTTATCAAGAAGCGTTTATCATCCCTGCGGAAGGCAGACGACATTGTCAAACTTCGAGCGTATTATAGTCCAACAGAAAAGCTTGACGATATCTGGCCGTTCTCGAAACCGTTGGACAATTTTTTGTTCGACAAACAACAAGTGATCGCTTGATTGCTTTTAAAGATATATTGGAAATGTACGCGTCCTGTGCGAGACAACTCAGCAAGAGGAAAATATCTCTTAATTCCGACATGCTGGAGATGGTAGCTATATCTGCAGGAAATAACCTCGCGTATGCAGATGATAGGAAAGGGCTACTTGATCTCAAGTTAGATTTTTGGCGAAATGTTGAATGCCCACCAGTCAGAGAAGGACTAAAGTACTCAACATCGCAACAATTTCCGGATTTTATCCTTCAGTCTAAGATAACCAATAGAGAGCTTGTCAATGGCAGTATCCTTGAACTCAAGGATTCAAAGGGCGGAAGTATTGCTTCTTTCAATTCCACCATACCTACCAAAACGAAAAGCCTACGTGAAATAGACGTGATAAACCAGACTGATACAGTTTCCAAGATAGCTAAATGTAAAGATGGATCAACATCTCAAGTGAATGACTACTACGATTTCCAAAGGAATTGTTTCTATTTGGTGCGAACGCATCGGGACACGGACAAGGTAAAACTTTCAATCATTCACGGTTCCTTCTTCGAGACAATACCAAAAGAGACCCTCTTTTACCAGATGTTTCTCAACGCTTTACGCGGAAACCTATCCAATAAGAATGTAAGTTTATCTCCTGAGGTAATGAGAGAAGTGGAAAAGGCGTTATCTTATATGACGGACCAGACAATAATCGCTTCATCTCAAGAAATAGATAAGGCATCGGTTAAGCCACGCCTGAGAATTATGGCAGAAGTCCATTCAGAAGGCAACCCCCATGGAAACAGCTATGATATCCCTGAAGGAACGTTTAACCTAATCCTACCACAATCTCTTTTCAGTGCAGAGTTAAGAGATAGTGTTCTGGCAACGAATCGTGGTATAAGCGTTATAGAGATACGCCACAAAAGAAATGGAACTCACTACGTATTTTCTTTGCCTATAAAAGTCTGAAAAATGACACAGAAGACAAGAGCTTCGGCTCAAATTCACCCCTAGCCCCTCTTTGAGCCTTCGCCAATTTGTATGTGCCCTTCGCTCGCCTGCACGCCGAGCACAGGACCCCATGCTTCGACTCCAATCAAAATTCACCCCGTCTTGCTTACGCAATCCACCCCTCTTTTGATTTCCATCTCGCACTCTTCTTCGAAGAGCCCTTCATTCGCTTTGCTTATTCAGGGTGGTGTCCTGTGCTCGCCGCTCGTGGTGTATGGGTGGTGCTACACACCTACGCTACGCTTGGTGTTCCACACCACCCACCGCTAACGCTTACACCACTCGGTCTTGCTGCGCAAGACTTCCGGCTCGCTTCGGGCACATTATTCATAGGGGATAATTTCAGGGGAGGGGAATTTTTGACCGCACAATCTCGCTTCGCTTAGTGCGGAATAATATGAGGGGGTTCTTGTGCCATGCACCTCATTGGTTAAGGGCCCCTTTGTATCTAAGATCGATTTCTTAAATACATTACAATGATATATTCGCTGTGAATGCAGATGAAAAGAATGCCATTAATCAGAGCCAAAAGCCAGACTATTATGGTTTTGTTGGTATTAGCGGATCTGTTACATTAGATGAGCACCTAGACTTAACAAGATTTCGGTATCCAAGAATTAATTTGCTCAGATTTGCGGAAATACTCCGAAGTAACTCAGTCACAACTATTTCAGGTGGGGGTTCCAAAGGCGAAACCAAACTTTTAGAATTGCCCAAAGAAAAGAGTATCTTCCTAGAAACTCAACGAAGCAGTTATCTTATTGACTATGCCTACTCAAATGCATTAGATTTTACTAGAGAAGGTGAAAATAAACAAGGGGTAAATCGCTGGTCCGAAAGGGCTCTACGAACAAACAAGAAAGTATCAGACTCTTCTCCAATCTTTAACTCCTTTTTCCTATCGACTAAGTTTGATGACAATACGAATCCCAAAGAAATAACAGATTTCAAAACTTATTCTCTCCTGTACGCTATTGAATATGACGTAATGTCGCTTCTCGCTTTGCGCCAGTGGGAGTTATTTGTTGATTCTTACTTGTTTCGTATGTATGACCTTTTTTTGCCGCCTGCAAAAATCTTGAGGCCCAATTCTAATGTTAAAGAGGAGAATGCTATGGTGGCCATTCCGTATATTTCTATTAGAAGAAAACCCAATGAACACAAAAAGGATTTCAGCACGATAGTCATCGTTTCGTTGGTTCTAATTCCCACGAGTAACGATTTATTGAATAGAAGAAGTATGTCTAGCGAAGAAATGTTCCAAATGACTAGGGATGAGACAGAGATATTAATCGAGTCTTCACCCCTGAAAGAGTTCATCACAGAAGTTGTCAGGTCAAGTATTTTCGATGATTTGGACTCGAAAAGAACGGCAGTTCTGAAGGAACTCGAAGGAAATATGCCAATTAGGCACCTATTCAAGATGCTAAGTTTCCTAATATTGGCGGTTAACTCAGAAAGATTTGACGAAAACAAATGGTCTCTAATTGCAAATAGGCTGAACGACTCGTTTCAGTACCTTAAGTTAATCGATATTGATTACAAAGAAGGCAATGAAATGGTAAAAGATGACTTTAAGGAGTTAATGTTGGGGAATAAAATAAGCAAAAACCTAAGGATATTGCTGAATGATTTGGTAGCACCCCAAAACAAACTCAACATAAACAGTGAACGCGATGTCGTAGATTTTAGGTCCCTTGTGATCAACGATCCAAACTCATTAGAGTTGTCTCTGATAGCATTCTATAACCCATTTGAAGTCGTTAATGTAGTTCTGAATACCCGTGACTTTGAGAAGTTTCCAAAGGCTTCGATGAAATGGGCTCTTTCTTGGCATATGAAACTATACATGACGCCAGAAGTGTTTACGCATAGTTTAAATACATTCACTCATTGTTTGTACCATGAAGAGGCTTAGAATTTCGGATGACAGGAAGAAGGAAATAATAGGAGAGATAAGACGCAGCGATGAATCAAAGTACGACCACAGGCTCCATGGAATCCTGCTTGTGGCCAATGGCATGAGCCCGTACGGCGTTTCCAGTGTGATTGGAAACAGTCCAAAAAGCATAGAGAACTGGGTCAACACATTTCTCAGGGAGGGATTCGAGGGGCTTAGGGAACCCATGCGATCAGGAAGACCCCCCAGGTTATCAGACATCATGGAGAGCATATCCCTAGATCTCAGGAAGAACCCCATGGATCTGGGGTATTCACGGAACCTCTGGGACGGAAAGCTTCTCAGCCATCACATAAAGAAGAGATATGACATGGATATTGGAACAAGACAGTGCCAGAGAATATTTCATAAACTTGGATTTAGGTTGAGAAAGCTAAGACCCCTTATAGCAAAGGGAGACGCGGAGAAGAAAGTTGAATTTCAAAAAAACTCCTAGCCCTTCTTATGGAAGGAAAATCAATTGTCTTCATGGATGAGTGTCATTTCTATCAGCATGGCACCAGAATAAGGGCGTGGTATCCTCCAGAAGAATCCGATCCTGTTGTGCTTCAGGAACCCAACAGAAAGGGCATAAGCGTATTCGGAGCTGTAAGGATTTCCGACGGAAGGCTCATTACACAGATCACTGAGAGATACAACGCCTTCACCTTTCTCGAATTTCTATCCCTTGCCCGCAGAATATTTCCACACAGTGTCTTTGCACTGGACAATGCACTTTATCATCATGCCGGCATAATCACCGATTATGCATTTCTTACAGGAACGGATCTGCTGTTTCTTCCTCCATATTCACCTGAACTGAATCCAATAGAGAGAGTCTGGAAAACCATAAAGAGACATGCAACACACAACAGGTATTTCCAGATGCTCAATGATTTGAAAAGTGCCCTTCAAAGTGAGTTCGACAGGCATTTCAGACCGAACAGTGAGCTAAAACAGTTATGCGCAATTATTTAAGACGCTATGTATAATTCAATCTCTTTCTGCTCTGACCACGTTAAAAAATTCCTACTATTTTACACTCGAGCACAGTGAGCCTAATCCAGAAGTCCTTTCAAAAAACGAGGATGAATTGTTGAGGGACTTAGATGATTTTTACGACCTAGAGATAAGGACCTGGGCTTATTCCTATAGGATGCAATTCGAAAATTCCAAAAGGATTTTAGGCATCGACAAGAACTTTGAAAGTCTTAAGGAAAAAACATCTTCCATAAGGGTAATTGTTCACACTGAGACTCAAACGAACCTCAATGCAAAGGTCAAAAACCTCACAAGACTCCTGTTAGTATTAACGGTAACCCTCATAACTATCGAGGCATTAAGGCTCCTTGGCCTATAGCAACCCATAAGCCAAATGCCACCTTACTATTATAGGGATTTATGGATCTGTTTGCGCGCCTGTTCCACCGATCATTGCTATCACAAAAAGTAAAGGAATGGAATATATAAATATGTTTGCACTGTTTTTCCCTCCATCTTAAATAATCACACAGCACTGCGACCATACCTTTTGGAAAAAGGTAGGCGAAAATTAACTTTTGTGCAATGTTGACAAGAAACCAAACACTTATCATAGTATAAATAGGGGCAACAAAAAAGTAATAGTTATTAGCTATAGCTTACTTGGCAATAATGAAAAGTCAGGGAGGAAATAGTGTGAAACCTACAAAGAGAAAACTAGTCAGATTACTTATCGAGAACTTCGGCCCAATAGAAAAAGCAGACATAGAATTGGGGGACTTCACAGCTATAATAGGTCCTAATTCCTCCGGAAAAACATTCATAATAAATCTTGTTGACAGACTGATGGTTTTTGTCTCCACTACATACATATTTACAATTTCACACGGTGTTTTCAGGGCCGTGCAAGAGATATTGGTTAAAAAGGAAAATAAAGGATATCCAATAAGCATAAACATGTCAGAATATCCGGAAGACAACATCAAACAAGTTGTTGATTATGTTATTGAGAATATTAGCAGAATAGGAAATCAACAGAACTTTGGTTTAGGAAATGTTTATGATCAACTCTTCCGATATTTTCAGACAGCCCCTAAAAATCTTATTCGATTCGGAGGAGACCGAGCAAGAATAACAGCCTACTTTGAACAAATGAAAATAAACATTACCATTTCACACGACAAGGATCCTTCAGTTGAATTCATACCTTATCGTGACTTTCTAATAAACTATGTTAAAGGATTTACAGTTAATTTCATGGGAAGTGGTGGTGGTTCATACGGCAGTTCATCCCAATCGCAGCAATTACGAAGCGTTCTCATACCCACTGAAAGGTTATCGGTTCTTGTGACCATGCCAAACATTATAGAAGACCTTGCGAAATCTAGGGGTTTACAAAACTTATTTCCTATTCCGCCTCAAGTGCAACCAAGTCAAGCCAGTAAGCTATCACTCATAGAATTTATGTCAAATTACCTCGGTGCTATCCAGTTCATAACGACAAGTAAGAAAGAGATCTCTAAAGACGCTTCTAATTTAATTATGGGTAATTTAACTCTGGATTTTAATTTACCATTTTTCATTAACTTTAGTTTGGGTGAAAACAGTTTACCCTTACATCTGATATCTTCCGGAACTTTGCAACTGATCCCACTGGTTGTTCTAGCGGAATCTGATCTTAACAACGCTCTTCTAATCGAAGAGCCTGAAATAAATCTACACGCCAACAAACAGGTTGAGGTTGCCGAATACCTTTGGAACCTTGTCGAAGAAAGAAATAAAACTATATTGGTTAGTACACACAGCGATTATTTTGTGATGAGATTAGCACATTTATCTAAAGATAATAAAAGCAAGATATTGAGAGTTTATTTGTTGAACGAGGGCCTTACTAGCCCCCTTAACATTAATAAAAAGGGGGAAATCGAAGAAATAGAAACAATTGGGAGGGTAATGAACAAACTCCTTTTAGAAACATAACATGGTGATTTCATTGTCGAATGAATGTCATGTCTATGCAAATAACGGGATTGTCTCATTTCTTTACGATAGACCCGAATGTAAACCGAAAGGAAGTGGTGAACACAGATGCGATGTAATACTAATAGAGTCCTCCAAGAGCAAACATCTCTGGATAATAGAGTGTAAAGGAAAAGTGGACAGCAATGCTGCAAGTAAAGCTATCAAACAAATTGAAGAATGCTTAAACGTAATTCGCAATGTAAATGGGTGGGAAATAAAAAAGTGTGTTATTGGCGAGTCTTACAAACAAGAAGCAGCTCGATTATTGACAAATAAAAAAATATTGCATATTGAATTCAAGAATAGTAGAACCGAGGAGTGGATGAAAAATATAGTAGAAGCGGTCAAAAAAATTAAGGGTTATTGACTTTTCAGATGACGTCGAGAATATTCCCTTAAAACATTAATCAAATCCCGACCGGTCCATTTCTGGACGGGGCAACACGCAATACGATTTGTTGGGTTTCATTCTCCTGTCCTTTCGCTTTGAATAGTATTTCCTACGAAATACATAGCTACTGAAGAGACTATGAGCACGAAGACCGCATCCATTGCCATCCCTATAGACCAACCAAAGTATTGCCCAGACATAAGGAACAGAATTCCATTTATTATTGCATCCAATACAAAGCCAAGAATTAGAATCGCTAATATTCTAAATGACAGAAAGTGAGTTTTAAAAGAAAAAACAAGAAAAACCAGCGAAGTAATTAGAATGGCGGTTCCGTTGATGATATGCGCCAGTACTAAACCAAAGTGATCTCCAAAATATATTAATGACTGCAAGGCTCCAAGATTTTTCACCGGTAAACTCACATCGAGATTTACTGTCATCCCAAGTTCGAACTGTACTGTCAACAATGCAAGAAGGAAAAAGATTACATTTCGTATATTCGCGATAGTGTTTGTTTTTCTATGTTCAAGGGGTTTTGTAGATTTTCCTTCGTTATTATCCATTTTATTACCCGACCGTTTCTTACAGATATGTTTAGATACCTTATTATAAATTCGTTACCTAGGGGGTAACAATGACAGAAGTGCAAGAAAATCTTGCAAAAATAGGCTTGTCTGAAAACGAGGCTAGGATCATAGAATGCCTGATCACTATTGGTGTTGCGAGTGCATCAGATATTCACCACGAAACGCATGTTCCAAGAAATAAAATATACGAAACTGTAGAAAGACTTGCTAATTCAGGATTTGTCGAAATTCAGCCAGGACGTCCAGTTTTGTTTAAGCTAAACGACATAGAAAAGATCCTCTCATTGATTGTCGAGGAAAAAAGGAAATCTGTTGAAAAAATAGTTCAGTTTTACAAATCAGGGTTTCTTGAAAACACGGAAAAAGACAATCCGTTGGCCTGGATTGTTCGTGGGAGAGGCGCTATAAGGATACAACTCTCGAATTTAGCAAATTCTGCATCCAATAGTTTTTTTATGATCGGAAGCTACCCGAATTCATATATTGAGCATATAGCATCGATGGCAAAGAATATCACCAAAAGTGGTGTAAGCGTTAGGTTAGTTTGCATTTTAAAACCTACTTACGATCCACCAGATTCCAAGAATCGTATCAAATTAATTGAGTACAGAGCGATCAAATTGAGCTCCGTTAAGAGTGGAAAATTAGATGAACACGACGCCAAAATTATCGACGGATTCGAACAGATTACTGATAAGGGATGTGCCGTAGTAATAGATGAATCACTAGCCTTTACCATAATGGACAGCTCCGAAGATCCAGCTAAGGCAAGAGCAATACAACTTAAGTTCCCAGGAGTCCCGATCATAGAGAAAAGCACTATAGAACGAATTATTGCCATTGCCACTAGAAGATGTTGAGTGCGAAAAACGTAACTCGATTTGTGATCCTATGAAACTTAAATTTGTGTACATAGTTGGATCTTACGACCCATCTAAGGTGCCTTTAGTGCCTCATGACCGATGGCAGGTACATGTAGGCTCCGGTAAATTCGGATACGGATAGACCTGCGACAAGAGAAGGAATCTCTCTGCATTTACTTACTTCAGAGGATTCACCGACCACTAGAGGTATTCGTTTAATACATTAATCAAATCCCGACCGGTCCATTCTCCTCTAGTTTTTGATATTTCGAAACGAGCTAGGATGCTATTATGCGTTATGCATAATCATGAATAATTCTCGTAAACAGTTGTAGCATTAATGTAATAAGGTTCGAATTGCTATTCGAGTTTCCAAAGAGACAAGATACAGGCTCAAAACTTGGAAAGGAAGGCCAGACTTGTGATGAAGTCATAGAAAACCTTGTAGAAATTGACAAGAAGGCAGTGCTTTTCATCGAACTTGACAGACAGCTGTCACGGGAGTTTATACCTCTTGACAATACATTATATCCTTATCTCAGCAATAGCCTCCAAGGAGTTTAAGCCTTAGATGAGAAATAGCAAGATAGAAGAAGGAATAAGTTGAATGACATTTCTGAAGACCGCCAAAACAGCTTTAACAGGCACGATACCAAGAAACTCTCTAAAACCAAATACGCATACTTTAGGCTAAGGGTTGGAGATTATCGGGTCATTAGTTACCTGCAAGAGGAAACTATTAGAGTAGTAAGAATTGCAATAATATCTGACGCATAATGATGGCTGGATTAAAACAGAAAAATTTAATCCTTACATATATGCACCTAAAATTTTGTTCAGATCTGTGCCTCTCCACGATCCAAAGACCAGTCGCTCATTCCTGTAAAGTGCTTTCAACCATCTTCAGTAAAGGCAGCAAACTCTTCCTCACGTTTTTTCCGAAATCAGTTAGTGAGTAGTATACACCATGGCTTCCTTTATTTCTCTGGATTAACCCAAAGCTCTGAAGTTCTTTTAGTCTTCTGGAAATTATTGTAGTGCTTGAGAATGGAATATCTCTGATTATTTCATTGAAATTCTTTCTGTTCCCCCTATTGCCTATCACACCTAGAATCATCATCGTGTATTTCTTACCTATAAGGTCTAAAAATGGCAAAGAGGGGTCAATGCATACAGTCTTTCCCATATATTCGATCATGCAGGCCTTGTTCTTGTTTTGTAATCTTCTATCCTCCTTAAATCCCATCGACCGCACCTTGTCAAGTCTTGAGCCGATATAAGTAAAAAAAAGTTTACTTTCTCGTATAAATACGCTCTTGCGATCCATATATATGGAATCAGAGAGAGTGAAACTGAGGATATATGGAATGACGTGCGATGATTGTGTTGCCACTGTTACAAAGGGTCTCAAGAACCAGGATGGCGTTCTTGATGTAAGAGTATCACTGAAGGACGGTGTTGGAGATGTGGTCATAGATCCTGAAAAGGTAAACCCTGAGATGCTATTGAAGAACGGGGTTTTTACAAAACCTTCCCATTACAGGGCCACTATTGAAGATCAGTGAACTGGTGAATGAACTTGGACGGCAATACTCAGAAATTTGATCTTTTGATTCTCGGAAGGGGTGCAGCAGCTTTTTCAGCCACAATCAAGGCCTCCGAAATGAGCAATGGCCAGATGTCCATCGCCATGATTGGTGTTGGACCTCTCGGTGGAACATGCGTGAACGTTGGATGCGTGCCATCCAAGTATTTGCTTGAGGCATCACATTCTGTTTTCAAGCCAGAACATCCCACGATGGCAGGAATACACACTACACAAGTGAAATATGACTTTTCAGAAGTCATGAATGGTCTGAGATCCTATGTTGCGCAAGCCAGGGACTCGAAATATGTAAAGGTGATTGAAAACTACAGTAACGTTAAACTCTTCACCGGCTTCGGAAAATTTGTGGATAAAAAGACCATAAAGTTGTATGACCCTGAAGGAAATGAAATTGCAATGGTCTCGGGATCGAACATTCTGATTGCAACCGGATCACATCCTGCAATCCCAAACATTGAAGGCTTGAAGGAAACGGGATTTCTCACAAGCGACACCATATGGGAACTCAACGATCTTCCTGAATCAGTTGCAATAATAGGTGGAGGGGCCATAGGTCTTGAAATTGGACAGGCACTCCTCCATTTTGGATCGAGGGTTACAGTAATAGAGGCCTTAGATACCCTTCTTCCACAAACTGAACCTGAAATTGGTTCTGTCATGAAAAAGCACCTGGAGGAGGAAGGTATGAAATTCTTCCTGAGGGCAAGAGTTAGCGCAGTAAGTTCATCAGGAAGAGGGAAATCAATCGAAGTCATAACACACAAAGGAAAGGAGAAAATAGAGGTCCAGGAAATCATTGTTGCAACGGGAAGGCAACCCAACACAGAATATCTGAACTTGGAAGTTGCAGGTGTTGACACTGATTCAAGAGGACAAATAATAACTTCTGATAAAATGAAGACATCCGCTCCTGGAATTTACGCCGCAGGAGACTGTGTTTCCAAAAAAATGTTTCTTGAAACTCTTGCGGCAAGAGAAGGCGTCATAGCCGTGAGCAACATGTTCGGCGAAGACCTAAAGATCGATTACGACTCGACGGCATGGGCAGTATTCGCGAATCCCCAGGTTGCGGGTGTAGGAATGACAGAGAGCGAGTTCTCGAAGAAGAACGGATCATGTTCCAGTAGAGTGTTCTCCCTGGAGAACCTTACAAAGGCAAGCATCATGGGAGAAACCGAAGGCATCATAAAGATCACTGTAGACCCGAAGGACAACAGGGTAGTCGGAATGCATATCATTGCGCCAAATGCCACAGACATAATAACAGAAGGTGCATATGCCGTCAAGAACGGTTACACAATTGATGACATAATTGCAACAAGTCACATTTTCCCTTCCATATCTGAGGGGATAAAGCTGGCGGCCCAGTCATTCATCAGAGACATATCCAAAATGGCATGTTGCGTAGAATAGCAGGAATGCCTCTTGTAAAACCCTTCACCCTGCAAAATAAGTTAAAATAAGTTCTCGGGTTTGGAACACCAATTGGTATTAGAGGAAGAATATGACTTCTGACATTACAAAGAACCATGTTTAATACTTGCACATTCCACGCAAAGGAATTATGAATCGGATTCAACTTAAACTTCAAATACATTTTAACCTACAAATTCTTGCGAGGTTTCGATTACCGCCTACTACCATATTTTATTATTTTTGACAGACTCAACTTATAGGATTACTGTTCTAACAGAAGAGGATTGATAATCGCCATTTGGTCCGTTTATCGGGTCATCTAAATCACTTGTGTTCGTGCTTTTCTATGTTTAACATTATTGCCTGAAGAATGACCGATCTAAGTGCCTTCTCTTTTATATCATCTCCCTCGCTAAGGTCAATGGCACGTACAGATTTGCTGTCCAGACGAGTATTGAAAAAATTTTCAGAGTCTTCTATAGAAGCACCTTTTGGAAAGGTCAACCTCACCGAATTTTTTAGGATGTTCCCAAAACAAATTATTCCATTGTACGACCACACTGGAATCCCCAACAAATTACTTGGTTTCTTCCATTTAACCTCTTCTACTATGCATGGATCCACTTTCCTGATCCTTTCTCGTATATCGGCCATTACGTCACCTCTCCAGTCTGCTGCGTTCTTTATTATTCTATCTATTTGCCGAGACGCTGGGGAGTCTTTCTGTGGGCGACCTTTTTTAGTTCCAGTCATTACGCAACAACCTAACTGATAGGTGGAATCATACTTAGTTCTTCTGATTCTTATCTCGAAGAGTGTGGGAATGTGATCACAAATTAGATTGTCAATTTAAATACAACTAAAATCAAACATTAGACTCAGAAATGTATCATTATTTATTCCCGACAAGTATCTCAAGTTATGATTATACTCACAGGCAATGACCTGACTTTGGATCAAGTTGTAAGAGCATCCGATAGGATGGAAAGTGTTGCTATCTCGAAAGGTGCTTTGAAGCGCGTCAAGTCGAGCCGTGAAAAGGTTGAAAGTCTTATAGATTCCGGCAAACCTATATATGGGGTAACGACAGGTTTTGGCGATCTAATCAGCGAAAGAATAGGTTTGGACAAGATTAGGGAACTTCAGTCCAATCTTATAAGGTCTCATTCAGCTGGATTTGGAGAACCATTGGATGTCAGGACAGTAAGGGCGATGATGATTGTTAGGGCAAACTCGCTGAGCAAAGGATATTCTGGAGTTAGACCCGAGCTGATCCAAGCGTTGGTTGACATGATAAATGCAAATGTCGTACCATTTGTCCCGGAAAAGGGAAGCGTAGGCTCATCTGGTGATCTTTCTCCGTTAGCTCATCTAGTGCTCACCCTCATCGGAGAAGGTAGAGTGATTGAAGATGGTGGAGTGGAGGACTCTATAAAGGCACTCTCAAAAAGAGGACTGAAGCCTATTAGCCTGGAAGCAAAGGAAGGAATCTCTCTCATCAACGGAACATCGTATATGCTTGCCAACCTCTCCTTAGGATATGCCGATTCCCAGAGCCTGCTAAAGCACGCGATCATTGCGGCAGGCATGTCAATGCACGTTCTGAGTGCGACTGAGAGAGCCCTCGATTGTGGTCTATTTGAAGCGAGACCGCACGCAGAGCATGGAATAGTGGCTCAAGCTCTCAAGACATTTATCCAAGGAAGTGAAAGAATAAGGAACGGGACGGAGTCAAAGGTACAGGATGCCTATTCTCTCAGGTGCATTCCTACTGTCCTTGGATCCGTTCTTCAGACTATGAACTACGTAAAAGGGATTGTCAAAACGGAGTTGAATTCAGCAACAGACAATCCCTTGGTTCTTGAGGAGATGACATCGGGATGCAACTTCCACGGTGAACCACTGGCTTTTGCTGCCGATTACCTTTCTATCGCCCTTACTGAACTGGGAAATATTTCTGAAAGAAGAACGTTCAGAATGCTCGACAAGTCACTCTCTGGACTGGCACCCTTCCTGGCGGACAAGCCTGGAGTTGAATCTGGACTTATGATTCCCCAGTATGTTGCTGCGTCATTATGCAATGAAAACAAGGTGTTGGTATACCCATCATCTGCTGACAATATCCCAACATCTGCAAATCAAGAGGACCACAACTCCATGGGAGGAACTTCTACCAGAAAACTTAGACAGATAGTCAGAAACGTAAAGGGAATAGTTGCAATCGAGTTGTTGACTTCATACAGGGGAATGAGGATGTACGGATCTTCTGGTAAGTACCTAAACACCGCTTACTCGATTCTGAACGAGACTATAGGTGAATTCAAAGGGGACAAAGAAACTACTGCTATGATAGAGAAGATCACCAGACTTATGGACTCCAGTAAGATGCTAGACGAGATTCCGATCAGACTGGAAAGGTCTGTCTCTTCTTCTTCCTAGAGCAGATTGCGAATTCATCGCCATCAAAGAAAACCTCTCTCTCAGGGTATTCTTTCCTGACTTCCTCCACCATGTCTAAGATTTCCTTTACGGTGAGATTTGTATTTCTCCCTATTTTCCTGTGAACGATTTTGTCCTCAAGGGAGTCCATCTGTATTTGGTTATCAGTTAGTAACTATAAAAGTTTCTTGATTTTGTCTCTTTCATGGAAGAATTATTTGATCACGGACAGGATTTCACCTGCATTTTTGAGTTCGATTTCCCTCTGTTGGCCAGTGGTCATGTTCTTGATAGATATAGACCGCTTCCTTACCTCGTTATCGCCAACCACTATGACGTACTCGTATCCCATCTTAGCTGCATAATCTAGTTGTTTACTTATTCCCCTCTCAGTAACGTTAAGATCTACGTTCAGACCTAGGTCTCGCAGTACTGACGATGCTGTCACTGCAAAATCTCTACCTTGCCGATCTACTGGTGCCATAAAAACCCTCAGTTCCTTCTTTTGAATCCACCGTCCACTTGCCTTCAGAATATTTTCGAGTACTGCATCGCCCATTGCAAATCCAGTAGCTGGAGTTGAATCCCCGCCTAACTGTGCTATGACGTTATCATATCTACCCCCGCCAAGGATGGACCTCAGCTTTTCTTCTTTGTCCGATGCCTCGAAGACGCATCCCGTATAGTAGGCTATTCCTCTAACTATCTTTAGGTCAATGTCCACTTCCAAACCCACCGAAGACCTCACATAGTCACGTACTTTGAACAAGCTTTCTAGCTCGGGGTCACTTACTTCATCCAGAATTTTCCCATTGGAAAATAACAACAGGATGGCCATATCGAGTGACTTTTCCCTCGCGTAGGACTCTCTTTCCTCGATTGTGAACTTTGACCACCTGTCCAGAATATAGTAAACTTCTTCCTTTTTGCCGGGAAGGAATTTTTCGATTAGTCTGTCTATTAGTATTCTCGAACTAACTCTTAATTTGGTGATTTCCCCAATTCCTAATTTTTTCAAAATGTAGCCACCCAGGGATAGGACCTCAGCGTCAGCCAGATAGCTCTCGCTCCCAAGTATATCCGCGTTCAATTGATAGAACTCCCTGAGTCTTCCGGACTGGGGTTCCTCGTATCTCCAAAATTTTTCGATGCTGAACCATTTCAGTGGTTTCACCAAGTCTTTCCTTGCAGCTACCATTCTGGAAAGAGTAGGCGTGAACTCAGGGATAAGGGTAATATCTCTCCCTCCCTTGTCTTTGAATGAAAACATTTGATTCATTATTTCCATGCCCGATTTGTTTGCGAATAGGTCTACGCTTTCAACAGAAGGTGCTCCTATCTCTCTGAATCCGAACTGCATGCACGATTCTTTCATGATCCTGAATATTTCGCTCCTTACCTCCTGCTCCTCCGGATAGAAGTCTCTAAAGCCTCTGAGTCTTTCAACCATTACCACTGCACTCTCTATTTCTACATAAGCCCAAACTATGTTAAAATTTGCTAATGAACGTAGTGAATCGCTCCTTTCTATGGTAGATTAAAAATGTAATGGTTATACGAGTCCAATGATGGTTCCAATTAATCGGGATGCTCCAGTTGAGTAAGAGGTAGTTCGGAATGCTTGATTATAGAAGATATCTGTCAAAGTTATCAAAGCCCAGCAAAAGAAATGGGGTGGATGCTATTGGAGTTAGATCTCGCTCAAAGTACCGTCCGGCATATGAGCAGGATACTAACAATTTGACCTTTTACTACAATTAACTATTTATATACACTATATATAAACTGCGAAAATTATGGCAGACGAAGAAAACATAGCAATCGAAAACATAGTTGCATCAACTTCACTAGCTGATAAACTGGACCTCAGCAAGATAGCACTTGCGCTGGAGGGATCGGAGTACGAGCCGGAACAGTTCCCAGGATTGATTTACAGGCTCTCAGAGCCTAAAACTGCGGTTCTGATATTCAGGTCAGGTAAGGTAAACTGCACCGGAGCCAAAACTATTGACTCAGTTAACAAGACAATAAGTACTATAGTGGACAAATTGAAGAAAACGGGCATAGCCGTCAACAGTAACCCCGATATAGTCGTGCAAAACATAGTTGCAGTCTATGACTTAAACATGCAACTCAACCTCACGAACATCGCAATGTCTCTGGGACTGGAAAATGTGGAGTACGAGCCGGAACAGTTTCCTGGGCTAGTTTACAGGATAGAGGAACCCAAGGTCGTTCTCCTTTTATTCGGCTCCGGAAAGGTAGTTTGTACAGGAGCAAAAGAGAAGGGAGAGATTTCACAAGCCGTCAAGATTCTCAAGAAGGACCTGGAGAAGATAACAGCAGTCAAATGACCGTCAGGCAAAAGACGGGCAGAAGGAGATACGTTCACTTCAGCAACCCGTCCCCAGAGAAGTTGAAGAAGATCGTGCAGCTCCTGGAGGATTCAAGGGTTGTAAACTACAACGGGATGACTGCATTAAGAATAAGACACCACCAATTGGGCTACCTCAGGGATATTGCCTCAAGATTGAACGTGAACATAGACTTAGTCTCTGGAACACTGAAGGCACTGAGGAGAAAGGTATCATAGATCCAGTGAAAGCACTTCTTCCACATCCAGATCTGTTTTTTCTTCTATCATTTTTCTAAATTCTTCGTCTTTTTGAAGAAGGTAATATATGTAAAGGATAGAATCCCTATTCATGAAGGATGAAGACTTGTGGACGTACCTTCCCATCGCCATTGAAAAGTTCTTCCTTATTGCTCTGTACTTCTTCAAGGACGCCATATTTCTTATCAGCGAGGGGAAAGCGAATTTCTCATATTTATCACTCTTCAGATTCAATATTGAGACGTAGGACATGAAATCGTTAGCGTAAGACCACAGGGAATAATCCATTCTTTTCCCTACTCTTCCAAGGAAGAGGTCAGCCCTGCTTATGTTCTTGAGAGCCAATACGAAATCGTCTACCCTAGAATGGAGAGGGTACACATTCTCCAGTAGATAAAGTATGAAATCATTAGGGTCCATTCCTATGTTCATTATTTCTGCTCTCGTACGTCGTATGTCTCTCTGATGCCCGTGCAGTATGTCGTTGATAACCGTGTAAGCACTTAGCGTAAGATCTCTCTCTTCAGCCTCATAAACTTCCCCAATTCCCTGCAGGTCATTAACTGCAGCCCTCATGTCTCCATTTGCATTATCAGCTATCTCATTCAGTTTGTCAGATGACGCATAGATACCCTCATTCTGGAGTATCTCCTTTAGCACGCTGACGATCTGAGACTTCATGTACCTTCTGAATTCAACTTGTTCGCACCTATCAACTATCGTCTTCCCTGCACCCGTTGAGCGGAGTGCATAGAAATCATTCGCAATGAGTATGACTGGATTGAGAGTCTTTTCCAGAAGACTCGCAATTGCTGACTTCCCTCCTACATCTGATCCCTCTACGTTCTTCTCATAAAGGGAATCAACTTCGTCCATCACAATGAGTTTCTTTCTGTTCCTTTCGTCCGATATTGAAGAATAAAAAGACCCCTTGATTGCGTTCTGCTCTATCGCATCTTTTGATCTAATATCAGACGCGTTAAACTCTACGTACTCCCAGTCCATTTCCTTTGCCAGTGCAATTGCAGAAGAAGTTTTCCCAGTTCCTGGTGCTCCATAAATAATGAGCCCCTTCTTTAAGGGAATCCCTTCTTCCCACTTCTTGGCCCAAGAAATCATAGTCTCCACAGCTTTCTCTCTCCTAAGCTGGCTCAAAAGAGCGGGTCTGTATTTCTCGGTCCAAGGGATTTCCACAATTACAGATGGTTTTGTAGTTAAAACCTTTGTCTTCAAATGAAACAAAGATTAAATTAATCCTTTGCAGTTGCGGAGTTATGAAGATAAATCTGAACGGTAAGGTGAGCAGCATCAAGGCAGTGTGGTATGAGGAACCTGTTATCAAGATGATAGATCAAAGGGTCTTGCCAGAGACCTTTAGGATTGTCGATGTCAGAAACACGAAGGAGCTATTTGAGGGGATCAAGAATATGACCGTAAGGGGAGCGCCATCGATCGGAGCTGCAGCTGCTTACGGCGTTGCCCAGGCAAAGGCACTTGGTATGGACGTTAGAGAGGCCGGAAAAGTGATAAAATCTGCGAGGCCAACAGCCAACGACCTTTTCTTCGCGGTTGACTTCGTGCTTGAACACGAAGAAGAAACAAAGAAGTATGCCGAAATGTACGCAAACTCAATAGTCGAGAGGTCTCGCCTCATTGGGGTCAATGGTAACGGACTCATTGGCAAAAATAAGAAGATACTGACTCACTGCAATGCAGGAGCCCTGGCATCAGTAGATTATGGTACTGCCCTGTCTCCAATAAGAATGGCGAAAGAGAGTGGGAAAGAACCTTTCGTATGGGTTGATGAAACCCGTCCAAGACTGCAGGGGGCAAGGCTCACCGCGTGGGAGCTGGTGCAGGAGGGAATAGACCACAAAGTGATTGCTGATAACGCTGCAGGATTCCTGATGGAAAGGGGGCAGGTTGATCTTGCGATAGTCGGGGCAGACAGGATTACCAGAAATGGGGACTTTGCAAACAAGATTGGTACTTATGAAAAAGCGGTTCTTGCGAAGGAAAATGGAATAAGCTTCTATGTTGCTGCTCCCCTGAGCACTTTTGATTTCAGTATAGAAAATGGAAGAGGTATTCCGATAGAAGTTAGACCTGAAGAAGAGGTTAAGGAGGTAAAGGGAGTGCTCATTCCCCCAAAGGAGTCCATGGCTTACAACCCCGCTTTTGATGTAACACCTAACAAGTACGTAACTGGATACATTACAGAATACGGAGTCTTCAAGAGCTCAGAGCTCCATACCTTAAAGAACAAGGGAAGGGAATCTATCACTGAACAGATTGGCAGTATTCAGAAAGGAATATAATTCATTGTCGAATATTCTTTGAACGTCTGTGACAGATAGAAACATCCTCTGGGAATCTGAAAAATTCTGTGAAAGATCAAACTTACAGAAGTACAGAGACTGGGTTAATGCTACTTACGGGAAAGAGTTCAAGGGTTACGAGGAACTCAGAAGATGGTCGACTCAAAACACATCCGACTTCTGGGAATCTATTCTTCATTATTTTAAGATAAAGAGTGAGGGAGAATATACAAGAGTGATGAGCTCAGACAGGATGCCAGGAACTCGCTGGTTCGAGGGGCTGAAGCTAAACTATGCAGAAAACAATTTGACCCTTGCGGATCAGGAAGAGCTCGTTATTTTTCTTAACGAATCTGGAGAAAAGAGAACGGTTTCGAGAACGGAATTCATGCACGAAGCTGGGGCAATTCAAAGTTTTCTGGCGGATTTGGGGGTAGAAAGAGGGGACAGAGTAGCTTCATTTCTGCCAAATGTCCCTGAGGCAATGGAAGCGCTCTACGCGACCGCCGCATTAGGAGCAATCTGGTCTAGCTCGTCACCAGACTTCGGTCCAGAGGCAATTCTAGACAGATTTAAGCAAATAACTCCGAAGGTACTGTTTGCACCCGATAGCTATACTTACAATGGAAAAAGGTTCGACAAAACCGAGGTCACAAAAAAGGTCGTTGAAAATATCCCAAGTATCAAGAAGGTGATCATACTCGGGGATGCCGATCGGAAAAGGATACGTGACTCTATACCAATTGCCTCAATAGTCAATGATAGGAAGGATCCTATTTTTGACAGGGTCCCATTTGATCATCCGTTGTGGATACTCTATTCCTCAGGGACCACGGGGCCTCCCAAGGCAATAGTCCACAGCCAGGGAGGCATTCTGCTGGAGCATCTGAAACTTCTAGGACTGCACTACAACATGAACAAAGGGGAAAGATTCTTCTGGTATACTACCACAGGATGGATGATGTGGAATGTTCTCGTAAGCTCGATCGCGACGGGAGCGACAGCCGTTCTTTACGATGGAAGCACGACTCATCCAGATGACTATTCTCTCTGGAAGATCGCGGATCAAAATAAAATCTCTTTCTTTGGCACGAGCGCCGCATATCTCTCCTACATGATGAAAGAGAAAGTAAGGGTAATTGACAGATATCCTCTAAGAAATCTCTTTGCGATAGCTTCGACTGGTTCCCCTCTTTCGAAAGAAGCGTTTCGATATGTATATGAGGGCATAAAGAAGGATGTGTGGCTTGCTTCAATCAGTGGGGGGACGGATCTTTGCACCGCTTTTCTTGGAGGGTGCCCCTGTCTTCCTGTTGTCGAAGGAGAATTACAGTGCATAGACCTTGGAGCAGATGTTCATTCATTCGATGATGATGGAAATTCCGTAATAGAACAGGTGGGGGAGCTAGTTATAGGGAAACCTATGCCTTCAATGCCCATCTTTCTTTGGAACGATGATGGTGAAAAATTGAAGGAGACATATTTTTCTAAGTACCCAGGAATTTGGAGACATGGGGACTGGCTGTACCTTACCACAGAGGGATCTGCCATTATATACGGTCGTTCAGATTCTACTCTAAAGAGGAAGGGAATAAGGATTGGGACAGCGGAAATTTACGGGGTCCTAGACGGAATTGACGAGATTAAGGACAGCATAATTGTAGGGATAGAAATGGAAGGAGGAGAGTACTACATGCCGCTCTTTGTAGTTACTGACCGGTCAAAAGATTTTGATCAGATCAGGAGGAAAATAGTAGAGAGACTGAAGGTAGGTCTTTCACCGAGGCATGTACCTGACGAGATCATCAGAGTATCGCAAGTACCTAGGACAATTAATGGGAAGAAGATGGAGGTGCCTTTGAAAAAACTACTAATGGGATTTCCTCCTGAAAAGGCAATGAATATAGGTTCAATGGCAAACCCAGAATCTCTGAAAGAGTACCTGGAGTTTGCTAGGACGATGAAGAGAAAGGAAGTCTAGTCATAATCAATTGCTATCATCCAAAAACGCCTAGAAGTGAATCTTCTCCCACATTTGTTTTGCCAGTTTGCCTTCATAGAGGAATTTAGAGTACTCCTTTTCGCTTGTCTCTCTCCTCTTCCTGTGTTCATCCAGTAACTCGTTGACTTTTTGTGCAAGAATCTTCTTGATTTCTCCAGTTAGCATCTTTCCGCTTGAATATTCGTTGGAGATCTTTTGCATTTTGTCATCATCTTCCTCAAAGAGGTAATAGAGCCACTGGTACGGTACGTCCACGCTCAAGTTAGCCCCAAGTTTCCTCTGAAGCTCAGTCGTGGCCTGACCCCCTGAAAAGGCATACTTCATAATTTTTTTCTCGACAGTCTTTGGGGAATCTGATAGATAGACTGCCGATTCCGGTATTGATGAACTCATCTTACCATCCGAGCTTGCGAGTGGAGGAAGGAATTTGCTGTGTATCTCAGCTGCTTTGTGAAATCCGAGGGATTCCGCTAGATCTCTCTGTAATCTCCAGTATGGGTCTTGATCTATAGCAGCAGGAATCAAACATCTTTTCTTTTCGAACATTGTAGGTACGATCTGTATAGCGGGATAAAACAGGATGCCTATGTTGGACGAAGCATCCAACCCGAAAGTGGCCTTTACCTGAGAAAAATTCAATTTCTTTGCAATTGCAGTTACCAGGGGGTACATGTTTCTTATGTATTCTGTGTCCTTAAAGATGAAAGTTTTGTCCGGATTGAACCCGACAGCGATTATGTCCAGAATGTTCTGATAGGCCCATTCGGAAGTTTGTTTCAGCGTGTATTCTTGATTCCGCATGAATTTCTCATCGTCAGTTATCTCAATGTAGACGTTGACACCGAAGACGTCTTGCAGCCACTTGGTGAACAAGAAAGGGACCAGATGACCGATGTGCATTCCAAGTGAAGGAGCTCTGCCCGTGTAAAGGAAAAAACCCTTTCCTTCCCGATAATCCCTTAAGATCAGATCGAGATCTCTGTGGGAGAAAAATATGTTTCTGCGAAGCATTACGTGCATCCTTCCCATAGAAATTTTAGAAATCTCCTTCACTATGCTCTCTGATATCTTCTGTGTTCCGAATTGTTGTATCAATTTTTCGTAGTCGACCTTACCTGTGACTTCCCAGGGAGTGACTATAAAGTTATCTTCTGGCACCTTGAGTAATAGTGACGCCTCATAAAACCATTATTGAATGAAATCCATAGAAGAACGGAATATATCCTAACTGTTAAGGAAAATACTTCTATCGATACTTGCATGCATTATTATGGCGCTCAACATAGAAGTAAACGGTATCAAGAATGGGGGTGATATACCTGTAGACCTCACGTGTGATGGCAGGAATTACTCGCCTCAGATATTTATTAAGGAAGCTCCAAAAGATGCAAAGTCTCTAGCATTGATAGTTGAGGATCCAGATGCACCAATAGGTCTATTCGTTCACTGGGTAATTTTCAATATTAATCCTAATGTTTCAATGTTAAGGAGCAATATCGAAAAGGCAACTAGAACTTCTGAAGGCTATCTGCAGGGAAAAAACGATTTTGGTAATGTAGGGTACGATGGACCTTGCCCCCCAAGGGGACATGGGTTTCATCGTTATTTCTTCAAACTGTTTGCACTGAGCAGTTCGCTCAATGTAGAAGGGGTTGTTACTAGAGATAAACTTTTAAGAGCCATGGAAGGCAAGATACTTGCTCAGGCAGAAAGTATGGGAAAGTACAAGCGTTAATCATCCAAGATACCCGATGAAGTGGTGAGCGACTAGACCGATGGCGAACGTTGCCACAAATCCCAGGGTCACTAGTCCAAGAGATCTCAGGAGGTCTTTGCCGAGTCTTCCGTTGGACTGAATCGAAATAACTGATGTTACTATTCCATCTACTATCATAACAAGGACGAATGAAGTTGCAAGGGCCGTATATCTCTGGAAGAAAAAGAACGGTGCTATGGGGACAACTGCTCCTATGAAGTAGTATAGAGCAGTATTTCCGGCTGCAGTTGCTGCTCTATGGGTTTTCGATGCATCTATCTGGCTTTTCGCTCGCTCTGAGAGATATGCTCCTATTGTCATGGAAACGAGCCCCGAGGCACCGAACACGATGCCTCCTACAGCTACAAATATATTGTTGATGAAAACTCCAGTGAGGCCAGCAACACTTGCAAGGACCTCGATTAGTCCATCCGACATGCCGTAAATTGCGTCCCGTACTGATTCTGAATTTCCCTTCAACTCTGTGCTCATTTGAATGAAAGCATCCTCGTGCTCCCTTTCGTCTTTGAGAATCTTGTTCAGCTGTTCCTTTTCCCACTCGTCCCTCGATTCTTTCTCGATATACTCAGAGTATTCTCTGATAGCATCCTCCTCCCCTCTCTCAAGGTAACGGACCAAGAAAGACACACCGAATATTCTTTGCAGGAAGCCTATATAATGATAATACCCAGGGCTTCTCTTCCTGTATGGAGGAGGCGTCATTCCCCTCTTTCTTATCATTTCAGCCCAGAATGCTGCGTGTCTGGATTCAATCTCTGACAGCTCGGCCAATTTTTTTGCAATACTCTCGTTTCTAGCGCTCTTCCTTAATGAAGTCATTATTCTCCTTGAAATCTTTTGGTACAGACTCGAGTCGTTCAGCTCATTCTGATAAAAAGTTTCTGGGCTGCTTACCACTTAAATACATTCCAAGATCATTCTTAACTGTTTCTGATTTCCCGTTATACAGTAAAAGACCTGAGGAAAAAATAAATCTTTTCAACCGATAAGGGAGAGAGATTATATGACCCAAAATGTCTTAATTATGGGGGCAGCAGGTCGTGACTTCCACAATTTCAACACGTACTTCAGGGATAGGAAGGAATACAACGTTGTTGGATTCACGGCAACACAGATACCCAACATAGAAGGAAGGACTTATCCGAAGGAACTAGCAGGAAAGTTGTACCCGAAGGGTATACCGATTTACCCTGAATCCGATCTAACGAAACTGATAAAGGATAAGAAAGTTGACTTGGTGGTATTCTCTTATTCTGACGTACCGCATGAATACGTAATGCACAAGGGATCAGAGGTCCTTGCTGCGGGAGCGAACTACCTCCTTCTAGGACCAAAAGATACTCAAGTCAAAAGTAAGAAACCACTCATATCCATATGTGCAGTTAGGACTGGATCTGGAAAGTCACAGACTACCAGGAGAGTCGAAGATATACTCACAGGTATGGGCAAGAAGGTGGTCGCAATAAGGCATCCGATGCCGTACGGAAATTTGCTTGAACAGAAAGTTCAAAGATTTGCAACGATGGATGATTTGGTTAAACAGAAATGCACGATCGAAGAAAGAGAAGAATATGAACCTCACATTAAAAGGAATGTCATCATATATGCGGGGGTTGACTACGAGGCTATTCTCAGGCAGGCAGAGAAAGAAGGAGACATAGTATTGTGGGACGGAGGAAATAATGACTTTTCCTTCTACAAGAGCGATCTACAGATCGTAGTCGCGGATCCGCACAGGGCAGGACACGAGATAAAATATCATCCAGGGGAGGTCAACCTGAGGTCTGCAGATGTGATTGTCATCAACAAGGAAGAAACAGCGACTCTGGAGAACATTAACATAGTCAGGGACAACATTAGAAAATTTAACCCGAAGGCTATAGTGGTGGACGGAGCATCGCCGTTCTTCAGTGAAGACTCCGAAAAGGTGAGAGGGAAGAAGGTACTGGCAATTGAGGACGGTCCCACGCTTACTCACGGAGAAATGAGCTACGGCGCAGCGGTGCTATTCTCAATAAAGTATGGTGCATCAGAGCTTGTAGATGCCAAGGAATACGCGAAGGGGACTATAAAGGGAGTTTATGAGAAGTACAAACAGATACACAACTATCTGCCTGCTATGGGATACTCTCCAAAACAGGTCAAGGACCTAGAGGCGACAATAAATGCAACTCCTGCAGATGTTGTTGTATCAGGGACTCCAATTGACCTCACGAAAGTCGTGAAGATAAACAAGCCCCTGATAAACGTAAAATATGAGCTTCAGGAGATCGGTAAACCGGATCTAACGGATATTCTCGCTAAGTTTGTCAAGACTCACTAGAGACACTGGATTCTATTTTTTTTATTAATCCTTCTTTGCTACCTTCCCATTCCACTTCTATTCTTTTAACGGGTTTTGAGGGGGACTTTGGATATTTTGCCTCCACGACGCTGAAGTCCAAATTCATTGATTTCAGTACGTCGAACAGCTTGTGGGAGGGGAAGTTCTTCTTTACCCTTCTCCCCATTTTTCTTGTGACCGAGGTATCAAAATACGTTTCCCAGAGGATTCGCTTCATTTCTTGATTAGGACTGCGTTAATTCTTCCGCTCTGCCCAGGCCTAGACGTTATCCTTGCATTTCCCAGTTCTGTCACCACTATGGCACCCTTTGTGATGATGTTTCTCTGAGCAAAGTGTGGATCTGCAATGTTTTCTTTGACGTTCAGGACCTTTACCCTTTTTGTCACTCCATCTTTTGGATTCGTGACATTGACTTCGTTCCCGCTGAGAAGCACTGATTTACTGTTTCCGCCCATACCTCTTACCTGTTTCCTTTTAGTACTTCCTAGTACGGTCAGTGTGGGTTCATTACCAAGTTCAAATCTCTTCTTGTGTCTGTTTGACCTGAGTTTTCCTCCGCTTATCTTAACACTCGCTCTTCCGTGATATATGGCCATGTAGGAGGGCTATGAAAAGAAGGTAGTTAAACCTTTCACCAAGTCGAGTGGAGATGACAACACGTTCTTGATGACACACCTTAGAATTGCAGTCTTAGCTCTACCTCTCGCCAATCGGCACGTAAGGGAGATCCAGTTGGCCGGTGTACCATTCAACGGGTCTCACTAGTTTGTTGTTGTGCCAGTATTCTATTATATGAGCTCCCCAGCCAGACATTCTAGAGGCTACGAATATGGGGGTGAACAAGTGAGCGTCGATGCCTAAGACTCTGTACAGTGGTCCTGCAAAAAAGTCAATATTTGGCCAAATTCCTTTAGTTTTACCTAATTTGTCAGTCATCATCTTCTCTGCTCTCAAGACAATTTGAAGGAGTCTCTTTACCTCGTCAGAAGGTTCCTTTGTAAGGCTCTCCTCTAGATAGCTCCTGACAAGTTTCGCTCTTGGGTCGTACGTCTTGTACACCCTATGGCCGAATCCCATGATTCTCTGCTTGCCTTCCAGAGCTTCTTCGATGTATTTCTCCGTGTTATTTGGGTCGCCTATAGCGTTCATCATGTTTAGCGCAGCCTCATCAGCCCCTCCGTGAAGCGGTCCTTTTAAAGTTCCAATGCCTGTGGTTGTAGCCGCATAGACATCTGCGAGGGTAGAAGCAGTCACCAGCACAGAAAAAGTGGAAGCGTTTGTGCTGTGTTCCGCGTGAAGGATGAACATGAGGTCCATCAGCTTAGTCTCGAAGTCGTTTGGTTTCTTGCCTGTTAGCATATAAAGGAAATTTGCCGAGTGGCCGAGCGTGCTGTCCGGCGAGATGTAACTCTTCTTTTCCCTGAACCTTCCCGTTGCTGCAGCGATGGTTGGGAGCTTAGCTAATAGTGTGATCACTTTGTCCGCAGTGGAGTCACCATCCCTATTGTTTGGGTCTTTATCAAACATCACTAGCATCGATGCTGCGGTCCTCGTAACATCCATAGGATGTGCAGTAGGAGCCATAATCTTGATTATGTTCTTGATATCTTCAGGGAGATCCCTTCTGGTCTTCAGCTTTGCAGCAAACTCATCATATTCTTTCCTTGATGGTAGCTTGCCATTCAAGAGAAGGTAAGACACCTCTTCAAAATTCGAATATTCTGCAAGGTTTTCGATGGAGTACCCTCTGTACCATAACCTACCATTTTGCCCGTCCACCTTAGAAATGGAACTCTCGTCAACGTAAATCCCCTCTAATCCATAGTTTATGGTTGGTTTATCACTCACAATGATCGATCTGATAATCGAACCTAAATACTTAACATTAGCTTTGTTTGATTAAGCAAAATCAATTGAGAAATCCTTATTTCTCTATTATAAATCTATAAATGATGAAGTCCGCACTGTTGGTTCTACTATTCCTTGTGCTGGTGGTCGTATTCTCCATACCAATGAGTCACGCGGATTCTCGCTCTTTGGTGATCATAAATTTCAACTACCAGGTCGATCGAGGAGCTCAAGACTATTTTCAACAAGTCCTGTCGTATGCAGTTTCCAACAACGATCCAGTCATAATAGTAATGAATACTCCAGGAGGATATCTGACGAATGGCTTTGCAATAGTCAATTACACGACTGCCGCAGAAAAGAGCATCACAATTACGACCTACGTTCCTCCAGGGAATATGGCCGCATCTGCAGGTTCCTACATAGCCCTATCGTCCAACTACGTCTACATGGGAAACTCCAGTTTCATAGGTCCATCAGAACCCTACATAATCGGTGGAACTCCACTCGAGCAGCAACACGTCACTAACGCGTCTCTCGCCTTTATGGAATCGCTTGCAGAGTCTCATGGGTGGAATCAGTCCGCGGTCTATGAGATGGTCGAACACAACGTTGCTTATACAGCTCAAAACGCATCTAGAATAGGACTGATTACTGGAATTTCTGATAACCTTTCTGCGGTTGTACAGAAATTAGGCTATCAAGGGCTCCCCCAGGTTCAGTTCACTGAGAACACCGTAGAACAATTAGAATCATTCCTCTCTAATTCTACCGTTGCCGACTTCTTGATATTGATTGGAGCAGTCGCTATACTGCTCGATATTTACCACGGATCAATAGCGCTAAGTGTGGCAGGAGTTGTAGCACTTGCGCTAGGTTTTTGGGGGGTTACGCTGATAAGTTTTCAACCTATTGCAATCCTCTTTATGATACTTGGAATTGCCTTGATATTCCTAGAAATTAAACTTGGACATGGTCTCGCAGTGGTGGGAGGAGTTGTCCTCGTCATCGTGGGAGGCCTCATAATGATGATAGGTGTTGGTTATTCGTCTCCTACAAATCCTGTTTTGAATGGAACCAATTATGCGTTCATAGCGCTTGAAGCAACAGTAGTTCCTATAGGAGCAGTTTATCTGATCGCCTTGAGGAAAAAAGTAATGTCCGCGCCAGTCAAGATGGGCCCCCAGCTGATAATCGGGAAGAAAGGCAAGGCAGTGACGGAAATTGGACCGCAGAAGAAAGGGGTCGTGAATGTCCGTTCTGAAGAATGGTCGGCTATATCTTCGGAGTTGATTAAAGAAGGGGACGAAATAGAAGTGCTGGACTACAAAGACGGCGTAGCAACAGTCAAGAAGATATCTTGACTCTCAGGGTTGCAGTATCTTCCAGCACTTCCGTCACAGTCACAATCTGGTTGTCTGAGGTGTCTGAATCACATAGAAAACTCCAGTCTTCGTTTAATATGTTGACTGTACCTAGAGTCTCCGCCGGTACCCCTTTTATTACTCTACCCTTTTGTCCTATCAGCGTCTCAGTATGAAAATACTTCTTAGTTATCCTGTTGGATATCGTTATCCTAAACCCAAAAAACAGCAGGACAGTTACGATTAGGAAGAGGAAAAAAAGACCAAGGAGGACGTTGTCGTTCCTCCCTGTATTAAAATAAAGAACAAGAAACAAGACTGCCACTAAGAGGAATAGAGCAAGTGGCACGATTACTCTCATACCATACTTTACAGTGAAGTCGCTTGGTTCCTTTGGCATTGCTTTCCCCACTATTTCGTATTGCTTGATGCGGAAGATGCGGCTCTGAGTGTTTCTGTGAACGGCCTAAACATTTCTGTGAACTCCATCGGGATAACGTACTTTGTGGAATTGCTAGATCCCAGAGTTTTCAGCATATCCAGATACTGTAGCGCCATCGTCTTTTGGTCAATGGCTTTTGCCGCGTTAAATATGGTCGTTAGAGCCATTGCATAACCTTCTGCCCTTAGTATGGCAGACTGCCTGTCCCCTTCCGCTCTCAATATGTTCGACTGCTTATCACCTTCAGCAACCGTAATTGTCGCCTGCTTCTTTCCTTCTGCTTCAGTAACTACTGCTCTCCTCGACCTCTCTGCACTCATCTGCATTATCATGGCGTCAGAAACATTCTTCGGCGGAAGTATCTCCCTGATTTCCACATTGGTTACTTTGACTCCCCATCTTGTAGTGACTTCATCGAGCTTTGTTCTCAGTATCGCATTAATGTTCTCTCTTTTAGAAAGAACTTCATCCAGGATTATGTCTCCCACTACCGCCCTTAAAGTAGTGGTAGCAATTCCCATTGCAGCTCCTTCAAAGTTCTGAACTTGTATAACAGAGTCAGAAGCGTTGGTAACTTTGAAATAAATGATGAAATCAACATCCACAGGCGCGTTATCCTTGGTGATACACGTCTGATGTGGTATTGTCAGATACCTTTCCCTTAAATCAACACGGACTGGGACATCGATTAGTGGAATTATGAACACTATTCCGGGGCCTTTCTGTGCAAGTGCTCTTCCAAATCTGAAGACAACGATCCTTTGATATTCTCTCACAATCCTAATGGCGTAGAAGAGAAATGCCAGAAGAATTATGACAACCAGTACAATAACTGCGTCTTCGGCTATATTAACCATAGTACTTCATCATATGTCTATATTAATATCTATATTAATGCTTTTTGAGGTTTGGAACGAAGTGACGACGCAATTTTATCGGTCCTTAATAGATTTAGAAATTTATCCACATTCTTGGCTCTAATATTCATCCATTTACAAACTAAAGGTCAAAAATTATTAATATTATCTTTTCCTGTCAAAATATGGCCAAAGTTGACTACAATTCTAAACCTATTGACGACAACTTTTTCGATAAGCAGGACGAATTCCCCATCACTGGAAACCATTCTGGTCACGAGGTCAGGGCAGAGGGGAAAGAGAGGTTGGATAAAGACGGAAAGATCTATCCAACTAAGCTCGGCATCCACGGTACCAATGTCGCCGTAGACTGGGAATCGTGCATTGCTGATGGCTCTTGCATGGACGTATGCCCCGTCAATGTCTATGAGTGGTTCCTCAATCCTGGACAGAAAGGCACGGGTAATGACAAGAAAATTGCAGAGGGGACAGAAGAGTGGAAAAAGTACAGGACAGACAAGTGTGATCCGATTAGGGAAGCTGACTGCATATTCTGCAATGCTTGCGTTACAGCCTGCCCGGTAAGTGCTATTTCAGTCGCAATGAGAAAGTAGCACAATCTACTTATCTTCTGAATTTTGACCTATTTCAATTTTGTTTTTCCCAGTTTCCTTTTCTTCCAAAACTGCGGTCCAGGTGAGGAAGCAATCACTCAAAAGTCCATCCTTTTTGTTCATTTCAAGTACTTCCTGAAGAATGACGATGCTTTATCCCACGCATCTTCTGATGCTGCCTTATCGTATGCTGCACCGTCATTGTTAGCAAACGCGTGCCTGGTATTCGGGTATATCTTCAGTTCGATCTGTTTTTTGTACTTTAAAAAACTGTTGATGGCATCTGGAATTCCTTTGTTGATGTTTGGATCTTCACCAGCGTACAGTCCGAGCATCGGGCCCTTCATATTCATAATATCGCTTAACTCTGGAGGGTTGGCACCGTAGTACACGACTGTTGCATCAAATGGGAGACGGGTTGAAATCCTGAACGATAGTCCCCCTCCCATACAGAATCCGACGACTCCAAACTCTGTTTGTTTAAATTCACGCTTCACATAATCGTAGCCCATAGCAAGGTCTTTTATCATCCTCTCCTCCAATGTTCCTCTACCCATCATCAATCTTGTTATGACCTCCCGCTGTTCTGGCGTCGCTCTTTCCATCACCGCACTTATAGAATCCTTGTCACTTCGTTTCTCTGCCGGGATCTCGAAGAAAAGCCTCATTGACATAGCTATGTTCTCCTGACTGAAAATTTCGAACTCATCCCTCCTAGAATACAGGTGGGGCGCAATCACTAGAAATCCAAGTGATGCAAGTCTCCGAGAATAATTCTTGATGTAATTGGTCAACCCCCAAATCTCCTGAATCACTAGGATAGCACCCTTAGAACTCTTCTCCCCCACCATGAATGCAGTTACATCAGTTCCATCGAAAGTTGGATATCTTATCATCTCTCCATTTTCCATAAAGTGCTATTCAAAGGCCTAATTAAGATTTGTGTGTTGAATCCAAGACAAACGGACAGTTAGATTTTAAGAAAATGGAATGTGTCAACTTCTTTTATTCGCCAGGTCGACAAAGGTATCGAAGCTGAATTTGATTATGTTCTTGACATTATCAAAGGTCTCAAGATCATCGATATCTTTCTTTTCGAACCACCTGCAGTCAGTTGACTCATTGTTGGATTGGAATTCCATACTTCTTGCAATGCCCAGATAAATCATATCGAAGTGCCTATGTGCTCCCGTTGAGTAAGGGACAATCTCGTCCATTATAACCAATGGGTTTGGGAGACTATTCGCTCCTTCGGTGCACACCACAAAACCGTTCGTGTTCAATACTTCAAACGATGATCCTGTTTCTTCCTCGGATTCTCTTACCGCACATTCCAACGGCGTCTCGTTTTCTTCCAAATGTCCCCCAGGGTAGATCCACACCCCTAATTTCTTATGCTTTACGAGAAGTACCTTCCTTCCATCTGCACTTATTATCAAAACCCCGGCAACGATGCATCTCCTCAATGTTTCATCCTTCTTATTGATAGAACGTTAGTTGATGCAAATATTTTCTTGTTGTTGAGAGATTTTATTGTGGCCAATCCATTCAGAGCAGTCAATCTACCTTTCGCACCAGGACCTTACCCTGCTGCTCGCTTCCCCAAGATCTGGACGAAACTATTTGTCCTAGTTACTCAAAGCCATCTCCAAATTTTTCCTTACTGCTGATATGAATTCATCGGATGTTACGTATTTGGAGACTGGCGGATCAGACAGCTTAGCTATGTCTTGAGTCATTATCTTGTCTTTCTCTATGGTTTTGATGACAGCTGTTTCCAGTTTCTCCGAGAATTTTACAAGGTCCTTTAGCCCATCAATCTCTCCCCTCCTCATTAGTCCTCTTGTCCAGGCAAAGATTAGGGCAGTGGGATTTGTAGAAACCTTCTCTCCCTTGAGGTACTTGTAATAGTGTCTCTGTACAGTTCCATGGGCTGCCTCAGACAAATAGTACCCCTCCGGCGAAAATAGTTCGGAGGTCATGAGCGCAAGAGAGCCAAATGCGGTCGAAACCATATCTGAAAAAACATCCCCATCGTAGTTCTTGCACGCCCAAACGAAGCCTCCCTCTGATCTGACGACCCTGGATATTGCATCGTCGATAAGGTAGTAGTAATAATTTATTCCAAGTTTTGCAAATTCCTCTTTGTACTTCGTTTCGTAGATTCTCCTAAATATTTCCTTGAAATTTGCATCATACACCTTAGATATCGTGTCCTTAGCAGCAAACCAGAGGTCCGTTTTCTTCATGATTGCGTACTTGAATGATGCATCAGCGAAGCCTTCTATTGATTTGTCGATATTGTATATTCCTAACAATACACCAGGTCCCTTGAATTCCGGATATTTCACCATTTCGCTATGTCCCGACTTTCCCGTGTAAGTTACCTCCGCAGATCCAGGCTCATTAAATCTAATTGCTACTCCGTCATATATATCTCCGAACGCATGTCTTGCAACGATTATGGGTTTCTTCCAGTATCTAACTGCCGGCTGAACTGAGTTCACCATGATCGGAGCTCTGAAGACGGTTCCATCTAGTATCTTCCTTATTGTGCCGTTTGGGCTCGGCCACTCCTTTTTCAAGCTATACTCCTTGACTCTATCCGCGTTTGGGGTGATGGTGGCACATTTTACGCCTACCCCCCATTTCTTGACCGCGTTCGCAGCATCGAACGTCACTTGATCATTGGTCTTGTCCCTATTGCTTACGTGCAGATCGTAATATTCAGTCTTCAAATTGACATACGGTAAGAGCAAATTTTCTTTGACGGACGACCAAAGAATTCTCGTCATCTCGTCTCCGTCCATTTCAACTATAGGTCGATTCATTTCGATTTTATTTGTCATGCGATCACCGAAAACAATTCTTAATCCGCATTTTCTATTAATATTTGGCTTCGGTAGATTCTCTCAGAGGATACCGTTTTTTCGAGAAGTTAATTGAGGCGATCCAGTCGAAAAAGTCTCTCGACAGACAATAAGACTACTGGACTTTTCATGCGAGCTGAATACAGAAAACTCGGAGCAAGGTACGCCGGGGGGGAGATTTGAACTCCCGATCTCTTGCGAGAACAAGCTTTCTGTAAAACTGTTCCAGGCTTGCGCCTTACCGGTCTGGGCCACCCCGGCCTTCTTCTACCACAAATGCACAAGGTTTATTATTATTTCCACGTTTCCACCACTGATGGAGCTTCTCGAAGGAATCACCGAAGTTCTGGACGTTTTCGTCAAGGAATTTGTAGGTTCGAGGGACGTAGTGCTGGGCATTTCTGGAGGTATAGATTCTACTCTTGTTGCATACATCCTCAAGAGGAACATCAAGAAGGACAAGATACACCTTTACTCTCTTCCATTTGGACAGGAAAGCAGGGACGTAAGAAGAGTCTCTGAATTTCTGGATCTCCCTTATAAGAAAGTGGATATGAGCGGTGCGCTGAGCTTCTTCGACGACGAATCAAAGGACGTAAGGATCCTAGGAAACGTCAAGGCCAGACTTAGAATGGTATTCTTGTACATGAAAGCAAACGAGTACGGAGGTCTTGTCGCAGGGACATCTAACAAGAGTGAGTTGCTTACAGGATACTTTACCAAATTCGGTGATGGAGGTTCTGACTTTCAGCCCTTGGGGGATCTGTACAAGACCCAAGTTTACCAGGTGGCTAGAGGTTACAACTTTCCAGAATGGATCCTCAAGAAAGCACCTAGCGCCGATCTGTGGGAAGGTCAGACGGACGAGAAGGAACTCGCTATTTCGTATGAGAGGCTCGACAAGATTCTTGAATGCCTAGAATATTTGAAGAAACCCAATCAGTGCGAGATTGACGGATGCACCATTCGTGAAGTCAAAAGGATCTATGCTATGGTTCAGAGCAATGCACACAAAAGGGTAAATTTCTATATACCAAAGGTCGGCTACAGGTCGGTCGGTACCGACTGGATGGAATGATCACAGTTTTTACTGTCTGGCTGCGTTCTGATAAGCTCTCATCAAGTCATCAAACTTCATGTACGCAATCACCATGAAAAATCCAACGATGATGAATCCAAAGATTAGCCCCACGATCATCCATATCAGCGTCTTCTCCTTTGCCGCTGAAAGTTGTCTCTGGTTAGTAAGTCTAATAATCTCTCTACACTCATAAAAGACTACGATATCTACAACTCCCACTATGGCTGTTATTCCCAAAGATATCAGTCCTGTGATGAGAAGAATTATGCCTACTATGAGTGATAGAATCCAGGCTATAGTCAGCATATCCTTTATAGTTGTCTTTTCAGGAGGGTCGAAAATAGGCTGATTAAGGTCTAAATTGCCGGGTTCGCTGGCCACGTTTGCCGAGTATATAAGTTGATATAAAGTTAACTGACTTATATGGAATCAGACGAGCTTGAACTTTCCAGTAATTGAATCTATGATGAAATCTTCGTCAGGGCCGAAACCAGAACAAGTAAGTGTGTCGGGTTCTAGCTGGGTCAGTCCAGCATCCCTTATGGGGCAGCAGTTTACACCGATCGATCTAGCTTTGGCTATCAATTCTTGAAGTTCCCTTTCATCTTTCACCCAAACAACAATCTTCTTCTGACCCTCCGAAATCCATTTTCTTCTCTTTTCGGAGGTGTCCATGGAACATTCTACTGCCGCGTGAGCAACCTGCGCAGCGATCTTTCCCTTGCCCATAGAGAGATCCTTTCTGACGGCTATGGCCATCTTCACTATGTCAGAAATTATAATTACTATTTATTTTATCACCTTGGAAAATGAATTTCTATCCTGCAATCCTGATTCCTTTAGCGGTCTTCACTCCGCTATTTTACCTGAACTGGAATAGGATAGACAAGATAGTCGACGAGTCTCTGTTTGCACGTTTTCTTTTTTTCGGCCTTCTCCTAGGAATTTTGTATGCGGTAATGTTCGTATATTCTTTTTCGACCTTGAAGCAGTATATAGACCTGACTCTGTTTGCGATAATGCTTTTTCTTCCCATACTGTCCACTGGAGAACAACTGTTCATAATCACTGGGAAGTACAGGGGTAGAAAGGATATAGTTCAACTATCTTCTTCAATGGGAGGAGCATTTTCATTCCCCGTAGCGTTCGCCATTGCGGTAGTTACTAGCACCTCGTTACAAAATTACTTCTTTGTTGCTATAGTTGCAGCGTTTGCATTCCTGGCGAACGTCATGTCCGCGGTACTTCTTTCCATAGGTGCATCCAAGAACAGGATACTACTTTACTACAACTTTGCCTTCCTCGTACAGATGCTATTTTCTTCTTCCATATTCCTGGAATATCTTAAGGGACCGTATGGTTTGTTTGTGATAATTCCAGAAATTGTTGTCGCGATACTGTTATATACAAAATTTTTCCATGCCAGAATTGGGTCTAATTAAATGGGAGCAGCAATAAAAGGGATAGCTGTCACTATCGTCGTTATAATTGCGCTGACCGTTGCATACTACGTAGTTGAGGATACGAATCTGTTAAATGGGGTAAGAAATGTATCAACAAGTTCTTATCAGATCCCGTCCGAAATCTCCACCCAGTTTTCCAGAAATTTCAGCTTCACCTCCGACAAGGGCTTCGCATTTTACTTGACTCCTATAGTCACAAATTCACTCCAACATAGCTCCTTGTCGGTTTCACATTCCTCCAATGTAGATGTATCACTCCAGAATTCCCAGAACAGGACGTATTGGCAGATGAATATCAATCCTGGACAATCGTATGTCAACATAACCTACAACGTTACTTCGTACGGTAAAACTTGGCAATATTTGAGTAATTCAACCGGGGTCCCGTCTCAGATCCCGCTGTATATGAAGACTCAATACGACCATCCAGAATTCTTTAATTATTCAAGTACCCATCTTGAAGTAATCAATCCGTCATTCTTTAGGAACCTTACCCTGCATGTGACGAGAAACGAGACCACTGTAGCAGGAATGCTGGATGCAATCTACAACTACATCGTTCAGAATTACAGGTACAATATATCCTATAACCTAGGAAATGTCCCGCTCTCTGCCCAGCAGGTCTACCAGCGAGGTGAAGGAGACTGCGAAGAACTTTCCTATCTTTTCGAATCCATGAGCAGGAGCATTGGAATACCTTCGTGGACACAATATGGTCTTCTGATCCAGGAGTCTAACGGCCAAGCGAGTCTGGGGGAGCATGCGTGGGTTCAGACTTACATTCCATCTTCAAATGGCAATGGGGCCTACGTCAATATTGATCTTACAGTAGAGGTCGGAGGTAGGGATCTGGGAAGAGGTTTCCTGGTGAAGTACCCCTACTCTCTGGTCGAATGGACCGACAACGGAAATTCGTCCGCAATGGTCTCTTATCACACTCAGATAGAAGCACCGTCTGGAATCAATCTATCCCAGAGCGAGGCTGATTACATACACTCCTTCAGCCAGTCTGGAACTATAGTGATTGCACAGGCGAATATTTTTAATCTCATCGTAGCTAACACATCCAAAGAGTCAATATGATAATTCCTTCAGTCACACTTCGGAAAAGGAAGATAGTAGAAGCAGAAGCTCTAGAGAGGTATGAGTCAGGTCCATTGTGGTTGGTGGACGAGGACTACAAGAGTGGGAGAGAGTTGAACTTCAAGAGATACGATGACCTCTCTGGGTTGTTTGAGCTATATCTAGATGCGGAGATTGCTCAAGTCGACGACATTGCTGATTCTATTACCGGCGGTGCGACCATGGTTACAGTATCGGAGAATATAGAAAAGGAGAAGCTGAAGAGGGCTCTTTTTTACACCGATTCTCTGATTCTCTATCTTAGGAACAATTCAGAGATAGCAAACTTCTTTGTAGAGAATGGGGGGAGCCGTATCTACTCAGACACCCAGCTGTTTGAAGGAAATGTGATGAAATTTACTAGCAGACTCATCTGTGACAAGTGCAACATCATAGTGCCGATAGGAGGTTTCGATGGTCGAAGAGATAAGGAAGCTCCTGCTCTACCTTAAGAATACTACAGGTAAGTACGAATTTACAGAAGCCGAAATACTCACAATATTAGCCATAAAGAAGAGATACCTAACTCCTGATCAGGTCAAAGAATTTTTGCGTATAGGTCTAGAAGAGAGATGTCTGAAACAGACAGAGAGTGGTTACGCCATAACCTGCTCGATTAACGGAATAGAAATAGGTTTGGATTATAGACCCAACTTCGACGCATTGGTGAACGAACGGGACGGAGAGGATATGACCGAGGCAGTCATAGCACTGGTCACTGAGAAGACAGGCATGAACAAGAGAGACGTGATCTCCGAAATCAACAAACTGAGGGAGAAGAATCCGTTCATGAGCACCAAGGTAGCCTCACTGGTCATTGCGAAACTGAATGGAGTCGACGTCGAGAGGTTTCTTTCTTCTCTGATTACTTGACGAACTCCTGCGGGTCCTTGTTTAGATAAGAAGCGTACTTTGTGGCTTGATCATAGGCATCGAGTTCCATTGCAATGTCCGAAGCAGCATCGAAGATTTCAGAATAGTTAGTCACTGCGCGAATTCTCTCTTCCTTCCTTTTAAGTTTAGCAGCCTCTGCTAGTATTTTCTTGATGACTTTATCGAGTGTGTTCAGCGGTGCATCTCCCCCTTTTTGCTCTACGAGGAGATAGGCATAATTAACTGCAGCCTGAGCAAGCATGTCAAGATTGTTTGCATTTGTTGCTTCCTGCATTGCTTTCTCGAAGAGAGATGAAGCTTCATTGAAATCTTCAAGAATCGTCGCAAGGGAGATCATTGAATAGATGTACTCATTCTTATCATTGATTTTTTGGTAGAGTTCCATTGCTTTTCTTCCATATTCTATTGCCTTCTTCGTATCCTCCAGTACCAGTATCTGGGAGAGCAGGAGATTGGTTTCAGCAATTCTCTTCTGATCGCCTTTTTCAGATGAAATTTTTAAGGCTTCTTCCGCGTACTTCCTTGCCATTTCCGAATCTGGGACTTCTTGGTAGAGAAAGCATTCTGATTTGATTCTCAGGGCATCCGTCTTCGTCAGTTCATCCTGAATGGAGCCTATATTTTCGTCTATGTACTTTATACACTCTTTCAAGTCTCCATTGTCTTCCAGTTCCATTGCCTTCTCAACTATTTCATTGTCCATTTTAGCTCTCCTTTATACAACTTCTTAGTGAATTAATATTTTCCTCAACGTTTCCAGAAAAGATAGCAGATGCACTGACTATTATGTCTGGACCGAGGGCTGCTATGTGCGAGATGTTTTCTTTTTTTATTCCCCCGTCTACTCCAATCAAGAATTCAAGATTGTTTCTCTTTCTGTACTCTGATAACTGGGGAATTTTCTGTGCAGCTTCTTCAATCATTCCTTGACCGGAGAACCCTGGTTCAACGGTCATTACTAATACATACTGAACTGAAGGCAGTAGGGGTTCAATGCTCGAAATAGGAGTCTTGGGATTTATAGAAATTCCAGGCATAACTCCTCTATTTTCGATCTCCTTCAGAACTCTAACGGTCTGGACAGGAGCCTCATAATGTATTGTGACCAACTTTGAGAACGAACAGTACTTGTCAAGATACATGTCCGGGTTTTCGACCATCATGTGGCTCTCCACATTTACATTGAACTTTTTCTTTATTGCATCCCCAAATGGTATTCCCATCGTAAGATTAGGAACGAAGTGCCCGTCCATAACATCTAGGTGAATCCATTTGATACCAGAATGAATTGCCTTGCCAATGTCCCTTTCTAGGTTAAGTAGATCGGCGGCAAGTATCGAAGCAGACAGTTCAACCATTATTCTCAAAGATGATTGATACTTTCCTAATAAATGTTCGATAGGTGTACTCACAAAATTTCTAAATACCCTTTGAAAATTGCTTACAATGAAAGGGGAATACGATTCTCTGGACATAAGAATTCTAAACGTTTTGCGAGAAGACGCTACTATTGGATATAACGAGATATCCAAAAGGGTCAAGTCCCCTCCCACGACGGTGTTCCAGAGAGTCAAGAGGATGAAGGACCGGGAGATTATAAAGAAGATGGTTCCACTGATAGATCACGACAAGCTAGATTACAAACTCACCGCATTTGTTTCTGTCTCTATCAGCGACATTAAAGAGCTCGATAGGATAGCTAAGGAGCTTTCGAGGTTCGACGAAGTTCTAGATGTGCACCACACATCGGGCGATAGCGATATCCTTCTCAAAATCAAGGTGAGGGACAGCAACGAGCTAAAGGATTTCGAGGTCGAGAAGGTTGGGACAATCAAAGGCATCAGAGCAGTAGGCACCACCCTGAGTCTGGGAATCTTCAAGGAAGAGTTCTCTGTCAAATTGAAAGCATAATGATCGAAATAGAAGGGGTCACGAAGAGATACGATAGACGTTTCTATGCACTAAAGGGAATAGATGCTTCTCTTAAGGAGAGGGTGACCACAGTAATTGGGAGGAATGGTGCAGGCAAAACCACTCTAATCAGGATACTTTCAACCCAGCTGTTCCCATCGTCAGGGACTGCACTTATAGAGGGGTACGATATCCTTAAGGACACAAAGAAAGTAAGACAGTTGATCAGCAGTATACCTCAGGAGGCGCAGCTGATAGGCATCCTATCCCCTCTGGAGCAGATGCAGCTGTACTTGATGGCTAGGGGATTCTCTTCTTCACAAGCGAAGGAGGAATCCAAGTATGCACTAGATGAACTAGAGCTCTATGATTTCAGGAATGCTCCTTCAGATACCCTGTCTGGAGGAATGAAGAGAAAGGTCTTCGTTGCAATGGCTCTAGCAGCAAAGGCTCCAGTGATTTTCCTCGATGAGCCAACAACAGGGTTAGATCCGCTTTCGAGAATTGAAGTCTGGTCTGCAATTAAGAGATTGTCATCAAAGATAATACTCACAACCCACTACATGGAGGAGGCGCAGGAACTATCCAACGAAGTTATGGTCATTGACCAAGGGAGCGTAATAACTCAAGGATCTGTTAGCAGTCTCCTCTCGTCGTTCAACGGTAGAATGAGAGCTGAGAAGTTAGACGGGGAAGAGTTCGATATAAAGATTGCAAATGTTGCAATCAAGTATATTGACCAGGATAGGGTCGATGAATTTTTAAAGAAGGGGTACGATATCAAGAGAATCAATCTTGACGACATATTCCTGTCAAAGGGGGTAAGTCTTGAATCCTAAGTTCATTCTTTACTTTGCTTGGTATTATGGATTTTACGTAGTTCTCAGGGGTCCTTCATATTTGCTGGCATCTCTTTCGCTTCCTCTAACTCTGCTCTTCATGGTCACAATTTTCACTCATGGCGCCCTTATAGCGTTTGCAATTGCAGGGGGGCCAATAGCAATTGTCGCAGCAAACAGCATCAATGGGGCTGCAGATGCTGCATTCTTCAGAATACAGATAAGAATCCAGGATTTGTTCGTAGCAACCAGTATCACCTCTCAGGACTACATGTTTGCTCTTTCGCTGAGCTATCTGGTCTTTTCTCTTCCTGGTATCGTTCTGTATGGAGTTCTGGGTGCATATCTCAGAGTGTTTTCCCTCGGTTCGACACCTTGGATAATTGGAGTGCTGGTACTACTTACTCTTACGATCTCCAACCTGTCATTTATAATAGCTGGCCTTTTGAAACACATAAGGAATGTGTGGGGAATAACTGCAATACTCTCGATTATAATGACGGTACTGCCGCCCACATTTTATCCCTATAGCTACCTCCCTAACTGGATATTGTACGCACTATCGATCTCGCCTGTCACCCCTGCAGCAGTGCTAATGCAAGGGATTGTTGGGCTAGAAAAGATGCAGTATTGGATGGTAATCATACTGTTTGTAGAAACGGTAGTTCTTACGCTTCTAGGAAGAAAATTCATTAGATGGAGAGAATAATTTACCTCTTTCTGATTTGGACAAACATTTTAATTGAAAGATTGATTGACAGTACGCCGGGCTGGCCGGGAGGGTAGGCGTCTCCTGTTACTCGAAACCGTCTATACGCGGGGGCGACAGCCGATATAGAAGGCAACCTTGAGGGTGTGAGCCCTTGATGTTCGGCGAAACTCTGTCCCATCAGATCCAGGTTGTATACATCTCACCCGTAGGGGAGAGCGGTATGCGTTATCACGGGAATCCCGCCAGGACCGGAAGGGAGCAACGGTTACGTGGACCGCGGATGCCGGTGGGGGTACGGAGCGGAGAATTGATGGGGTAGCCATATCCTACTATCGCCCTTTGATGTCGGTGGCCCGGCATTTCAACATTCAAAGGTGTCGCCAAAGATAAAAGATTAGGACGATCTGCTTCTCACGATGTTCCGCAAATGAATATCCCTTGAATTCTGTTCTCCAGAAACATTCAGAATTGGTATCTCAAGTGTTATATATTCATTGAAAATTGTGACGTATTGATCAATAAGAAGACAATCCATGATTCGATTTACGGATCGATAGAATTAGAGGATATAGCTTCAAAGTTGATAGAAACAAACGAATTCCAGAGATTGAATACAATCAAGCAACTCGGTTTCACCTACCTGGTATTTCCAGGTGCTACTCATTCGAGATTTGAACACTCTTTGGGTACGCACTATCTTGCCAGGGAAGCTTCCAGCAGGTTAAATCTGGAAAACAGGGAAATAATGGAAGTTTCTCTCGCAGGTCTCCTTCACGACATTGGTCATTCCCCATTCTCTCACGCTCTGGAAGATGGAATGATCAAGTTGTACGGTAAAGATCATCTTGATGTAACGGTTGATATCATAGAAGGGAAAACTCCTGATAACCAACTCAGTGATACTCTAGGAAGTTACAAGAAGGGCGTGGTAGACATACTGAGGGGAAAGAGGGGGGTGCTCAGTAGGCTCATCTCTGGCAACGGCGATGTCGATCAGATCGACTATTTAGCCAGAGACTCGCATTATACGGGTGTCGCGTTGGGAGCTGTTGACATTCCGAGGATATTGAGAGTCCTCACTATTTTCAACGGAGAGTTTTGTGTGGAAGAAAAAGGGCTTCCATCTGTCGAGGGACTGATGGTTGCAAGAATGTTGATGTACAGAACGGTATATAGACATAAAACTGCACTCATCACCGCCTCACTTGCCAATGATGCATTGATAGCTCTAAATCCAGATTATGAAGAGTTCGTGAGCTGGAACGACTGTGACTTTATGTCCGAACTTAAGATTAAGAACAGAAAGACGTACGAAGCAATCAAACACAGAAAGATTCCAAAAGGAATACTTATAAAGGGAACTCAAGAAGAATTCGAAAGAATTGTGGACAGATTTGAGAAGAAGATAATCTCATCTCAATATCTAAAGTCCCCATTCAAAAGGGAAGTCCTCAACGTTCTGTCTGAAAGAAAGATAAAGCCCATGACTGATTTCTCTTCGATAATGCAATTCCTAGAAAGAGAGCTGGAAGGGATGGGGCTGCTGGTTTTCGGAAATGAAAACGAGAAACACATCAAGGACACGCTCCGTAGATTGAAAATTTCCAGCCAATAGCAAACAATTATACAACATTAGGATTTATCACTATGATTCGGCCCATCGGGAAGAGAGCTAAAGAAATCGTTATGAAGGATCCTATGGACAGCAGCTCGTTTCCCGACAAGGACCTGTACATTTGTTTTTTGCCAGAGATGTCGGGGGAGGAAGAAAATTTCTTAATCGAATCGATGAGTAACTTCCTCATCTTGCTGTTTCCCATGGGGGTAGAATTTACGGAGAAAGTAGTTCAGAGCCAGGGAATTCTCACAAGGATGGAGAGAAGGCACTCAAAGATCGTTCTTTACGACGATGAAATGAGAAAGTTCCCAAATTTTGCATTCTCAAAGCTGGTAGAATTCAGGGAGCACCTTATATATCTCCTTCACCAAGCATATTCGCAACGACAGTCTCTATTTCTTGGCAGAGACGCAGTTGGAATGAGTTATGCAAAGATAAAGTACGATCCCTTCACGACTATAGAAACAGTCAGGACTAGTCCGTGGTATGCACCCGGGAAGGAAGAAGTATTCTCCTTTTCAAAGTACAACGCGGGTCACATTGTGTCTCCGGATCTTGGAGAAATATTCGTCGTGACATTTAAGGATTGAACGCAGAATATCACCTATTAATAAGAAAATTAGATTAATCAATTAACTCTCTGGAGGTATGGACGTAGAGAAGTTGTTTGACCTTAACCAAAACGTCGAAGGAATATTAATCTATAATGGCGGGGAAAGCTCTAACGACCCTTCCTTCTTTTATTTTACACAGCTTACTAGGGGACTGTTTGAAAGTTCCTACGCCTTCGTCACCAGGAAGAATCTCAAGGTTATTACGAGCCAGCTTGAAGAACAAACTGCAAGGTCTGAGGATCTCGATGTAGAGGTTTTCAGCTCGGGAAGAGAAAGAGATCAACTGCTGAAAGAGATTACGAAAGGTGTTACCTTCCTTGGAGTAAATTTCTCAGGATTGTCTCACACCGATTATCTCTCTCTAAAGAACAAACTGCCTGACAAGGAACTGGTTGACGTAGGTGAATCGATCACCAACCTCAGACAAATAAAGTCAGAGAGGGAAATTACCAAACTGAAGGAGGCTGCAAAGATCGTATCCAAGGTTGGAGAGGAGATTCCAGGAATGCTACGGGAAGGATTGACCGAGGGAGAACTTGCTGCAAAGGTCAATTATGAGATGATGAAGAACGGGGCTTCTTCTCCAAGTTTCGATACCATCGCAGCATTCGGACCAGATGCAGCCGAACCCCACTTCTCTGGCGGTAACAGGAAACTGAAGAAAGGAGAGGTAGTGCTCGTAGATTTCGGAGCAAAGTATGAGAGATACTGCTCAGATATGACAAGAACTTACTTTTTTGGAAAACCTGAGAAGGAGATGCAGGATATGTATGAGATTGTCTTAAAAGCGCAAAGCGCGGGGATCAAGGCAGTAAAAAGCGGAGAGAACGGTAAGGCAGTAGATGGCGCATCAAGAAAAGTAATAGACTCATCGAAATTCAAGGGGAAATTCATACATGGACTCGGGCACGGGATCGGGTTGAACGTTCATGATCATCCCGCTCTCAGTCCTCTCTTGGATTTCTATCTGAAGGAGAACATGGTTGTTACTGTGGAGCCAGGAGTATACATCCCAAAGAAGGGTGGAGTCAGAATAGAGGATGATGTTGTGGTGACCAAGGACGGGTGTCAGGTTATTACCACAGCACCGAGAGAGCTACAAATCGTATGAAGAATGAAGAAATGGTGGGGGTTTATCCTTTCCTGAGGAGAGCCCTTAGAGGATACTTTGGGCAGGGTACCTCAATACAATCTTTCCTGGAAACCAACGAGACTAATCTCAAGCAATCTGTCAATCGGCTTGCGAGTATAATGAATGGAGAAGATGCTACATTCTCTACTAGTTCAGATGACAGAGTAGTAGATTACATAATCACCAAAATAGTGCTCACCTACATTCGAGACTATTTCATTTCTGCTAGGTATGCAATCAAGGAGAGGAACGCACTATATGAAAACTTGAAAAAAGAAAAGGACCCCAGGATATTGAAACTCGTTTCACAAGAGTTGAATGTTGAGATAGAGAAACAGGGTGATAATTACCTTATTCCTATATCGCCATTTTTGAAGAACGCCGTTGTCTTCAATGACAGAGAGCTGAAGCTTTGCAACCAGGAGCTGAGAGACGGGAATGTAGTTGCATCGCAGAACGTACTAGCAAAAATACTGAGAGAAGCATTTTACAGGAAATACATGCAGGAAGTTAATGAGGTAGTAGAATTTCCTCCTGAAGTAGACAAGATGCTGCGGCCATCTGTTGCAGAGATAGTATCCAGAGGACAGGAGATCAGACAAGAGAGAGCGAACCTCGGCCCCCTCAACGAAAAGTCCTTTCCTCCATGTCTTGTTGAGATAATAGACCAGATGAAAGAAGGAGCAAATGTATCTCACGCGGGTCGTTTTTTTCTCGTAACATTTCTTCACAGGATAGGTCTTCCGAACGACGAGATTCTAAAGTATTTCGGCAAAGTTCCTGACTTCGCTGAAAAGATAACCAAGTATCAGATCGAGCACATAACAGGAACCGGCAGAGGAAGAGAATATAGTGTTCCATCGTGTCAAACTCTAGGCTCTCTAGGGCTATGTTACAAAGAGAGGGATCCTCTGTGTGCCTCAGGTAAGGTCTCCCATCCTCTTGGGTTTTACAGAACCAGAAACCTAGGAAATAGAACGATAGGCAAGGGCAGCTCTGTAGATAGAGTTAATAAATCCCGCAATTCCCAGAAACAGTAACCCCCAGGCTGTTATATAGTATCCAAACAGGGGAATCCCTGTAGTGAAGACCTGTACGACCGTGACTAACATGACAATCACTAACCTATCCGCTCGACCCGGAAACCCACCGTATATCCTATTCAGTCCGACGGCCTGTGATTGAGTACCAACATAGCTGCTCAGAAAAGTGCCGGCTATTGCAGCTATACCGAAATAGAGATTTCCAAACACGCTGATCGTCAACCCAAAAAGGATAACGAAGTCAGAGTACCGGTCTAGAAGATGGTCTAGGAAATCCCCCTTCTTTGAAGATTTATTGAACCGCCTTGCAACGGCTCCATCAAGTGCATCAAGATATGCAGAACCCAAAAGAATGAAAAATGCAATTACAAGATACGCAAAACTAAGGTGACCCAGATAGTAAAAGACCGCAAACGCCATTGCGAGGATGAAGGATATTATGGTAATGGAATTTGGATTGACGTCACCAAGTCTCGATGCGACTCCGTCCAGCAGGAAACCTGCATTTTTCCTCCATTTGTCTAGTACCAATCCAGTATCTCCTCCACTAAATCGATTTTCACACTCGTAGAATTTTTCCCTTTAATTACATTTTCTATGAAATCAGCAGTCTTTTTAACACTGGAATTCAATATTTCTAAAGTGTTTCCGGGGTGCATCTTCTCCGATTCGAATCCGATTAGATCAATCGCTTCACTCTCAATGTTGTCCATTATTTTAGACTTGGAATAGCCTCTTTTCTTCAATCTGATTTCAATATCCTTCAGATGGGCCCTGATGACAACAACCTTGTCGCATCTAGCATAATGAGAGAGATGCCCGAAAAACACTCCGGCAGTCCTGATCTTTCTCAGGCAACCATCGTCAATTATTCTTTCATCATCCTTCATTTCAAGGACACATTCACCAATCAGACCGTCGAATTCCTGGACGTCATAACCTCTACTCAGCAGTTCTTTCATTACTGTGGACTTCCCGACTCCAGGGGTTCCGGTGATACACATCATTTTACAATTCCCAGCTTGAGTGGTCTTGCGAGATGCCTTCTGGCAATGACCGGTACTTCATAGAATCCTGGTGCGATCTCTCTCTTCTCTATAGTCACATCTCCCGTCTTGCTCCTTGAACCGCACTTCCTGCACCTGAAGCCTCCGCTTCTCCCAATGCTTTCCATTCTTGTGTTACAGTTACGGCAGACGGGAGGTCGGATCTCTTTTATTCTGGAAACAGAAACCACCTCTATTTTCTCTATATTGATTGACCCAACCTTGGTTATTCCACCATATACCCTGACCTCGTCCCCCTTCCTCAGTTTTGCCAACAGTGTCCTAAACTCTTTCGTCGGCTCCATAGCGACAGCTCTGATCTTCGTGTCATTCATCTCTACGTCAAAGGTGAGAATTCCACCCCTAGACCATACTGGTCCAGAGCCCACAAACCCCCTGATTATGGAGGAGTTGTACAGCGCTGAATTGCCTATCGGTCTTTCAACCAGGTGGTCGTCAGTAGCTTGGTTTGTCTCATAGATGATAGAGGAGGAATAAGGTTCGCTCTTCACGTACCCTTCATACTGAATCAATTTGGCTGGATTCACTCCCCTGATGCCGAAGAGAATTGGAGTTTTGGTTGTAGGTCTTATCGCATTGTACCTGTTCCTGAAATCAAAACTGTCGAAGGTATCCGGAAATGATCTCTCAATTAGCATGGAGCTAGAATCATCCACATAGTGCTTCCCAGACCATTTGCCTTTGTCGAGATAAGAAATCAATTCATAGGTAGGGTTGTTTCTGGGCCACGAAACGGCAGCATTTGCTCCCACTACTCCTATCTGTCCGTTTATGCAACTGAATTGACCTTTAGCTTTCTCCATAACCTTTCTGTAATCAACAAATTCCCTGACAGCGTCCCAGTAAAAGTTCTCATTGTTTTCCTCTTCGGTTATGATCAAGGCAGGGTTGGTGTCCTTGTCATTCGGAGAAAATCTTTCAATTATTGACATCACATCTATATCCATTTTTTCGTTTTTGTATTGCGGGTAGGACAGGATCTCTTCACCGTCAATCTTACCTATCACAGTACCCTTTCCCTCTCCCCTTCCAAGTGTAAGAGATATCGCAGCATTTCCCCGGGTTTTTAATGGGATGTTGGGATTCAATCTAACCAATTTTGGATAACCTATCAAGTCCAGATTAGAACTCTTCAAGATTTCAATCGTGAGGTAGGTAGTACACATCTCACTACGAGAGTCGGTATCGTCTATACCGAGAATCGGCACTATTTTCCATACCTCCTCTGCCTCTTTTGATAGTCCCTTACTGCCTTCAACAGATCAAGTTTTGTTATGTCTGGCCAATATACGTCAGTAAAATAGAGCTCTGAATATGCAGACTGCCACAGTAGGAAATTGCTGATCCTTTCCTCTCCAGAAGTTCTGATTATAAGGTCCGGATCTACGATCTCTCCAGTATAGAGATACTTCTCTATGAGTTTCTCATCTATGTCTTCTGGGTTGAGTGTACCATTCCTTACCTCTTTCGATATGTTCTTTATGGCATCCAGGATCTCCTCCCTTCCACCATAGGCAATCGCTACGTTTAGCAAGTATTTATCAAAATTCTTTGTATAATCCTCTGCCCTCCTTGCTGCCAGTCTTAGAGCTTCGGGCAGAAGATCAGTCTTGCCAATCAATCTTACCTTGATCCTATTCTTGGTTATCCTTTCATCCTTGACAAGATCGTTGAAGCTGTTCGCATAAAGGTTCATGAGATATTCAATCTCTGATGAGTCCCTCTTGAAATTTTCAGTTGAAAATGCATAGACAGTCACAATTTTTATTCCAATATCGTAGGCCCAGTCAAGAAATTCTTCCAGTCGTTCCTTACCTAGGAGATGCCCTTTGTCACTTGATACATTGAGTTGCCTTGCAAATCTTCTATTGCCATCCATTATGACCGCGATGTGTCTGGGCAGCGGGTCCTTCTTGATGTCCGCCAGGAGGCTCTGTTCATACCTCTCTCTTATTCCTGATAGGACAGAACTGAAGAATCCCTGCTTCGGCATGTTTGCTCAAATAGTTAAAGAGAATAAATCGTTTACTTCTTTTCAAGCATGAAGTAATAGAGAGATGATGAGGGGGAATAACCATGGACAGTCTTCCTCTTTATGATTTCCACTCGGTCGAATCCTACGCTCTCAGATCTTTTGGCGATGTAGGTAACGTGGATGATCGTATTCTTTTCCAATTTTCCTATTATTTCCTGCACAACAGACAGAGACTGGGTTGGGTGGTTCATAATTACCTGCTCAACTTCCCCCAAACAGTCGTAAATTCTATTGGAATCAGCTATGATAGCATTCCCTTTCACTTTGTTTAGCCTCATGTTTTGAACCATCAACTTCACGGCAGCCGGGTTGACATCGATGGATAGGACGTTCGCGTTTCTCTTGAGAAGGGGAATAGAAATGGGTCCAACCCCGGCATACATGTCAACTATCAGCCCTGATTTTGATGATTTAACGCAGCTATCAGTGATCTCCTTCCTGAGAGCGGCCAGTCTAGGAGAAAAATATGCCCTTTCTAGATCAACATTGTATCTAAGGCCGTTCTCCTTGTGTATACCTGCAGAGTTCCCAGTACCGTACACTCTCCTGAGTTTCCTGATTCTGAAAGCTCCCTCAACCCCACTGTCCAGGAATATCGCTCTCGGCGACTGCTTTCTCTGAATTTCCTCGAGGATCTCCTGCCAGCCATCCCGTTCTTTAATGACGAAAAAATCAGCCACTCTCTCGAAGCTTCCAACATGATCCATCCTTATTCTTGGATTCTCAACGAAATCGCCGGTTTCCGTAGAATGCTTGACAGGGACAAGTAGCCAATTCTCTTCGCTTCTTATTTTATAATCTCCGAGAAACTCGCCACTTTCTTTCAGTCTCTCGATCTCTTTTTCCGCGTCTTTTTGGCGAATTCTAACGAATGGAACTCTCAACTTAGGAAAATGTATTTATTTAATATAACTTTGGGAAATTGTGTTCTGCCCTAAATGTGGATCTATGATGTTCCCAAAAGGAGAAGTCTGGATATGCAGGAAATGTGGTAATACAGTTGCGATAAAGGAAGAAGAAAAGAAGGGCATAGTCGAGAAGGGGAAGAAGAAGGAGACAATCGTTGTGGAGAAGGAAGAGATCAACCTGCCCATAGATAAGACAGTTCAGTGCCCCAAGTGCAAGGAGTTCGGTGTCTACTGGGAGGCCATGCAAACGAGGGCTGCAGATGAACCTGAAACCAGATTCTACACGTGCACTCACTGCGGGCACAGGTGGAGAGAGTACTAGGGCTGATCGACGGTTTATTTTTCGAAAATCAACCGAATCCGACTACGTCTTTCTTCTTTTGCAAGGTTGGCATTGGAATGGGAGGTGGGAGGCGTAGGTCTCGTGCTATCAGTATCGTTTCAATGACAGACGAAGAGAATATCGCTGTCTGGACCTCGCTGGCAACGGTTTCTGGAAGGGACTTATCTCTTCTCCACTTGACCTCAATTTCATCGTTACCTTGGTACAGCAAAGTTCCCTCAAGAGAGATTGCACCAAGAGTCGAAAAAGATGATGTGAATTTGTAAACTATCCTCGAGAACTCGTTTTCCCTCTTTACGTCTACAATAGTGAGGTTCTGATCAATTCTAACTTCCTGTGGTCTGGTATCAATAGGAGCGTATCTCTTTCCCTCTATCGAGGTGATTTCAAGATCCTTGATCACGCTCCCTCAGTATAATTTGGATTAATTTCTTTTCCTTGAGAATGCTATCAATATTCTAGCTTTGTGTAGTTTCATTACTTTTCTTTCTGGAAATTAGATACTTTTGGTAGAATGAAGGAACTGTCTCGTATTCTATGGGATCTTCAGAACCAGCCTCTACAAAACCTTTCAACCTGAGTTTGCACGATTCACACACCCCGCACGCCTTCGTGCCACCTCTGTAGCACGACCAAGTCAGGCCAAGTGGTGTTTTAAGTTCTGTCGCGAGCTTTACAATGTCAGCTTTCGAGTATCTTAGAAGGGGTGCCTCAACCTCAATGTGTTCTCCTTCTACTGTTTTCTTTGTTGCAAGGCTGAACGTTTTGTTAATAGAATCAAAATACTCCGGTCTACAGTCTGGATACCCTGAGTAATCCAAAGCATTAGCCCCTATGAATATCTTGGACGAATTGGTGACCTCTGCTAGACCCAGTGCAATTGATAGCAGTATTGTGTTCCTTGCAGGGACATAGGTCACAGGAATATCTTTACCTATATTCTCCAGCGCAGTATCTGGAACTGATATATCGTCTGTAAGGGCACTTCCGCCAATTGTCCTCAAGTCTATTTTCATTATCTTGTGTTCTATCCCATAGTATTCTGCTATCTTTCTTGCGGACTCTAGTTCTCTCCTATGTCTCTGCCCATAATCGAACGATAGTGCCACTACCTCATAACCCTCAGAAACAACCAGAGATAGGAGGGTCGAACTATCTAATCCTCCAGATAAAAGGCTAATGGCTTTCAAGTTTCCGTGCAGATTTTGCATATTGTCCAGGTCCTTCATGGACTTCAATCTCGACCTCTTCAACTCTTTGTTCTAGTGATTTTACAAACTTATCAAGTATGTATTCGCTCAAGCACTCCGCAGTGGTGTCCTTCACAGGAATGACTCTAGTCTCCTCTACTGGAAAGGTATAATGCTTCCCCTCAAGTTTCACCTTCAAGTATCCCTCCTTCTCTTCGATGTTGATCCCCCTCCTCTTCTCCGGAATGAGAACTCTATGATCCAGAAAGTCCGCAATTTCTTTCAAGTTCGATTTTGCCTTCGAGAAGTCAAGAAAGTATGACTTGTCTTTCATTGATCCAACAATCTTGACCGATATTGAGTAGTCGTGGCCGTGAATTCTAGAGCACTTCCAGTCTCCTGGGATGAAATGAGCTGCAGAGAACCGAATGTTCGAATAATTCCCATCTATGAATATTTCCACAGTACTGTATCAACATTTGCACAAAAATACTTTCGAAAAAGTGCCTGATGGATCATTCCTGTCCAGTCAATGAAGTTCACACGTCGAAAGTACACAACTTCGCTCTGGACAGGAAGGAGAAGGAGCAATACATCATAATGACCGTGACTGCAGAACTCTGAATTACTGAGAACAAGAAGTGTGTAGGGGTAAAGCAGCATTTATTCTGGTCAGGCGTAATGCTTCTAGAAAGTACCAGCGGAGAAATGGTGGAAAAGACAAGAACTTATGGGTTGTGTTGTAGTCGATTATTCTATTAAATTAGTTGCTCAAAATGCAATAATAGAAACAAAGTCAAACCATAGGAAATAGGCCCTGAAGGATACTCAGGTAAAATGGTACCCAGTGCTTGGAGAACTACATCCCAGTTACCTTCTGTGAATCTATGAATTCAGGCTCGGACTGATCCCCTAAAGGTGGAATTAAAAGTACGCTTGTACCAGTCGGAATATCGTTTTTTCTATCCCTGAAGGCCGAAAATATCACCTTTGGATAGAAAGCCATTTTCTCTTTGATTCTTTCCTTCCTTTCGAAATCCGAGTACTCACACTCTACTGGTATCCGTTCTTCATTTTTTATGACAACCAAATCCGGTCGGTGTCCTTCGTAATCTATTCCTTCGTATACTTCGTATCCTCTCTTCTTAAAGAAGAAATAGGATCTAGTAACGAGGTACCTATGGAACACTGATTCGCTTCCTCTCTTTGGTCTAGAACCTATCTTCTGGAAGTACTCTTTTTCCAAGTGCACGTTCCCGTCCACAAGAGTTGCAAGACCGAGGGAGACAAGATGGCTCAGCCTGGCAGGGTCTATTTTCTCCGGAACTTCCTGGTCTATGTATTCTCTTTCAGTTCCAAAATCATAGAATTCCTTTGCGACAGAGAATTCCTTTGTCCGGTCTGCCAATATCGTAGTTCCTGAGAATATACTGCCTGTCCTTGGGACCAGACAATTGAAGTGATGAAAATCTGGATTTCTCAAGATCTTGCGTTCATGCTTAAAAGAGGTCATATCCTCATCAGAAAGCTGAAAGAGGAAGAAATTGTGGACGTTGGTTCTTATGCTGGATGCGAGCGTGGAGTCCAATCCAGAGAGCGACTGGGTCGCCATAACCGCCCAGATTGAGAACTTTCTCCCCTCAGTCACAATTCTCTGAGATATGTGTGGTGAGAATGTCTGGAATTCATCCATGACCAACACCACATCCTTCATTCTCTTGAGCACCACATTGTTCCAGATCTTGTACAGGAGCATAATCGAAAAGGGCTTCGAAAGAGACCGAGGAGAATGTTCTCCGGAGAGCTCCACATAAAGGGTATTTCTAAGTTTGGAGATATCGAAGAAGTCCTCCCTTGATGAGAACAAATTCCTAGAGACGTTGTTTGAGATAAGTGGCAGAATCTTGTTTACGGTAGAGGAAATGAAGTCGTATCCCTGATTAAAGATGGAAAAGAATTCATTCTTCTCTTCCGGTTCTAGAGAAGCGGCAAAATCCTTCCTCTTGTAAAAATTCAGTAGCAGATCGGATAGGTCCTGGATGGTCGGGTTGATCTTGTACTTCAGTAATAGACGTGTCATTACTGTGAATATCAACTCAATCCTAGGACCCCAGGTGCCGATTGAAAAAGCTGACTCGCTTGAGAATATGTCCTTCAGGGTCTGTACGACTAGCTCTTCATTTATCAGTTTTTCTCGCTCGCTCTGGTAAGGGAGAACTGACATCATATTAAACCTAAGATACCCAACACTCTCACCAGAGTAGGGTGAAAGGGTGATTATAGAAGAGCTAGAGCTGCCATACTTCCAAAGCTCACCGTGAGGATCGAAAACAACAACAGTTTTTCCCTCCTCTTCATACATACGAATCAGTTGTACCAAAAGATTTGATTTACCGGTTCCTGTCTTTCCGAGAACAAGAGAGTGGTTTTCTAGGAATTCAGGAGGAAAGAGTATCCTCTTCTCTCTTAAAGGGAAGGAGAGACCCGTCTCATAAGGCCAATAATCCATCAGATCCACCTCCATTTATCAGTGACGACAGTTCAAAGCTAGTCAATATAAGGGGGTTCCTCTTTTCAAAGGTCAGGCACTGTCTTCCATTCCTGCTAGAATAATCCCTTGCTAACACCGGTACGAACAATTTAACCCTGTATAACACCCTCTTACTCTTAGCCCCAAGATACCTCTTCTTGAAAGGATTGATTGTTGAGTACCGTTCGACTTTCAAGTGTAGCGTATCTCCTTTCAGCAAGATGAATGAGGTTTCTAACAGGAAAGGGAATATGGAGTCGAGTGTGTGCTTCGGTTTGTTGAACAGGAATACATTTTCCTTCCAGCCAAAATCGATAGAAACGTTTTCGATTTTATTTCCAAGCTCTTCTCTTGCGTACTGAATAATTTCTCCTACCGTGCCGTCGTCACTCACGAAAATGACCAACCCCTCATTCCTTCTGATGATCAATTCAGATTCTCTATTCACTATCAGAAGATTAAGTAGAGTTCTCAGATTTTCTCTGTCTTTGACGTAAATCTTCCACTTCGAATTCATCAGATTACACCTCCTGTTTGTTCGAAGTCTAAGAAAGCCAAAGATAAAACGCGTTTCTTCAAAGTTTCTCCAATGTTTCCGTAGGTGCTATCGTAGGAAGTCATAAAGGTTCCTACCACAAAATTTTCCAAACTCTCACTTGTTTTCATAAAAACACCCGTAGCCATTTTCTTCAAGTGTATGGCATGTTCAGTCGCAGTTTTCGATTTTCAACTCAGAAAAAGCAAATTTGTCTTTAAAAGAAACTCTAGTCCAGAGCAGGCATTACGCACAGCTTTTTCGGAAACCTCTGTCTTATACACGAAAATGGCTTACGTTTTTAGATAAGGTACCCGTATTTATATTTTCGGCGTGTAAAAGAAAAGGGTCCTAGAAACAGATTCAATTTACTACATTAAAACTCGAGTCCCAAGGTGGAGGAGAAATTAAAAAAATAAAAAATAATAGAAGTTTACTTGTACTTTATTTTCGAAGATGCGCTGAAGTGTACTTTGTTCTTAGAAGGGACTTTAATGATCTGTTTCGTTCTAGGATTCTTCGCATTCCTTGCTTTTGTTTGCTTCCTTGAGAAGATTCCGAATCCTGCAATTCTGACTTTCTGTCCCTTGTTTATGTTCGTCACAATAGCCTTGAAGGTTCCTCTTATTACTGACTCAGCGCTTCTGACAGATACGCCGGAACTCTTGGCGATGTCTCTGGCAATCTCGTTTATTCCGACCATATTGAGATTATCTACATTTAATATATAAAGTTAGTGCTATTTTTAAAATTACGGCTGGCGTGAGGAATATGCTTATTATAGCATATACGCTATAGAAAACATCAAATAAAAATTACTGATGTTTAAATACTGAAGTCAACTTTATTTGATAATTTTTGATGAGTTACCATTATACAGATTCCGTAGACTACGTCGAGATTTTTGGACAATGCAGCCTTGATGACTTCTGGGCTCTCTGCTCCTAATTGGAGCCAGACGGCTCTAGGGTTGAGAATGGGGGCCTGCAAGACTATCTCCTTGGATGCTTCGGGATTTCTGAAAATGTCAATAATGTCTATCTTCAAGTCTTTAGGAATGTCAAGAATAGAAGGATAGGCTTTCTTCCCATATATTTCCGTGACTGCAGGATTTACGGGAATGACGTTGTATCCCTTATCCATAAGATATTTCCCAACCTTGTTCGAATCCCTTTCAGGGTTGGGTGACATACCCACCACAGCAATGTTGTGGCTCTTGTTGAGTAGATCATTTATCATGGCTGGTTTATCTAGAATCATCAAAACACATAGTGGAAAATTTTAGATAAATCTTTCTTGCTCCTTCGTTGCATCCCTAAGTTCCTCTATTGCAGTCATGGCATTTGAAAATTGAAACATCGGAGAAAGTGAGATAGTTACCAGAGAATCTCCATCTTTGAACCTAGCTATTGCAGGACCACTATCGCCTTTGAAGGCGACTACTGGGTTATCTTCAAGAAAGTAATTGAAGAAGTTTCCACTATTCCTAAGATCATAGACGAAGTGGTCAGTCTTGTCTACAGCCGGGGCAATCTCGACCCAAGCAGCTCTACGATAGTATTCTTCTGAAAATACCAGAATCGTTTTAATCGCAGTACGTTCTTGCTTCAAGTACCCAACTGAATCCAGACATAGGCTACCCACACATAGCCTCTTTGATGGCATCTTCCAGGATAGATTTGCGATGCGTTCTTCTTCAAACCATTCTGGTCTTCCACCGTTGGCAAAGAACGACCGCTTGTAGAACGGGAAACGCTTGAATCTTTCGGGCATGAAAGGAGCCTCCATGCTCTCACTGAGCTTCTTTACATTCGTCTCTGTTTCCCCTTCAACTTCGATCTGTGTGCCAAGGGAATAGGAAGAGGATGCTGCTTTGCCCTTGTAGTTCCTTCCATAGAATATTACTCTCTCATCAACCGTCACGGTGTTCACTCTTGAATAGGTTGAGACAAATGAACTCATCAGACTCTTGGGGAATCCTGGATAGAACCAGTCGAGAAAGAATTGCTTGACCCTAAGATTCTCGTTGTCTATTTCACACTCAAATCGGAGGGTTGGCCATTTTCTTCCTGCATTCCTGTAAGTAACCTTCGTCGGGTCGAATTTATTCGGAAGGTGTATAAGGAAAGGAACTCGAGTTTGAAGTTTGGCCAAATCATCGACTTCGGTGATTTCCTCTTGCATCTCCTTCCTTTAAACAGTAAATGAATACTTAAATCTTTGAGTCCCGGTCGGCCATTTCACTTATATGCCGTTTCGATGACGCCACTTTCCTTATTCCTAATTCTGCCACCGAGGTTGACGATCATATCTTCGGTTGTTGCCCGAAGATCGTAATCTGGATGGAAATCCCACTCAAGAGTGGCTGCTGAAGCGTCAAGAGAACCAGGCCAAGAATCTGCAATTCTCTGCCTGAAATCGGGTTTATAGGTGACTCGGAATGATGGGTAATGAATTCTCAGCTCATTTTCTAGCTGCTTGGGCGTAATGGAAAAGGATGTGATATTAAAGTCCGTTCTGTGCTTCAGTCTCGAATCATCGGCCTCAGCAAGTTTAAGAAGAGCATGCAGAGCATCAGGCATATACATCATTGGGAGCTTTGAGTCCTCTCTGAGGAAACATTCATAATTTTTCCCTTTTACCGCCTCTCTAATCATCTCTATGGAATAGTCTGTTGTGCCGCCTCCTGGCGGAGTTTTGTAAGAGATCAACCCAGGAAATCTTAGCCCTCTTGAGTTAAGTCCGAATCTGGAGTGATAGTAATTGCCTAGATACTCTGCCATAAGTTTTGTTATGCCATACATTGTCACTGGTCTGGTTATAGTTTCTATCGGAACATTCTCTTTAGGGGTGTCTGGCCCAAAGACTCCGATCGAACTCGGAGTCATGACAAGTTTCACCTTGTATTTCAGTGACGACTCAAAGACGTTGTATAGTCCCGAAATGTTGACTCTGTATGCCAGTTCTGGATTCTTCTCTCCGTTGGCCGAAAGAATTGCAGCAAGGTGGAATACGGTGTCTACCTTGTACTTGTCTATGGCTAAATCGACCGCTGACCTGTCTGTGACATCTAGGTTAATGAATCTATTATCCGTATCGTTGGATCGGACATCAGAAGGAATAACCCTACTGTTTCCAAAAACTTCAGAGAGATAAGGCACAAGTTCGCTCCCTATTTGCCCGCCTGCGCCTGTTATCAGGATCTTTTCAAATGTCATTCTCCTAATGAGTCAAGATGATATAAAAAATATTTCGTAACTTACTGACGAACTGAAATCTTTGTCGCTTAAATTCCTAGTCCTAAAGGGCATAGTCTAAAAAGGACTGAGGCGGACCGATGAATTTTTCTCCGAACTCTCCTGTTCTACCTTCTCCTTGATCTGACCACATAGCCTAAGGCAAATACGACCGCCAGAATTGAAACCCCGATAATTGTCGAAGTCCAATCAAACTGTGAAGTCTGATATGAATACACCATCGGAAAGTTGGTTCCTTCAATGGTGTAGATTGTGTTGTAAGATGTCATTTCAGCATATGACTGGTTCTCATTTTCGTACAAGACAATTCCGTTGGATGCATCTATAGTTATGGTTATGTTGATGTAGACGTAGCTTTGACTCTGGTCAGGCGAAGCATAACTGTATCTGGGCTCCGATGCAGTCAACACATAGGAGGGTATCTCTGTAGATCCATAGCTATAGCTGCCTCTGGAAATGTTGAGAGGAGCGCTCGCATTTTTGGAATTGAAGTAAAGTGTCGAACCTTCAGAGATTGATCTGAGGATGGAGTCATTAACGACGAAAAATGAGTATCCCGGGAATGAACCTATTTCCACCATTTTAGAGACTACGATCGATGCATTGATAGGAAGTGTTCTGTTCTGTGGAGGACCGAAACCGCTGTGGTTTTTCTCTCTCACTGTAAAATTGAATTGTTGATTGCTGACCGACGTTATTTCAAAATAATCTGAAAGGACCGTGACGTTATTGTATGCAGGTTCCTTTATAACTGTTTTCTGAGAGTAATTTAATTCCGAACCGACAAACATCCAGCTCTGATAAGTTGAGTGGGCTGAGCTCGCTCCGGAAAGCGGAGACAGTGCTAAAAGTGTCACGAAAATAATCATTATCGATGATACCCATCTCTTTGAGTACTTCAAGGGAAACTCCCCGTATTCCACAGCGAAATCACAATACTTAAAAGTTCGTAAGATGTCGGATTCTGAGCAAACTATATGATTGGCGAAACCATCTGAGGGCATGGGAAAAATGGACTGGGTGGATGAAGAAATTAGAGTTTTGAAGGATACCGGCCGTTACGTTCCCATTAGGACTCTGCAAACTGCTCAGGGAGCGTGGGTAAGGATAGACGGAAGGAAGCTTCTTAATCTGTGCTCCAACAACTATCTTGGACTTGCAATTAATCCAGAAGTCAAGAAAGCGATGCAAGAGGCAATAGAGACCTATGGAGTAGGAGCTGGAGCGGTAAGAAGCATCGCAGGGACGATGGAAATTCACATAAAGCTCGAAGAGAAAATCGCTCAGTTCAAACACATGGAATCCTCTCTGGTTTATCAAGGTGGCCTACTTGCGAACTTGGGGACAATTCCGGCACTCGTGGGAAAAGACGACCTCGTTTTCAGCGAAGAACTCAATCACGCAAGCATAATAGACGGAGTGCGACTAAGTTCTGCGCAGAGGGTAGTATTCTCTCACGTTTCCTCTGCAAGCCTTGAAGAAAAACTGAAGACAGAAAGACCAAAGGGCAAGAAAGCATTGATAGTTACCGATGGCGTGTTCAGCATGGACGGCGATATAGCACCGCTCAATGAAGAGGCTGAGCTAGGAGAGAAATACGACTCCATGGTCTACGTGGACGATGCACACGGAGAGGGAGTTCTAGGTGACCATGGAAGAGGGATCGTCGATCATTTCAAGATTGGAGGAAAGGTGGACATAGAGATGGGTACTTTTTCAAAGGCGGTGGGAGTGATGGGTGGCTTCGTTGCTGGAAAAAAAGAATTGATAGACTATCTAAAGCAAAAAGCAAGACCATTCTTGTTCAGCTCGGCGCTGAATCCGGGAGAAGTGGCCGCAATTATGAAGAGCATCGAGATTATGGACAGAGACGACTCCCTCCTAAAGAAGCTATGGAACAACTCTGATTTCCTCAAAGAAAAGCTCAGAAACCTTGGTTACAACACCGGGAAGAGTAAAACACCGATAACACCCGTGATAATCGGAGGAGAGAAAGAAACAATCGACCTGAGCAAGGCACTCTATGATGGGGGAGTGTTTGCGTCTCCAATAGTGTATCCTACGGTTGCGAAAGGGACCGCAAGAATCAGATTAATGCCTTCTGCGGTTCATTCAAGGGAAGACCTGAAATTTGCGGGCGATAAATTTGAAGAAGTTGGAAAGAAAATGAAATTGATTTAATCTAGAGGGCGAATGTATGAACTACGTGGAATGCGTACCTAACTACAGTGAGGGAAAGGACAGGAGTAAAATAGACTCGATCATAGACTCGATCAAGAAATATCCTGTCGATGTGATAGACGTCGAAATGAATGGCGACCACAACAGGTCAGTTGTTACCGTTGTTGGTGAAGGCGAGCAAATGGTGAATGCAATGTTTGAGTCGATCAAGAGAGCTAGCGAACTGATCGACCTCGATGCCCACAAGGGGGAACACCCCAGATTTGGTGCAACAGATGTGGTGCCTTTCGTTCCCATGCTAGGGACGACTAAGGAATACTGCGTCGGACTCGCTAGACGCCTTGCTGAAAGAGTAGGGAAAGAACTAGGCATACCTGTGTTCCTATACGGAGACGCAGCAAACATTCCAGCAAGGAGGGAACTACCCGATATAAGGAGCGAGAAATTCCAATACGAACAACTCAAAACTGCAATATCAACGGACGAAAAATATTCGCCGGATTTTGGACCTAAGACAGTTGGGAAGGCAGGTGCAACGATCATAGGAGCAAGGGAATTCCTTATTGCATTCAATGTAGACATGAGAAGTGATGACTTAAAGTCCGCAAAGGATATCGCAAAGAGAACTAGGGAAAGATCTGGCGGGCTTAAGAATGTAAGGGCACTAGGGTTCAATCTAGATGAAACAAAAGAAACCCAGGTCTCGATGAACCTTGTGAATTACAAAGAGACTCCAGTGCCTCAGGTTTTCGAATTCGTTAAACGGGAAGCGGAGTCGAGAGGACTATCTGTAAGTAGATCAGAGCTCGTAGGAATGATTCCACTCCAGGCTATGGAAGAGATATATAGATTCTACCTTAGGAACCATAATTTTTCTGAGAACCAGATCCTTGAGAAGAAGCTCCTGGAGACATTCTCCAAGGACAGCATCAGGGGGTATATAAGCGAATTAGCAAGCGATAAACCTGCGCCAGGGGGAGGCTCGGCGAGCGCAATGGTAGGTTCTATGGGAGCTGCTCTGGTCGCTATGGTAGCCGGACTCACTATTGGAAAGAAAGGTTACGAGGACGTTCAGGAGAATATGAAGGAGATAAAGGAGGATGCAGAGAAGGTCGTGTGGCAGTTATATAACCAGGCCGCAAAGGACACACAAGCATACGACAATCTCTCGAAGTCTTTATCAATGCCAAAGGGGACGCCGGAAGAGAAAGAGATAAGAACCAGAACCATCCAGGAGAGATTAAAAGAGGCTACCCTAGTTCCTTATGCAACTGGTAAACTCGCATCATCTATGCTTCACCATCTTCCAATGCTCGTAGAAAGGGGAAACAAGAATGCGGTTTCTGATGTCTACTGCGCTGCGCTCTTTGTATCATCAGCAGTTTATGGATCCATGCAGAACGTGAAGATCAACCTTGGATTGATTAAAGACACAGAATTCGTGGACGAGTATCGGAAAAAAATGATGGAACTTACAGAAGAGACTAGGATTAAGACAGAACAAATACTTGGAAATATGTGGAAATAATTTCGAGAGGTGATCTAATGAAACCTGTGAGTGAAATAGCAAATGAGTTAGGAATAACAGAAGACGAGCTGGAACCATATGGAAAATACATGGCAAAGGTAAACCCGAGTATTCTTGATAGGATGGCTGGAAAGAAGAATGGCAAGATGATCCTCGTGACAGCCATCAATCCAACATCTGCCGGGGAGGGCAAGACAACAACAACCATAGGACTTTCCCAGGGATTGAAAAAAATTGGCAAGAAAGCAATGGTCACAATAAGGGAGCCATCTCTCGGCCCCAATTTCGGAATAAAAGGCGGAGGTACTGGAGGAGGAAGGTGCCAGCTTCTGCCAGCGGACGAAATCAACCTCAACTTTACAGGAGATTTTCCCGCAATTTCTGCTGCACACAATCTTCTTTCTGCGATCGTGAACAATCACATCTTCCAGGGAAACGAGCTTGGATTTGATCTCAAGAAGATATCGTGGAAGAGAACGATAGATATGAACGACCGCTCTCTGAGGCAGATTCTGGTAGGAATTGGAGACCAGGGAGGAGCCCTGGTAGAGGATACATTCCTAATAACTCCGGCATCTGAAATAATGGCAATAATGGGATTTGCGGAGAATTACGAGATGCTCAAGGACATGCTTTCAAAGATAACGGTCGGATACACAAAAGAAGGGAAAAGACTGACCGCAGGGGACCTGAAGGCCCAGGGTGCAATGGCAGCTCTGCTAAAGAACACGATAAAACCTAACCTGGTACAGACGACTGAAGGAGTACCAGGGTTTGTTCACATAGGGCCGTTTGGGAACATAGCTCACGGACACAACAGTGTCCTTGCCGACAAGATCGCCCTCAAACTGGCGGATTACGTGATCACAGAAGCTGGTTTCGGCTCTGATCTCGGAGCCCAGAAGTTCGTCGATATAGTGCTGAGAAGAGCAGGTTATGATCTAGACCTGGTTGTCCTAGTTGTTTCAATAAAGGCACTTAAGCACAACGGAGGCATGAAACCAACGGACAATGGTGGAATAGAATTTCTCCACAAGGGAATCGAAAACATGTTTTATCACATCGCAAACATGGAGAGATACGGGCTTCCACTCATTGTCTCTCTGAACAGATTCAAGGATGACACAGATGAAGAAATCGAGTATGTGAGGAAAGAGACGGAGAAGAAGGGCTACAAGATGGCGCTCAATGAGGGTTACATGAAGGGAGGGGACGGCGCGGTTGAACTTGCTCAGGAAGTAGTCGAAATGCTCAATAGTGCTAAATCTGTTCCAAGAATCAACTTCACTTATCAGAGGGACGAACCGGTCAAGACAAAAATAGACAAGATAGCATCAAAAGTTTACGGAGCTTCAAAAATTGAATATTCTAAGAAAGCGTTGAGGGTCTTGAAGAGAGTGAAGGATGAAAATCTGGATTTCTTGGATGTCTGCATGGCCAAAACACAGTATTCCATTACAGACGACCAGAACAAGCTTGGCTGGCCAAAGGACTTCACAATATCGATCCAGGACATTATGCTCTCAACAGGGGTAGGATTTGCCGTGCCACTTCTGGGAGAAATAATGACAATGCCAGGCCTTCCAAAGCATCCCATCTCTGAGGAAGTTAATATAGATGAAAGGGGGAACATTACAGGACTACTCTGAATCAGTCACGTGGAAGGATATTGAGGACGCTTATGAGAGGGTAAAGGGAATCATAAAGAACACCCCTATTGAGCGTTCCACCTCAGTAAGCGATTTGAGCGGAGCAGACGTCTTTCTCAAACTAGAAAATCTTCAGAAGGGGGGATCGTTCAAGATTAGGGGAGCATACAACCTTCTGAGCAGGACAAAAAGGGACGTGATAGCTGCCAGTGCGGGAAATCATGCCCAGGGGGTCGCACTCGCATCGTCTCTGCTTGGGCTGAGATCTTTGGTTGTAATGCCTCAGTTCGCACCACCCATTAAGATGATAGCAACTCAGAGATATGGAGGGGAAGTGCAGCTCTACGGGAACAGCTTTGACGAAGCGACAGAAAGGGCGAAAATGATCGCAAAGAAGGAAAAAAGGACTTTTGCACATGCTTTTGACAATAAGTACGTCATCGCTGGGCAGGGGACCATTGGTTTGGAGATACTCCAACAGATGGGAGATTTCGATTATATCCTTGTCCCGGTAGGTGGGGGAGGGTTGATAGGTGGGATTGCAACGTACCTGAAGGAAAGGGGGTACAAGGGGAAGGTCATTGGAGTTGAGGCGGAGAATGCGGCTGCAATGAAAGAGTCGCTCAGATCTGGTAGACCAATAAAACTGAATTCTGTCGCGACTATAGCAGACGGCATTGCAGTAAAGTCTCCTTCTGAGCTCACACTGAGTATTGCGAGGAAGTACGTTGATAAAGTGGTGACGGTCAGCGATGAGGACATATCTGCTGCCATGTTCACCCTGCTTGAGAGAGGGAAAATAGTTTCAGAACCAGCTGGAGCTGCCTCTGTTGCAGCTCTCATACGGGGAAAAGTCAGGGTAAAGGGAAAGAAGGTAGTTGCGCTGATCTCCGGAGGAAACGTGGACATGCCTCTCCTCTCGCAGATTATAGAGAAAAATCTCATCGAAAGCGGCAGGGAATTTGTCATGAGTTTCATAGTGAAAAACATACCCTCCGAGATGAAAAAGGCCATAGAACTTTTTTCAGAGATGAGGCTAAATGTCGAAGAGCTACACACCGAGCTGTTTGGAGATGACATAGGAATAGGAATGCAGAAAATCACAGTTAAGCTGAAGATATACGGGAAGGAAGACCTTTCAAGAATCAGGAAGACATTTGACTCTCTGGGATTCAATATAGTAAGCATAAGGGGGGCAAAATTCTGAGTATTCCCCGGAATTAACAAGGAGAGTCATTATCATCCCCTCTGACCTATCCGGGGATGTAGGACTTTTTCTGGCCTTGGGTTCACTGATAGGCGACACGCCATAACTCACCAAGGGGCCCAAAAATCCCTATAGTTCCCCGTCGTCCAGCGTCTCTCACCAATCGAGCGCTATTCCATAGGGAACTGAATAAGATAAAAGCTCAACTCTTAAGTCTTTCGAATCGCGCGCTGACCCTTGTCTTGAGTCCCCCCCTTGTATTGAATTCCCCAATGACTACCATGAATTTTGGGGAACAGCTCTTCACAAGATCGTTCAGTATCTTATTGACTGCATTTTCCTGAAAAATTCCGATGTTCCTGTATCTCTGCAGGTAGAGTTTGAAAGATTTCAACTCCACTATCTTATCATCAGGGAGGTACTGTACTGTTATCTTACCAAAATCGGGCATCCCGGTTCTTGGGCATATTGAAGTGAATTCATCCGTCTCTATGGTGATGTGAGTTGCGTTCTCGTTGAAGGGGAAATGTATAGATTCTACTCGTCCAACTTCCAGATCCTTTATCCCATTCTGCAAGTCTTCGTATTCAGACACTCTAAAGGTATCATGAACATCTAAATCAACATTCCTCGACGATCATTTGTAGACCTGCTGCAATTACCAAAACTATTTTTAAGACCTACTGTTCCCAACCCAATGAAGTACTATATAGTCCTTCTCGTAGCAATAATAGTAGTTGTTGCGGCTTCCGGGTTGTACATATTCTACGAGAACCAGGTGAGTCAGAAATCCCAGAACGGCACGCACATATACCTGGGGGCTTTTTACGGCGGGACCGCAAGGAACGTTAACTACGTGTCTGCAAAGGTATCGTTTCAGAGTGGTGCGAACCTGAGAGACAACGTTTATTATGTGATACTATCGGTGTGGGACAGTAATAAGAGCTATGATCAGCTGGGGGTAGCATCGCTTTACGGATCTTTCTACTCCACATATTCCTACACCTCACTAGAGAACGGGTCCATCCAATACCATTATTCCAAGAGAGGATGGTTCCCCATAAGTCCTGGTGACTATCAGCTCTCAATGTATGCAAGCAACGGATCAGTCACCTTTACCTTTGACAACAAATCTTACATTGCAGACACGGGTGGAAATTATTTTTCAATGGCTCCGAACGAAGCTATAGGAAATCATTCCTATGCCGGCCTAACGGTCTACGAAGAAATTTATAATTTTACTAACACATTTCCAGGTATCGCCTACAACTTTTCTGATCTGCAGTATCGTTCAATGAATTCTAATGGCTACATAACGAACTGGTATCTATTCTCACATAACGTCTCGAACTATACCTCATATGTGTACATTAAGTCCGGCGCCGTGAACATATACAACGCACCGCCTCTGACCCTGAAGATAAACGTCCAGAATCTCTCGTCTAGTGCGAACTTAATTATTTCAGACCTGAACATCACAATACCAGGGAATGGGCAATACTCCGTCAATCTGCTGAAGGGCAACTACACCCTCTATATCGTCAATTCAAATCAGTACAAGTCCTACAAGGTAGATTTGAGAATCGATAACACACTGATTTCCGTGTCAGCCTAATCTGACGACACTCCGTATATCGACTCTGGATACGATTCTCTAATTTGCATCAATGCCATCCAGCCTTTTTTCTATCGCGGAAAATCAGGGATGACAGACAGGCAGTTCAGGATTCATACGCGATTTAGAACTCTTTTGAAAGAAACATTGAGGGGATAATTTCTATGGTCTCCTTTTGGAGACATCGCCCAAACTTTTTATATTCTCTCAAACTACCCAAAGACCAATGACTGAAAGAGTGAAGGAGGTAAGATAATGGCAGAAACCAGTTATGTAAGATTCCAGACCCCGGATGACGTGAGGACAAAAGCACTGCAACTTGTAGAGGTTTCCTCAGAAACGGGGAAGATAAGGAAAGGAACGAATGAAGTTACCAAGGTTGTCGAGAGGGGAGAGGCCAAGATCGTGGTGATCGCAGAAGATATACAGCCGCCTGAAGTTGTGCTCCACATCCCACTGCTCTGCGAAGAAAAAGGAATACCCTATTTCTACGTTCAAAAGAAAGAAGACCTTGGACAGAAGGTAAAGCTCAAGAGCTCTGCTACAGTTGCCATAGTGGAACCAGGCAATGGAAAGCAGCTCCTTACTGAGCTTACCGACAAGTTCAAGGAAATCAAGAAATAAAGAGTGATACAAAATGGCAGAGAATGACGCCATTCCTTGCGAGGTCGTGGAGCTTGTCGGCAGGACTGGAATGGCAGGAGAAGCCACGCAGGTCAAGATAAAAGTACTGGCAGGAGGAGATCAGGGAAGGGTTCTCACAAGAAATGTTATGGGCCCGGTCCGGGTCGGAGATATCCTCATGCTTAAAGAAACGGCCAGAGAAGCAAGGAAACTGTCGGTGAGGTGATACCATGGAAACCAGGTACTGTTCATTCTGCGGATCTAAGATAGAATACGGAACAGGCAAGATGTACATCAGACGTGACGGCTCCGTATTGTTTTTTGATAATTCAAAGTGCGAAAAGAATTTCCTTAAACTACACAGGGAACCGAGAAGAGTGAGATGGACAGAAGAGGGAAGGGAAGAAAAGGCACAGAGAATAAAGTTCTCAAAGGAGATAGGTCAGAAACCAGCTGCTGGAGCAGTGACGGAAAAGAAAGAAGAAGACATAGGAGCCGGTGAAGCTCCAAAAGAGATTTAAGGGGTGATACCTTGAGAACTCTAGTTCTAATAAAGCCCGATGGAGTCGTGAGATCCAAGATCGGACTGATAATTTCGAGATTTGAAGACAAGGGGCTCAAGGTCGTCGCTATGAAGCTTATGAAATTGGACAGACCCAGGGCAGAGAGACACTACGCAGTACACAAAGGGAAACCTTTTTATGATTCTCTTCTAAACTACATTACTTCCAGTCCTCTTGTAGCAATGGTCGTGGAGGGTAACAATAGCGTAGAAATAGTCAGAAAACTCGTAGGGGCTACAAATGGTGCAAAGGCGGAACCTGGCACAATTAGGGGAGACTTCTCCACAGGAATTGACTTCAACCTTATTCACGCTAGTGACTCAGAAGAATCAGCAAACTATGAAATCCCAATATTCTTTGAGGAGAAAGAGATTCTTAGTTATGAGAGGGCAGATAAAGATTGGCTGTGATCAGTAATGTGGGTGAGGCAACCGATTGTGGGAGTCCTTGGTCATGTGGATCATGGCAAGACTTCGCTTTTAGATAATATAAGAGGAGGAGTAGTTGCGGCCAGGGAGGCCGGCGGAATCACCCAGCACATCGGGGCCACCGAAGTACCTATACAGGAAATTGTGCGTATCTGCAAAGATATCATAGGGGACAGAATTTTCAAGATCCCGGGACTACTATTCATCGATACTCCGGGGCACGAATCATTTTCTAGTTTAAGGATAAGGGGGGGTTCAATTGCTGATATTGCAGTCCTAGTCATAGACGTCAGGGAGGGAATCATGCCACAGACGAGAGAGTCTCTGGAAGTCCTCAAGAAGTTCAAGACCCCCTTCGTAGTTGCAGCAAATAAAGTGGATCTTATTGAGGGGTTCTCTGGCACAAAGGGAGCATTCATTCCTTCAGTCAAGAACCTCGATCAATCAAAGCTGGAAGAACTTGACAATAAGCTTTTTCAACTATCCTCTCAACTGTACAGGGAAGGATTCAGCGCTGACAGGTATGACAGGATTTCTGATTTCACCAGAAACATCGCAATCGTACCTCTATCTGCAAAATCAGGATACGGTGTACCCGACCTGCTCATGGTGCTCTCCGGGCTGGCTCAGACATTTCTCGAATCTCAGCTCAGGAATGAAGACGAAACGGCGGAGGGAACGATCCTAGAGGTCAGGGAGGAAAAGGGGATGGGTGAGGTATCCGATGCAATACTCTATAGCGGAATAATAAAGAGGGGTGAAACCGTACTTACTGGAACCGTCGACGGTATAAGGGCGCTTAAGGTTAAAGGGATATTCAAACCTAAACCTCTGGACGAGATAAGGGACCCGAGAGATAGATTTGTGCCTGTCGCAGAGGTTAAGGCTGCATCCGGCATAAGAATCCTATTTCAGGGAGAAGGAGGTGTCATTCCGGGAAGCCCCTTCAAGGAAGCATCTGGAGATCTCATAACGCTGAAAAAATCAATAGAGGATGCAATCAAGGGCTCGTTTAAGCCATCTCCTGAAGGCATTGTGGCAAAAGCGGATACGGTGGGAGGTCTAGAAGCACTGGTCTACGAGCTCGGAAGAATCAACGTACCGATAAAGAAGGCAGAGGTCGGACCCGTTTCTAAGAGGGATTTCACAGAGGCGAGTACCAGTTCTGTGCCAGAGAACAGGATCATAATAGCATTCAACGTTCCCGTTGAGGTCAAGGATACCTCCGACGTGAAGGTCATAGAGAACAAGATCATCTACTCCATAAAAGACGACCTGATCAAGGCAAGAGAGGAAATAAAGCAAAAGGAACTAGAAGAAAAGAGGAAGGCAATGACGTTCCCATGCAAACTTCTGATAATGGAGGGGAATGTCTTCAGAATATCTAAACCAGCAATATTCGGTGTCAGGGTCATAGGAGGTAAACTTAGAGTGAAGACGCAGATGATGAAGGTCGACGGTTCAAATGTAGGGCTAGTCAAGAGCATACGTACTGGAGAGCAGTCACTCGAGGAAGCGAAGCAAGGGGACGAGGTTGCGATAGCAATGGACGGCATAACGATAGGCAGGCAACTCAAGGAAGGGGACATTCTTTATTCTGACATCAATGAACGGGACTTTAGAATCCTTAAGGAAGAAGAACTGAGCATCGATGAGAAAATGATCATGGATGACATCAGAAACCTAAAAAGAAAGGAAAGTCCATTCTGGGGGAGTTGAGAGGGACCAAAACCAACATCCTTTTTATGCCTGAAAGCATACGCATGCCTCATGGAAGTCAATGCGCTTGAGTTCTGTACATCGTGTGGTACTGGGTTACAAGAAAGAGGAGCAACTACATTTAAGTGTCCTTCTTGTGGTCAGGAAACGATCAGCAGATGCAACAACTGTAGGGAGCTATCTGTCCAATATACCTGTCCCAAATGCGGTTTTAGGGGGCCGTAGAGTTGGGCAAGGTAGCAGTTTCGTTCAAGATAATGCCTTCTGATGAGACAAAAGATCTGTCGAAAATTGAAAATGCTCTGAAGACCGATCTCTCCAACAGCTTTACTCTAGGCAAGAGCAGTATTGAGGAATTGGCATTCGGGATCAAGGTCCTGAAGCTGATCGTCATAATGAGTGATGAGGGCGGGCTCGTAGATGCAGTCGAGCAAAGAATCCGTTCTTTTCAAGACATAGGAGAAGTAGAAGTAGAAGAAGTCTCACTTATATCCTAGTTTAAGACCTTTATTTTAAATATTGGAATCTGTAATGTTCAATAGAAGAAACCAAAGATGGCTTTAGAGAAAACCACAACTAAAAGCGTAGTCGTTAGGGCGCTATTCGGAGATTTGTTAATAGCTGTTTCAAAGTATAGTGCAGCCATATTTAGCGGAAGTGCGGCTATTCTTGCAGAGGCCATTCACTCCACCTCCGATACAGTGAACCAGTTCCTCCTACTGCTGGGATACAACCTAAGCACTAAGAAGGATGCCTCAAAGTTTCCGTTTGGAAGAGGGAGAGAACAGTTTTTCTGGTCTTTCGTAGTGGCAATCCTCGTTTTCGGAATTTCGGGCGTAATCACATTCTTTGAGGGAATCATGAAGCTGACGACCCCCTATAGGATAACAGATCCCACCTATGCATACGTTGTGCTCGCATTTTCATTTGCGGTGGACGGATACGTCCTCCTGATATCAACCAAAATCTTTATTTCCAGATACCGTAAGCAGGGATATCACGATGCATTTGCATTCATGAAGGATTTTAGAGACCCGGTATTGCTCACAGCACTCATAGAAGATACCGCGGCCCTAGCGGGCGTTATCACGGCTCTCTTAGGAATCAGTCTTTCCCTTATCACGAGAAACAACGTATACGACGCATCGGCTTCGATCGTGATCGGCATCATAATGATGGCATCAGGGATATATTTATCAAAAAAGAGCAAGGACCTCCTGATCGGGGAAGGGATTTCAGTTACGGACCAGAAGAAGATAGAGGCGATACTCAGTAAGAACAAGTCTGTTAACAAAATCCTAGACATAAAGGCAATCTATCAGGGTCCCGAGAAGGTGCTGCTCGCAATGGACCTGAACTTCCAAGATGGTCTTAGTACTGGAGAAATTGAAAGGGCTATCGATGAAATAGAGCATTCAATCAAGTCGTCCATTCCTTCGGTTGAAAGAATTTATGTAGAAGCAGAAGAGAGGCCAACCGATTTCAAACAGTTTGAATGATCAGATCCCGAGCTCCCTCAGCTTCCTTATTCTGACATCGGTAGGAGGGTGGGTGGAAAACAACCTTCTTACGCTAGATCCTCCAAGAGGATTGACAATGAACAGACTGGAAGTGGCAGGATTCGATCCTTGCATCGGTCTTTTGCTATTCCAGCTTTCCAATTTCATAAGAGCACTGATCAATCCTTCTGACGAATTGTTCACTCTTGCGCCGTGTTCGTCTGCGTAAAGTTCTCTTTCTCTAGAAATAGAAAGTTGCAGCATCAATGCACCGATAGCTGCAATTAGCAATATGGCCATCACGATAAGGTCCTGTCCACTCCTTCTTCCTCCGAAAAGGGCATTGAATCCGAATATCCTTGCACCAATCATGAGTGCGGACGCAATCGTGGCAGCGACGGTTACAACGAGGACATCATTGTGTTTAATGTGTCCTAGTTCGTGTCCTATAACTCCTCTGAGTTCTCTCTCGTTCATTGTATCCAAAATCGTTCTCGTAAAGACTATGTAGGCACTTTTCTTGCTTCTGCCAGTTGTAAAAGCGTTAGGTACTGGAAGGTCCGCTATTGCAATCTTCGGAACCGGGATTCCGGCATTTTGAGCGATATCCCTTACCATTGCAAATAATCTTGGATTCTCCACTTCTTCGATAACTTTAGCGTGGTAACTCCACATGACTAGCTTATATGAGAACAGATAAGAAATCAGATTAATCAATGTTGCAAAAGCAACGAAGAAAATCAGTAAATCCACGATGTTTCCGACCAGATATCCGATGATGGTTCCAACTAACGCGAATATTAGAAAGAGGAAGGTGAACGCAATTATTAACCTAAGTCTGCTCACGGAATGCCGAAAGCAAATCTAAAATTTAATCGTTTTCGACATACTTTTTAATTAAAACATAATTTACAATATATATAAATTTTAGAGCACGGAAAAATCATAACAACTGTTTAATAGTAATTGTAATTACCAGACATCTTTAGGGGGTTATACCAAGATGCTTAAGAAACCAATGAAAACAGCAGCTCTGTTCGTCATCACTATAATGGTGATGGGAGGACTCTTGGGAGCGGCACTCGGTCAAGTACAGGGAGCAGAGAAGGTAACGTTTAATTTTGCAGTGCTGGGGAATGGAATATCTCCAGCTAGTGGAGTGAAAGTTGAGCTTGAGAATGCGAACGGGGTTGTTCTGGCTAGCAGTACATCGAATCCAAACGTCGTATTTTCGGTATATCCCGGAAGTTACGTAATTTACGTACCTAGTCAGTATGTTTCCTCATCTTCCATAGTCTATAGTGCAAATCACATCAGCGTGAGTGTCAAAAACAACGGGACCGCATATGTTGGCAGTTCCGTACTTAAGAGTGTGGCCGTTATCTATACGGACGCATCTTCATATGTTTACGTGACTGTGAAAGGAATTTCATATTCACAAGTGACATCAGTTTATCTTGTGTTGCCTAATGGACTTGAAATGCCTGCTTCGAAAGTCAATGCTTCGAACGCGAACTCTGGATATTCAGTTACGACAGTCTCTGGATCCCAGACGCTGACGGTCGAGTACAATAGCACTTCGAAGGCATTTTACTCAGAACTTATATCAGTCTCTTCAACCAAGTCAAACAACAGTGTAGTGGCAAATGTATCTTCTTTGGACAATGTCCAAGGAACAGTTTCATCGACGACTGGCACTTCCATAAACAGAGTGCAGGTCTCGATATATCAGAGCGGAACACTGCTCGGATCGGACGAATTTACTAATGGGTACTACTATCTATCACTTGCAGCAGGCACTTACAGCCTTGTAGTCTCTTCACCAGGATATCTTCCATATGTGATATCTGTCACTACTGGCAGCGCGCCTTCCTATCAGGCAGTTGCGCTGACTTCTTCAAACGTTATAGAGACCCAGACAATAACGTTTGGATCGAATTTCCAGAATGTCACCATAAATGGTGGAATAACTTTGACGAACGCAACAGTACTCCCATTCCTTCCTAACTCCAATGCTGGGTCACTGTACAACCAGCTGCAATTGGATGGGCTAAATTCTGGAGACCTTTGGGCAATACTAAATGTAACCGTTCCTTACACCACAGCAAGTACCGTACTTTACAACAATTATTCCTACAATTCGACCGGAGCAACGACACTGTTCACAACAGGCCCGGGTTACACATTCACCTTCAGCTACACTTCAACCTATTATCAGTCCAAAGTGACTGCCAAAAGCGTTAGCAGCATCAGAGTTTATGTAAACGAGAATGGTAACAATACAACTGCCACGACTTATATAACCAAGCTGAGTATTCCCGCACCCTATCAGAGGTCCAACATAATAGATTCAAGTACAGCTACAGTGACCGGATACTCCGGAACGATAGAAATTACTAACAGCAGTTTCAATGGATTCCTTACAATAAATATCGCACCACAGGCTAAACCTTTACTAAGAATGGGTCAGATATCTGCAACTTGGACCGGTTCGTTTGAGTCTACCATTTCTTCCAACACATCTTCAAATTTCACTCTCGTTGTGCCGGTTGGCAAGACTGTCACCATAAATGCCAGCAACGTACCTTATGACAGCGTGCTAGGAACCGACAACTACCAGGAGATGAACTTCAGCTGGACGATCGGAACTACTCTTATGTACGGTTACAACATATCAGACACCTTTACCTCTGGTACACACTCTGTTTCGCTTAGGGTAGTAAGTTCGAGCGGAGTTGCCAACGAAACTAACTTTACCATAATAGGTGACGCCCTTAACCCGCAGTTCAATCTCAAAGTGATACAGAATGGAGGGGCTAGGATGAACATCACAACATCATCCTCCGCCTCGTACACTTTATGGGTCAACCAGACTGAGACTGTCTACTTCAACTCTATAGGTTCCAAGGACCTCCTTCCATCTGGCCAAGCTACTGGTATTCCAATATCCGTCAGCTGGAATATAAACGGGACCAGTGAGACCGGAACCAACGTATCCTTTACATTCAGTCATCCGACCCTTGGTTCTACTCTGGATTATGCGTACGCCACTGTCATGAACGGAGTAGGTAACAGCTTTACCGTCAACCTTACAATCCATGTGAACGATACTACTCCCCCAATTGCCACGATACAGATAACGAATGCAACTTCGCACGCAGTGATATCATCCATCAAACAGGGACAGAACGTTACTGTCGATGGATCCAAATCTTATGCACCGAATGGAGGGCACATAGTGTCCTATACGTGGACCTTCACATATTCGAACGGGACGGTAGCAAAACCGAATGTGGACTACAAGATATACAGCAGTTCATCGAACAATTCCACCATTACGCTTTCGTTCATCCAGAGCGGAATATTTGAAGTGAAACTGAACGTTACAGACCAGTCCAACAACCACGGAACTAACTCACAGAGCCTGAGCGTGATAGCAGTCGGACCGGAAGTGGAGATAATAAATGTCACTTATCCTAAGAGCTACCAGGAAGGATCACCTTCTGTTCTGAAGCTCGATCTAAAGAATGTTGGTCTCACAACTGCAACCACATACTACGTAACTGTGAAGATAGGAAGCAAGCTAGTGAAGAACGAGACGTTCTCAAATCTTTCATCAAATCAGTCAACGAATCTCACGTTGTCGATCGTTCCTCCGACCTCTGGCAGCTACTCCATGAACATAACTATTCACGCAGTTGGACAACCCAAATTCTTCAATACTGGTATTACCAAGATTGAGGCAATAACAGTCTCACAGGCGGCCTGGAAACTTCCAGCGCTCGTTGGAGGCATAGTGGTGGCGATAGGAGTACTTTCTTTCATCTACTACGACGTGACGGTCAGAAGAAAGAGACCCAAGGAAATCAAGCCTCCCAAGAAACAGCTAAAGGTCTAATTTTTTTATTTTATATTTTATCAGATGCTTGTATACCAAGCATCTGAAACAATTCTTCCATCGTTCTTGAAAACATTTTGACTATTTCCACCCTCTTCTGGGCATTCTCTCCGCTCCCAAGCACCGGACAGTCCCGGTAAAACTGATTGAAGGCTCCCGCAAGCTCATAAGAATATCTTGCTATCTTATCGGGCCTGGAGTGCCTGACCGCGTCTTCAACTACCTCAGGAAACGCTGCCATTTCTCTCAAGATAGCGCTCTCTGGCTCCGTAAACGTCCATGAAATTTCAGATTCAGTTCCAACCTTTGTAAGAATGGATTTGGCCCTTGCATATGAGTACATTACAAACGGGGCAGCATCCCCGTCAAAGTTGAGTGCCTCCGATAGGTCAAATGTTACGGGTTTATCTGGAGCATACTTTACGATGTTGTATCTCACGGCTGCAATTCCTATTCTCCTTGAGATTTCCGCGACTTCTTCGTCTGAGAGGTCTGACCTTCTCTTGAGAATCTCTTCTCTCGCCCCTTCTATAGCCTCTTCAATGAATTCTCGGACATAAACCACATTCCCCCTTCTCGTGCTCATCTTGCCCTCTTTCGTCGAAATGTACGAGTAGAAGAGGGCATCCACATTGTGGACTCCCAGAATGTCCATCGCATACTCTATCTTCTTGAAGTATGACTTGTGATCCTCACCAAGTACAACAATTGAGTTATCGTACCTGGTAGATTTGAGAAGATGGTGTGCGATATCTCTTGTGAAGTAAACAGAGGTGCCATTTGACCTGAGCACGTACATTTTCCCCTGATCGGATTCAAGATACTTCGCTCCATTGTCGTCTTTCAGCAGCGGAGAGAGTTTCTGAATTATGTCCCTTACAGATCCATCAAGTATGAACTCACTCTCCCAGACGAAGAAATCGAACCTTATAGCGAGTTTCTCAAGGTCAGATAGTACGTCATCCAGAAAAATCTCAAGTTTCTCCTTAGATTCCTTCAGAAACTTAGAGTCCCCCGACTCCGCTCTTACCATGTACTCCTCGATCTTTCCCTTGTACCTGTCAAAGTCTTCGTACACCCTCCGATACGATTCTGTGTAGTTTTCCATTCCAAAAAGTTCCGTTCCCAGAAGAAGGGCTTCGACTTGTGTCCCTATGTCGTTCACATAATACTCTGTTGTCACATTAAAACCATATTTAACAAGAATTCTTGAGAGCGTGTCACCTATGATCGAATTTCTCACTCTTCCGATGTGTAAAGGCCCAGTCGGATTGGCACTGGTGTGTTCGATTAGAATCTTTTCTTTTTTTCCATCAAATTCGAATAGACTTCCTCTCATTCCATCTTCTAAGATGGCCTTCGAGAATTCCTGATCATTGAATCTTACATTAACAAACTTACCTTTAGAAGAAAAAGTTGCGAATTGGTCGCTCAAGGTTGCAACATCGTCAGCATCGGGGATCACCACGCTTCTCTGGAAATCGAATGAAAGGTCGCCAAAGCTTTTCTGGGACCTATAGACCCTGTAACTCTTTTGGATGGAGTGAGAAGATAGGAGCCGATCCATTTTTTCTATTGCAATCGCATCGAACTTCTGGTAAGGTTTCATTTCTGAGCTATATTCATATAATATTAAAATGCATTCAGATTTGTCTGAGTCTCCTTCCTTACTATCTTGATTCCCAAGTACTTCTGGAATTCAACAGCATTTACTGCAGCCTTTGCCTGTGCGTGATTGTTGAAATAAATGAATACCTCTTCCTCCATCGCTCTCACCCTTTCCACCCACGGAATGAGCTCTTCCTCTGAGTACAGGTAGTCATACTTATTCAGTCTCCCCTTGAGTTCTCCCTTGCCATACCACAGGTCATAGTTTCTGCCGTGAAATCTGACATACGAAAATGTAGTAGTAGGATAATAGAAGTATGGAAGTCCAGGAGAATCAACACTTACAAGTGAGACTCTGAATTTCTTCAGTATGTTCAAAAAGGTTGGTAAAATGCTGCTGTCCAGATAATTCTTGTTCCTCACTTCAACTGCCAGTCTATAGTTTGAGCTGATTGAATTAAACAAATTTTCTAGGTCCGCCAGTACATGTTGGTTCTTCAGAGGATCTAGAAAAGGAGATAACTGCAGGAGTGCAGAACCCAAAAACCCAGCATTCTTTATGGGCAGTAGTACCTTCGCTACGAACTCCTTAGCAGTCTCGATGGATTTTTCTGTGATACCATCGGGGTCGTGAGTAACCTCTCTAGGAAATTTCAAGGAGCATAAGAAATCTTCCTTTCCCTTGAGCTTGGATATCCAGGAATCAACCGTTTTCTCCCCTGGAAAAGAATAGTAGGTTGAGTCGATCTCCACTGAGTTGAAGAATTTGTAGTAGTATAGAAGGTACTTACCCTCTTCCATCCCTTTTGGATAGAAGGTCTCCTTCCAATCTGGATACTGAAATCCAGAGCAGCCCAGGTATATCATTTCATTTTAATAATCAAACTTAAAAATAAAATCTTTCCATGCAGAGTAGGAAAACTATTACTGCAACCATTTGTTATTAAGACTATGAAGAGGATAGACCTCGGGACTTTGGAAACCGACACTTCGTTCAGGATCAAGATGGAGGCCTACCTTTATATCGACGCAGGGAAGATGATGCAATTCGGAAAAGGCGATCCAAAGAAGCTAAGGGATTACATGGACAAGAGAATCAGAATAATTGAAGAGTTACTCAAGGTATCTAGGCCATTCAAGATCATCGAGGGGAAAGAAACGCTCCTGGAGGTGGGCGAGTGAGTTTCATCCGTGTCTCTGAGGTGATGTCCAGAAACCCTATTAGGGTAGATGGGTCACTCACAGCCGAAGAAGGAGCCAAGATAATGGCACACAAGGGGATAAGCTCACTATTAATCGAAGACAGAGGGCATATCGTGGGAATAGTGACGGAGAGAGATATTGTGACCAAGATTGCAGCCAACGGACTGTCTGCGAGTGAAGTGAAAATGAAGGAGATAATGAGCTCGCCACTCATACACGTTGAAGGAGAGAGCCCTCTAGAGACCGCTGCTGAAATGATGTGGAAGAAGAAAATAAGAAGACTCCCCGTCGTAATCAATGGAGAGTTTGTAGGAATATTAACCGAGAATGACATAGTAAGAATATCCCCAGGGCTAATCGAGATAACGCGTGGAATTCTTGGAAACAAGGAACAGGGGATAATAAAGGGTATTCACGGTATATGTGACTCCTGTAATGAATTCTCCGAGAATTTGGTATACATGGCGGGCAACTACTACTGCGAAAGGTGCTACTCAGAGAAGGCAAAAATGTAAAGATATTTTATCTAGATAGGATAATGAAGAAGTGCAGTTTAGCGCTGAACTAAGCCTTGCAAGGGGAAAGTTAGAACTTCCAATATTCCTTCCAGTTGCGACTCGTGGCTTTGTAAAGGCGGTACCGATGCACAGGATTAACGAGATGGGAGTGAAAGCCTTAATATCCAACTCGGTGCACCTCACAATCTCTCCAGGCCTTGAAATACTTGATAGAGCGGGAGGAATCAATGCTTACACGGGCTTTAATGGAAGTTACTTCACTGATTCAGGAGGTTTTCAAATCCTAAGGGAGGAACTTGTAAAGATCGAGAATGATGGGATCGTCTTTAAAGACAGGAAATCCGGAAAGACTGTCAAGGTCACCCCAGAGATCAGTTCCCAGATTCAGGCGAAAATAGGATCAGATGTTGCAATGATGTTGGATGACTGTCCCCCATATGGAGCAGACTCAAAAAGGTATGTTCAATCGGTAAGGCGAACGCAGGAATGGGGAAGGATATTTTCATCACTGAAGGTTCCGCACCAAAAGCGTTTCGGTATCATTCAGGGAGGATTTAACGCAGAATTACGGAAAGAAAGTGCGGAACTAATGACCTCCATGGAATTTGATGGATTTGCAATCGGGGGGTTAAAGATTGGCGAGCCAAAAGAATTAACCGATCTGGTTCTCAGCAAAACCATACCGCTAATTCCCAAGGAATATCCTATCTATCTTATGGGAGTGGGAGATCCATTATCTATCGTGGAATACTCAGATGCAGGAATAGGCGTATTTGATTCTACGTACCCGACAAGAAATGCAAGGCACGGATTCGCGCTTACAAATGAAGGAACTATCAATCTGAAAAATTCGAAACACAGTGATGACCTTGGACCAATTGAAAATGGATGCTCCTGTGAAACATGTGTGAACTACAATCGGTCCATGTTAAGAGAATTGCACAAGAACGAGGATCCATCATTCCCGTATCTTGTTACGGTGCATAATCTAGACTTTATGCAACGACTGATGGAGTTGGTCAGGAGCGACAGACAAAGGGCAAAAGTAATCTCCAAGAAATTCAGTAAAATCAATTACTCAGAAGCTTATAACGACAAAGTTGGGTAGGTGGCAGAGCGGCTATGCACGGGACTGCAGATCCCGACTATTGGGGTTCGAATCCCCACCTACCCTTTTATATAAATATAGCGATAATAATACGTAATATTAACCGAGTTTGATAGAATAGAACAGGAAGAAATCCTGAAATGCCTGAGAAAGTTGAGACTGTGGTTTCGAATATTTTTCCACTCAATTTGGTTCATGATCAACCGTCAAAAATCTCCTAGATTAGTGTCCTCCGAAGTGTGCAATTGAACGATTGAAAACCTTTAATATCTATGGCTACCTATAGACATGTATGGTGACCACCATTCAGATTGACGAGAAAGTCAAGGCGAGATTGGACGAGCTGAAAATTCATCATAGGGAATCGTACAACGAACTAATTTCAAGGCTCATCGCTTCATCATCTCCCGAAATCGCAGACAGAGATTCGCTTATTGAGACGCTGGAGATCCTTTCAGATCCAGAACTGATGAAGGGAATTGCCAGGGGCGTCAAAGATTTCAACGAAGGTCGAACCAAACGCCTCAGAGAGATTAAGAAGGAATTGGACTGAATATGTCCTATGAGATAATTCTCACTTCAGAGGCAGAAGACTTTCTAAAGGGGTGTGATAATTCGATACGAAGACGAATTGAAAATAAGCTGCTATTGCTGGAGAAGGATCCAGAACTTGGTAAACCTCTAACCGCAATCTTGAGTGGGTTAAGAAGTTTGAGAATTGGCGATTACAGGGCAATCTATCAGATAAAGGATAGCGAACTGATTGTACTTGTCATCAAGATAGGACACAGAAGAAATATCTACGCTTGATCAGAGACAACAGAGAAGATAGTCATTTGAGTATTTTTGTACTCAACTGAGTTCATTTGCACACCTACCCTTTTTATAGACATTTAGATAATAATAACAATCTACTGCATAGGGAAGAATGATACCACGATTACAGTCGGAGAAGCTCGTAGGGCAGGAGTTGCAGAAATTACTTTTCTAAAAAATTAGCCTTCGAAGAAACAGGATCAGTGATATTAATTCGGTGTCATGGATGTGATTGAAGAGCTCCACTATCCTAAATCCTTACGAACAGATTCATTCTGGTTTCTTGTTCCTAATTTGAATTAGTCCACCAATAGACGAAAGGATGATTGGTACTACGACGAGCGGAAGATAGAAGATGAACAGTACAAAGGGTATGAAGTTTATTGAAAATGAATATATGATGTCGTACAGTACTGTTAATGGCACCAAACCAAATACAAGAATGATCCAGCCTCCAGAGGCTCTTCCCCTTTTTGCAATCATCAGTCCTATGACTATACCCAGCGCTGCAATGAACTCAGGAAGTGCATCGTATAAGGTAGCAGCTAGAAAGGCGTCAAAAGAAAAACTGCTCGTAACCGCCATTGTAGCTACGCCTACGAACACTTCAATTAAAGCTGCAACAATTCCGAGGACTGTTACAACTCTTTTCAATGACTAACGATGAGACTAGGCTATTTTAAGCTTAGTTTTACGCTGTTTACGTAAAATTTAGACCTCTTAGAAGACTGAGGTTGTTAATTCACAAAATTTGTTTACATTTCTAAGTGGATCAGCCTGTAATCTGATCTTGGGATACCTGATTAATTATTTAACTGGGTACCCACATACCCTTTTACAAAAATGTGACAATAATACACAATACTGATCTAATTTGATAAAAAGAAAGTGATAATAGAGAAATAAAGAATAACCAGTTGTGTTGAGTTAGGTGTTCACTCGTTAAACTCGTGAGATCTGTATAGCATTGTAAAAGCTCCTCCCAGTAGAAATATCAGTCCCATACCTATTCCGTAAAGTGATTGGTTAAACGTATTCTCTGGAGAGATCACTGATATAATGGCAAGGATACCGATGGCAAGTATTCCGTAAATGCTTCCAAAAACTACGTGGACTCTCCCAGAATGAACCTTTGTTTCCTTCTCCGCTTTGATGCCGTAGATGGCTGCAAAGGTAACCAGCAAGGAAATAGTCAGAACAACCGTCAGGAATATTGTAGCCGTTGTGTGTAAGAATGATCCGTTACCGAGTGAGTAATATATAGACATTCCGTCGAGAATAGATATGAACGCATCAAATGCGATGAGGACATATATCTTCCATGCATTACTCATTTTGACCCTTCCAGACTCTATCGCATTTGAGATGTAGTAGACTGTTGGTATTATCAGTGCTAGGGGAATTACAAAGAATAGAAGCCCGACGACGTTGCTTACTGGAACGCCTGGCAGCAAGGCACCCCAGGCAGACAGCCCAATTAGATAGACTATTCCAACTATGCCAGTTGCAACCATTACTGGTCTCCTTGAGGGCTTAAGAGTTCCTGATTTCTCTATGTAAGGAACCAGGAGCAGATAGATGAGAGGTAGGCCGGTAAAGATTACGGTGGCCCAGAAGGGACCAACGCTTGCTGAGATTCCGAAGTCTAACTCCTTGTATATGAACAAGAGAAACCAAGGAGGATACGGGGGAACGGCTGAAGCCAATGGACTGGATGCCGCCACCTGAGGAAATGGAGAGAACAAGGCAGGTACACCGGGTATTATTGCTATTATTGAAGGGATAAGAAATATCAGTGCCAACGTGAACAGAGCTATTTGAGTCATGTAGAAAAGATTGTTTGGATACCACGGACTGTAGGTGGAGTCCTCTTTGTCTATAGCCGGAACGCGATACCCCACTTTTTCTGGTGCGGGCATGATGGTGTTGTATTCCGCAAGGAAGAAGTGGGCAGCGAAGAGCGCCAGGATCGAACCCGCAAGTATGATGTGCCAGCCCTCAAATCTTGTAAATAGTGATATGTCTGATCCGTTACCCAGGAAGATCAGCGAGAGGTACTTGCCTATTACTGGGAAGCCGCCAGCTATACCTCTTGCAACGTCAGTCGCATCAGAGGATAGGACGTCTCCGGTCATTGAATAGCCGAAATATGATACTGCTATTGTAAGGACAAGCAGTGCGACTCCTGTGAGCCATTGCATCTGCCTTGGTTGCTTGTATGCACCAACGAACAGGTTTCTGAGGAGGTGAAGGTAAACTAGGGCGATCATCAAATAAGCTCCATAGAGGTGTGTCGTAAGAATGATAGATCCGTAAGGGACGCTGAGCAGAGACTCAGTGCTAGCATAGGCGTTAGAAGGTTGGTAGTACAGGAAGAGTATCACTCCAGTGATTACCTCATAGAAGAATACTATCATCACCATTGCGCCAGTCCAGTACCAGATGCCCCCTCTCTTCCTCATGTAGTCTGGGACTTTTCTGGGAAGAGGTTTAGGATCATTCATAATCTGTTCCAACAAATTTTGTCCACTCATTTCTTTACACCCCAACGGTGTTGACGACAGCACCCTTCGTGGTCAGTGCATTCCCTCCAGAGAGGTCTGATATATGGCCGTATATCGTTGCGCCTACCAGCTGAGATGCAGTATAGGTATCACTAGAAGAATCATAGGAAAGCACTATACTTGGTAGTGGCGATTTGGTCGGGCCGGTTACAATACTGAATCCTTTATACGGGTCGTATGTGCTACCGTGGCAGTCGCAGTGAATCTGGCCTGCAAAAGCCGACGATGAAGGAGGATGGAATCGCAATTCGGGTGGAATGCAACCCAAGTGCTGGCATATTGCGGAAGATGAAACCACGGATCCATATGGTCCAACGCCGGCAGGAGCTTGATATTTCTCCCCGCTAGCAGGGATATCTACGGTGTACGAATCTACCTTGACATCACGATTGGCTGAATCTCCAAGTCTCAGGAGAAAATTAGGCTCGTTCTGTAGAGGATAGTTGAAAGTTACGATTGACGGATTGTTCACAACAAGGTCTGAGGTGTGAACCGGATTTCCATTGGGAAGAACCAACAGTAAAGTCGGAAATGAAGATTCCGCAGCTGAAGTTTGGGGAATGGCATATTGGACAATGCTTCTTAGAGTCCCTCCCAAACCTGCTCCGATAATTAGTACTCCCATCACCTTGAGGAAATTTCTCTTCTGCTGATCCATTCGAGTTTGTTCCGTAGGCAAATCTATCCCCTTAAGATACCTGAACTGTTCCCATCATCCAACCCGGTGTGCTCATAGCTCCGTCCCAGCCACTGCTTCCGCTACCGCAAGGGACAAAGCACTGCCAGTTGAATGATCCAGTGCTGTTAAGATAGAATTGAGTTACAGTTACTGTGCCTCCAGATGGGTTCGTTCCACCGAAAGAAGGAACGTTCAGAAGGATCTGGCCGCTTTGTGAAGTGATTGTGAAAGTGTGCGAAACTTCCCACCCTCCACTTGCTCCTCCTACCCAGGGCAGAGAGGAGACAGCCCATCCAATGCCCTTCTGTATGGTAATATTGTTGGATGAATTACCGGAGAGCGTTGCATTGATATATGATGAGGAGCCGTTATACACGTATTCTACACCACCGACTGTACCAATTACCTTCGCGTAAGTGGAATTGTTGGACGTGCCGTTCGAACCAAGGTTCGTTGCTAGTGCCCCATCGTAGTCAATAATCGTCAATGTGATTAGCGTATGGGCGGGCAATTTTATCGTCGCAGAAGATGCAAGCTGCCCATTTGGTTCAACTACGAAAAATGCCGGTTGTGTCCCTGTAGAATTATTGAACCAAACGTTTGGAGTGATAATCATAGTGAGCGATGAAGAAAGCTCCTGAGGACTGTGGGAAGAGACCGCAGAAACTTCGTGATAATATGCAGCTCCAATTCCTATTCCTCCGACCAGTACAATTACCGCAATTATTGCGTATAATGTTTTTTCAGATATCATCGCCTCTGGAAGAGTATCAAATTCATAAATGTTGTTCAAATTTAAGTTCTATTTAATTATTTAATTTATTCTGATTTTTAGCCAGAGAAAAAAAAGTTAAACAAATATCTTTTTTCTAGAAAATATTTCTCAGACGTTCAAATTATTAGGAACCGTTAAGAAATAGCTGATCCCATTTCCAATCAAAATTTCAGACGTCTTTGCTCAATTTAAAAATTCGGTTGAATCACCGAGAAATCCAGTTATCTTGAATATTCATTCGGGGCGAAAGGAATAAAAATACCCAACAAAATATGGGTTTAGATGGTCTAGAAGCGGAGAGGGCATTATTACGAGTTGAAGATGAGGATGGTTAAATAGATGGCATGGGTTTCATATAATATGGTAACAGGATTTAATACGAGGGCCGTACAGTCAGGGGAGTTTAGAGACGAAAGAACTGGAAACGTCACAACCCCAATATTTGAGACATCAACATTTCTTAACCCTAATCCAAATCCAGCTGCATATCTTGACCACACCAGAAACAAAGCGTATATGTACACGAGATGGGGGAATCCTACTCTTGAGGCACTGGAAAGGAAGTACGCCTCGCTCGATTCTGTAGAAGAATCTCTTTCTTTCTCAACTGGTATGGGCGCAATCACCTCAACGGTGCTTTCCCACTTTAAGAAAGGTGATAAACTAATCTCAGTCAAGGAACTGTATGGGGAAACTTTCACATTCTTTACCAAATTCCTACCGTCAATTGGCATTGAGGTCGATCTCGTAAAACTCGATGAAATTAACAAGGGGGCTATTACTCTAAAGGGTTATGCAGGGATTTATACTGAATCGATAGTCAATCCCACCCTCGGAGTGTGTGATATTCAACTGTTAGGACAAATGGCTAAAGAAGCCGAGATTCCTTTATTCGTGGATGCAACTTTTGCGTCCCCCTTTAACCAGAATCCATCAAAACTTGGAGCTACATTCACCCTTCACAGTGGAACCAAATACATTGGGGGACACAGTGACATCCTGCTCGGACTTGCTGGTTTTGAAAGAAGCAAAATGGATTCAGTGTGGGCAAAGAGAAAGATGCTAGGTGCATCCCCTGACCCGATACAGGCATTTCTTGGGCTTAGAGGACTCAAGACCCTAGGAATAAGAATGAAGGTACACAACGAGAACGCTTCCGAAGTTGCAAAATTCCTATCTGAACACAGGAAAGTCGAAAGAGTCCTTTACCCGGGTCTGAAAGGATCTGACTACAATGCTATTGCCAGAAGGAATCTTACAGGATTTGGGGGAATGGTTTCTTTCGAACTTTCAGGCGGACGGGAATCGGCAAAACGCATGGCAAGCAGGCTTAAGTTATTCTCCTACGCTCCTAGCCTCGGAGGAGTCGAGTCGTTGATAACCCTTCCAGTTGAAACTTCACATCTTAGCTTGACTCCGGCTGAAAGAAAGGAAGCAGGGATCGCTGATGGGTTGGTGAGAATGTCTGTCGGAATTGAGGATAAGGAGGACCTCATAGAAGATCTCAAATCAGCCCTTGAATGAAGTTACCTATAGGTGTGTCCATAGTATCAAGGCGTGAGTTCATTCCTTATCCAGCTTGAATTCGGTACCAACTTCTTCAAGCATTTTCTTCTCCCGTTGGACGGCTAATGGAAGATAGCACTGTTTTGAACTTTCGTAACCGTATTCTCCAAGTCTGTCCGCAGAACTACCTATTGACTTTAGAATCATCTCTGCAGCTGTCTTGAAATCTCCAGACTGAAACACATAACCGTTTGAGTCATTTACGACAAGTTCACTCACTCCACAACCGCTACTCACGACTACAGGCTTCTTGTTGGTCCACCCCTCCAGTACCGTAATTCCGAACCCTTCAAGTTCAGAAGTCAACAAAATGACAGATGCCAGTTTGTAAGCCGCCTTCAGTTCCTCCTTGGTGGAGTACCCTAGAAATGCCACCTGTTCTTCAAGCCTAAGCTCCCTGATCAGATTCTTTAACTCTGATTTCCATGTAGCCGCTTTCCCAAAACCAAGGCCACCCTTTGAAGAAGAGGAAAAGCTCCCGTTTCCAATTAGCGCCAATTTAAGTTTTTCTCTTCTTGCTGCAATTGCAAAGGCCTTAATGCCAACGTCTTGGGATTTTATTTTATCCATTCTGGCAACTATGATAACAAGTTTCTCGTCTCCCTTCAGACCTATCTTTTCCCTCAATTTTTCGACTTCATTAGCACTTATTGGATCGGCCCATTCCCGCGGGTCGATATAGGGATACAATTGGTATGCTCTGCCTCTGTAGTCTGATTTGATTAATCCTTCCAAATCTCGCCTTGTGCTTACAACCACCGCATCGAAGCTCTCCATCCCTTTAACCACGATTCTTCTGGCAAACGTTCCCATCTTCTCAGGAACAAATGGTATGTGCCATCTTAACACAGCAGGGGCGGCAGGACCTATGGCAGTTCCAGTCATCAGTAGCTGGAAGTCTTGGACGTAGAACAGGTCAACATCATTCATGTATTCGAACATCTTTTTGGCGTTTTCCCAGTTATAGGTCGCGTAGGCATTGAATTCCGCCTGGGTAAATCTGGCCTTTCCTATTCCATGGATCTCGGACCAAAGTCCTTCCTTAAACATCGTGTAATTTCTAAGCACGCTCTCATCTATCTCTACGTGGGAGATCATTAGATTCCCGATGGAGATTCTTGGTGGATAGTTGATCCCTAGGGATACCCATACAACTTTTTCCAGGAAACCATCTTCGAGCATGCTCTTAACAGATGGGTACAACATATTGGTGACGCCTCCTGGACTGAATTCATAGTCAACGCCTTCTTCAAGAATTTGAATGTCTAGTGGTTCAGAGAAATTGCCATATTTTTCAAGGAGATCCTCGTAACTCATTTTAAATCTCAGCACTGGTGTCTGGCTGTCGATGCAAATTCTCATCTGTTATCAATCGGAAAGTTTATTAAAAGTTTGTCCAAGAATATCGTTGAAAAGCAGGTTGAAGGAATATAGATGCTCATTAAAAAGATGCCAGAATGTCCCTATGGACCAAAATTTACTCATGAATCAGTAAGCTAACCAGAAGTAATACATTACTGTCAATCTCTCTTTGGTATTATCGTGCAAATATTGAGAATCAATGCGACATAACTAGACTGCTCAAAACTACTTCCGCTAATTTTATTCTCAAAGTTATGGAAAATATAAATACATGAATTTTAAGGAAGAGAGTATGTTGAACGACGGTTTCTGGAGTTACTTTGAAGACAATAATATTTCAGTATCAGAAGTGAAGAGTTACCTTCAGGAGAGCAAAGAGGTAGTCGACTATGAAAGGATGAAGATTAAGACCGGCAAATATTGGCAAATATCTAAGGACGAGGTAAGAGCAATCTACGCAATAATCCGTGCAAGGAAACCCGACATCGTTATAGAGACTGGAATGGGTCCAGGAGTTTCAACAACTACCATTCTCTGGGCAATGAAAAAGAAAGGGAGATTGATAAGCATAGATCCAGGAATCCCTTACGGAAAGGGAGATAGGGAAATTGGATTTATCATACCTCAAGACCTGAAGTCCAATCTAGAATACGTAAAAGGATTTACATCATCCAAATTGAAGGATGTACTCAATTCACTGCAGAGACTAGATGTATTTTTTCACGACTCTGATCATTCGTACGAGAATGTGAAATTTGAATTGAATTCGGTCTGGCCCAAGATCAGAAACGACCCGTTGATTCTGATAGACAACTATGACTGGTCGAACGCTGCAGCGGATTTTGCTGAGGAAAAGAAATTGAAACTTAGAAACTTGGCGGACGATCTTGCATTGCTATCGAGATAAAAAGAAAAAAAGGTTTTATCTAAGGCTCGCGCAGAAATTTCAACGAGCTTGTCAGGTCCGACACTCCATCAACTAGACCCGACAGCCAGTAAAAGTCCTGATACGCTCTTGTCTTCAAATCGACCAGATTTCTGGATTCATAGTTCTTCAACTCAAATGGAATCCTTGTCCTGTACAGTATAAGGTTCTCAGCCTTTCCCTTGTACCTGGCCCGTTTCCTTCCATAGAGAAGATCAAGCCATTCTTCGTCATCTATCTTCCCCTGGGAGCGCCTGATGATGCTCTCTGCTGCAATTCTGACGAAATTCCAAGAGAAGGACTTACCGTAGAACACAAAAATGGTGTGTGATTTTCCAGAGAAAAACCTGATTCTGGAAATTTCCACTTTCTTTGTAGGATCCTTTGAGAACGATTCCAAATTTCCTTCGAGGAACTCTGCTATCACCTTTCGCACCGTCTTCGCCTCCAGACTAAGAAAGGAGACGTAGAGATACTCTTTTTCAAGGGCCCTTCTCAGATTGACAAACTCATCCGTCTGATAAAAACCCATAACGGCTATTCCTTTTATCGAATCAACAATCCTGCAAATCTTGTCCACATCGGGGTACTCGACCTCTATAATAGATGAAGCAGATCTGACATGGGAATCCGTCCTCGATGAACCGTACACTTTCCTTACTCCAACCGGGGCAAGTGCCTTCAGAATCTCTCCCTGGACTGTTCTCACGTTAGGTTGACTCTGGAAGCCATGGAACGAATCATCGTATGCAATTCTCAGCAGGCAGTATCTCATATGAGCAGTCGCTAGATTCACTATCTGAATAAATGTTTTCAGCAGTAGGCTTTCTGGAAATCCTCTTGCGAATAGTGGTCGTGGTCTTCAAAAACTGTTGCGCGGGCTTATAGACGGTCAGTTTTGGGCAGAATTATCGCCAATACTTACTTCTAATTCCATCAGTTCTTCAGCTGCGGTCACATTTTGAAAAACCGACTTAGCCTCCTCGATTATAGGTCTTATATCGTTGTACCTGGGGCTGAAGTGAACGAGGATCAGTCTCTTTGAGTTTGAGTCTCTTGCCTGTATTCCCGCATCCTTTCCGGTCGAATGACCGTACGATATGACTTTATTTTCATTGCTCCCTTCCCCGGTAGATTCGTGTATCAGAATTGTAGAATCCCTGAAGAGGTCCAGAAGACTGGAGTTTCTCCTTGTGTCTCCAGAGTATGATATCTTTCTTCCCCTTCTCACCCCGCCTGAGATGTCCTCGATGGTGACATTCCTGCCATTCACCCTTGCTGATCCCCCTTTCCTGATCTTTTCCAGAAGATTTCTAGGCACTTTCAGTTCCTTTATCTTCTCTTCATCAAGTCTTGCATAATCTTTTTCTATCACTGCATAAGAAAGGGCAGGTATAGTATGATCCGCCTTTGAATAGGCAACCGAATAGTCACCGAAGTCTATTGAGGAAGATCCCTTGAGTTCCTCTATTCTGATCTCGAAATTTAGAGAGTAATAGCCTATCGACAGGAGATTTCCGAGAACGGTCGATGCGCCAATCGGCCCGTATATTTCCAGAGGATCAGTTCTTCCGTAAAAACTCATAGTCTGTATCAATCCAGGGAGTCCCAAGAAGTGATCTCCGTGGAAATGTGTTATGAAGACCCTCTTTATCTTCATCAGGGAGAGAGAACTCCTCATCAGCGATGTCTGTGCACTCTCACCACAGTCGAACAGTAATGCTTCATCGTTGATCCTGACACCGAGGCTAAGGGTGTTTCTTTGCGGAGTAGGCCAGGAGCCTCCAGTTCCAAGGAAATACAGTCTAATGGAAGATATCATCCAGATCGACCAAGTATCTTGAGTTCTACGGCCTTCATCTCTTCTGGACTGCTTTTAGTCCGCGGTCTAGGAGGGAGGAAATAGCAGTCGCACGATGATGTGTCAGAGAGGAATATATCAAAAGCTCCAATTTTCTCTGACATTCTCTCTATCTCTATCTTATCAAAGCCAATTAGGGGTCTGAATATCGGTATGTTCACCTGTTCCTCGATCGTGTTGAGGTTATCGAGGGTTTGGCTGGCAACCTGACCAAGATCCTCTCCCGTTATGATTGCCTTTCCACCTATTTCCCTTGCATAATTCTCTCCCTCTTTATACATCTCCCTTTTGCAGAATATGCAAGTCCATCTTTGTTCGTTTTTCTTCCTGAGCTCCATTACGGTTTTACCTATCATTTTCCTGTGATCCATTATCTTGATCTCTATCGGGTACGGAGAGTACTGCTCCAGCAGCTCCTTGTTCCTGAACACCTTCTCAAGGGTTCTGGAACTCTGGAAGTAATGTATGAGGTTCAGTTCCATCCCTCTCTTTAGCATCATATATGCAGCAACCGGTGAATCGATTCCTGCAGATATGAGGGCCACTCCTTTTCCTTGCGATCTTACTGGCATCCCTCCCACTCCCTGAGTTGTTTCATCGTATATGTACGAAAATTTCGATCCTATATCAACCCCTATATTCTTCTCATAGTTGAACAGGTCGACCTTAGCCTCAGGATTGGAATTCAGAACAAGCTCTCCGAGTCTGGCAGAAAATTCTTGGGAAGTGATAGGGAAATTCTTGTCTCGCCTGTTGACTGTTATTCTGAATTTTCCCTTGACGACTATCTGGGATATTCTGTTTTCTATCTCCTCCACACTAGAATTGACCTTCTCGACAACAGAGAAAGATGAGATTCCGAACACCCTGGAAAGTATGTGGTCAATCCTCACATCAGTCTCCACTATCAGCCTTGATTCTTCAGTTCTGACACTACCCTTGATAGAGCTCTCGTTTAACTTTGCCATGATGTTTCTTGACAGTAGCTCTTCGAAATAGTTCCTATTGTCCCCCTTAGTACCTATCTCCGAATATCTTACGAGGGTGAGCACAAGGGTCTAAAGTATCCTCTTTTATCAATCTTTCTTAGTCGGGGGCTTAGTCAAAGGGAGTGAAAGGACCAGTAAATTACACTTCTTATGAGGAAACTCAAGGCAAATAAATCTATAGAGACCAAATTTGGTATCCCTAAATAAAAATTAATATTGAAGTGGTATATGAGAAGGAGAATGAGTTCCGTCTATGACTTTCTTCACATCTCCATAGAGTTATTTGTAGTCGTTGACCCATTCGCCGCAATGATTATGTTCATAACTTTCGCAAAGGAGGAGACAGAAAAAGCGAGGCGAAGGATGGCCAATGATGCCACGATTGCAAGCTTCCTGATTCTTCTATTCTTCGCATTTGTCGGAGAGTACATACTCCTATACTTCGGAATCTCTATTGCTGCACTCGAGATAGCTGGAGGCATTTTGATTCTGCTCACGAGCATAGAGATGGTCACAGAAGGAGACAAGCCTTCTGGAAAGAGGGGCGGAAATGTCGATGTACCTGTGAAGAGAGACGTGGGAATCGTGCCGCTAGGAACTCCATTACTTGCCGGTCCGGGTGCGATTTCCTTGGTGATCCTTTTAATGCACGACTACAATCCAGTGCTAGTAGTGCTTGGAATCATTGTTGTCTCGGTAATCACCTTCCTTCTTTTCTTTGCAAGCTTCTACATCTATGACATCATAAAGGAGAAGGGAGCAAGGGCACTGACAAGGGTTTTTGGTATCCTCGTTGCCGGATTTGCCGTACAGTACATACTCACAGGAGTGATTCTGTTTTTCCATCTCTAATCTGTAATCAATTTATTTACGACGACCTGTTATGGTTATTCAATGACGGTGATTAAAGGGGACCTCACCAACGTCCAGAGAATAGTAGATGCTATGGAAAGGGGACCTGTTGTGCTTCCAACTGAGACCCTCTATGCGCTTGCTGTTCCAATAAACAACAAATCTGGCTATGATGCAGTTTATAGACTGAAGGGGGTAAAGATGCAGAGTGCCAGTCCAATAGGCTTCTATGGTCTCCGTGATATGGAAAAATTTTGCATAATGGATGAAGGGGCTAAGAATATAGTTCGAAAACTTATGCCCGGTCCGCTAACTCTTATCTTGAAATCAAAGTTTCAGGCTCACTGGGTAGTGAATGAGAGGATAGCAGCCAGAATTTCTTCCAGTCTGCTGGTAAGGGAAGTCATAAGGAAAGTTGGTCCAATCACGATGGTTGGGGCAAACATTAGGGGGTTCAGGTCCTCCTCAAATCTAAGGGAGATAATGGGTCAATTCGGTGACAGGATCGATCTGTATATAGATGGAGGAGAGATTAACGGTGTACCGTCCACTATCTACGATTATACTTCAAAGAAAATGTTAAGAGATGGCCCGGTTACCCTTAAATCAATAAAGGAGGCAGAAAATGGAATATGATGACTACGTCCAATCCGGTAAGATAGCTTCCAAGGTAAGACAGGAAGGATACAGGATGATCGAGGAGGGGCTGGAACTAAGAAAGCTTGCCGATTATCTAGAAGACTTAATAAGGAACGAAGGTGCAAACATCGGATTTCCAGTCAATCTATCCATCAACAACGAGGCCGCGCATTTCACCCCTGCACCGGATACTGACATCAAGTTTCAACAAGGAGATCTTGTCAAATTAGACTTGGGCGCAGAGATAAACGGATGCCTTGCAGACACCGCAGTCACCAAGGAAGTTGGTACTGACAAATGGACGAATCTCATAAGGGCATCTCAAGAAGCTACGGAAAATGCAATAAAAAAGGTGAAAGTTGGAGCTCTTACTTCGGAAATAGGAAGGGAGATCGAGGCAACGATCAAGAAATATGGATACAATCCAATCTACAATCTCACCGGTCATACGCTTGAGAAATATGTTCTTCACGCAGGTACCTCCTTCCCGAACTATGACGATGGGTCCAGGGTCAAGCTTTACCCCGACATGACATTTGCAATCGAGCCATTTGCCACGACCGGTAAAGGAAGAGTTAAGGGACTAGAGTTTGGAAACATTATGATCTGCCTGAAGGAAGATACAGATGAGTCGTTGAAGAAACTCCGCAGGGTCTCGCGAGGCCTGCCATTTTCTATGAGGGACGCAGCAAGGAATCTAGAGAATTACGAAATAGTGATCAAGGAAGCCCAGAAAAAGAAGTACATATATTTCTACCCGGTGTTAAAGGAGAACAAGGGAGAGATGGTTGCGCAGACAGAACATTCAGTTTTCCTCAGGGAAGATGGACCTGTGATAACAACTTTGTGACCTGGCCGTCGACTTCCCTGTACAGCTCTTCAAGGGTTCCGTTGCTGTCTATCAACACAATATTGTCTAATTTTCCCTTTAAGCTAAAATAGAGCGTCTGAACCCCCTCCAGATATTCCCTCCTTTCAAATCTTGATGCTGGGCCCCTCTTCTTTATCCTCCCAAGCGCAACATCCACGTCACAGTGGAGTAAGAAAACGTGAGTCGGAAGAATCGGAAGCAATCGTGCCGTATTCATGAAAAAATCGAAGTAAGCATCCAAACTTCCGAATGAATTTTTAAGGTAGTATCCCTGGTATGCATAACTGGAGTACAGTGAACGGTCTGAAACAACATTTCCCTTATCTTTCTGATCCTTTAGAATGGCAGTTCTATCAGCCATGAAGAGGAAGAAATCTGTGGTCGGATCCCACACGCTCTCACTTATCAGCTTGCCTATCTGTCCAGAAGATGGTTCCTGAATGATTGAAAATCCAAATTTCTCCGCTATGTGTTTCGCGACGAAAGTCTTCCCGGTTCCATCAATTCCCTCGATTGCCAGATATACACTAGAAGAATGAGTCAATGCTACGCTGCACCCCCTGTTTTCTGGCTTCTTTCACTCTATTCAGGGCGGAAGATACCCTTTCTGCTGAAAAATCGTGGCCTGACACTAGGATGTCAACCACCCTCTGCTCGTTTAATTCAGGTACCCTAATCGGTCCAGGGTCAACAACGTCCGGATTGAGGAAAATGTTCCGAATCTCTTCGTAGTTTTCTATCTTAATGTTTGAAATGTTCTTAAGAGAACCGTTCTTTTTTATGAGTCGGTATGCCTTTTTTGGGCCTATTCCCTTTATCCCGTCGTTGAAGTCCGTACCAATGAGGATACCCATATCTATTAGCTGTTCTCTTGTAATTCCAAGCTTTCTCAGGACATCGTCATTAACGATTATTTCCGGTTTTACGTCTACGACCCTTCCTGTCCTGCCATATCTTCTCTTTCCGCTGATGGTGAGATTTCTGATCAGTCTCGGAGAACCAAAAAGAAGAGAATCATAGTCCTGAGAGACAGCCGAATATACTGACCCAATTCTGCAGAGGAACGAAGCCTCCGCTTCTCCCTCCGATGGTGCATCAATCACCGCTATCCCTATGGAGTTGAGGAGTTCCTTCGACTCCGAGATCATCTCCGAGGTCAGCCTTGACGTCCTAGAGGCAAAACTCTTCGCCTTCTCGTAGTCTCCCATGGCAAGGGACAGACGATATTCCTCCTCTGCCTTTTCCTTGAGCGCAATTCTCTCTTTGATTGTCTTGTCTTTCAGGGCGGGGGGTTTTCCATCGAATACATATACCGGTACTATCCCGGTCTCCAGAAGGCTGACATTCCTGTAAAAGAGTCCAGAAAGGTGTGAAGTTATCTTCCCTTGTTTGTCCTTGAGGGGGCTACCATCATACTCTCTGATGTTACTCAGGAATTGGTATATGACATTAAAGGCATCAACGGCAAGCATTCTTCCCTTGAGAGTCTTTAGGTCAACTTCATTGCTTTCCAGCAGAGAGGAAATGTCTACTCCCATCTTATTTATATAAGGAAATCTTGCTAAAAAACCTATTCAATGCCTCTCTCGGTGATAACGAAGGAACACTTCAAGTCCTCTGGAAGACTCCTGTGCTTTACTACCACTAGCTCCCTCCTTCCACTTCCGAGTTTCTGTATCCTGAATATTGCCTTTGCTATGTGAGACAGCGCACTTCCTCCGACCGGCTGTACCTCACTGGTAGTCTTATCCATGTAGACCTGGTTTACGAGTATGACTGGTATGTTCTTGGACAGGGCAATATTGTTGAGCATCTCTATCTGCGTGATGAGAGTATTTGATGTTTTCTTCCTCAGCTCAGCTCTTATCTCTCTCTCTGCACGGTAGTGAACGGTAATAGTATCGAAAACCAGTAGCACTACGTCATTCATCGATTGCACAAGATTCAGGATTTTCGGGACAGATTCCAGCTGTTCCTCGTAGCTTCTTATTCGAAAGAACTTGAGGTTAGAAAGGATCGATTCATCGCTAGTCATTTGAGAAATCCTCTCTGTCGAAACCCCTTCTGTGTCAATGAAAATAACCTTCCCCTTCTCTGAAGACTTTAGGGATGTGTAGAGGACTAGGTTCGTCTTTCCGGATCCTGGCTCGCCATATACCTCAGTTATGATACCTCTTTCAAACCCACCATCAATGCATGCATCAAGTCTCTGTAATCCAGTAGAGAGTCTGTCTGTCATTTCAGGTCTTTAAGAACGTTGGTCAACTCTCTAAGGTCATTGCCGTGTATTATACAGTCTACGAAATCAAAGTCTTTCTCAGAGTTAAATAATATTGAATAGTCAGAATTCTTGAACATGTCCTTGTCCCACTCAGAATCACCAATAGACACTTTGTGACCCCTGTATTTTTCCAAGAAGAGACCTTTCTCGTGAGGGTTCACTACAGCAGTTCCGCCTACTAGCACGTCGTTCTTGAAAACTAGAGCATTAGAGTATATCTCGTCAAGGGCAAAATATTCGCCTACCTTCCTGACAATCACATCTATCCCGCCGGAAATCGCAATCTTCTTCCCATCGAACTTCTCAAGGAACTCTCTGAGGTACTGAAAGTTGGGATTCGGTTCTATGCTCTTGGCAATCTCCCTAAAATCGTTTCTTGTTATATTTCGCTTCTTTCCTAGCCACAAGTTTACGTCACGGTCTATGAACTCCTGATAACCAATTTCCCCGTTCAGGAATGCGCGAAGGGATTCCTCATTCTTCACCCCAAAGTGAGTATGAATTGTGTTCCAGCTGCTCTTGGGCTTGAGAAGTACTCCATCTACGTCAAATGCAATAAGGGAGGGACGCATTGTAATGGCATAATTACTTCCTATAAGAATATGTATTGTAATGGAGGCGGCGAACCGCATTTCCCATGCCCTCGCGGAACACAGTACGCGTGCGGAACGCGGACGGGCTTAACCTTCGGGTTCGGAATGAGACCGGGTGTTTCCCCGTCGCTATGGCCGTCAACCG
>JAJYUV010000069.1 GCA_021792355.1 Thermoplasmata archaeon | reverse complement strand
TCCTTGGACCAGGATTCACCAGAGAAAAGATAGTAAACGCATTCAGAACATACGGCGGAACAGGATTCCGGGTGGTGACATACCCCACCAACAGATCAGATGCAGGCGCTGTCTGGGAATTCCTGAATACTCCTGAGGCGGATGCCATTTTCAGGGACCTGAGAATTTCTGGAGATTCCAGACTCGTGGAGAGCTTTCTGAGGCATGTCGGAACAGACGGCCTTGGAACATATGGATACGAAGATGTTCTGAAAGCACTTGAAGCTGGCGCCGTGGATACATTGATTGTTTCTGAGGAAAAATTCAGGACTCCCGAGGGCAGGAAGCTTCTGGAAGTGTCCAGAAACTATGGTACAAGGGTGCACATAATAGGGACGGGGACTGATCCTGGCAGGATAGTGAGTAATTTCGGGGGCTATTGCGCCATCCTCAGATACAGGTTACCATGACCTGATGGACTGGCACCGGCTACAAAAATACATATAAGTATGTGGGTTTAGGGTCTGTTCTGCTCCGATGGTGTAGTCCGGCCAAGCATATCGGCCTTTCGAGCCGACGACCCGGGTCCAAATCCCGGTCGGAGCATTCCATTAAAACTCCAATACTCGACGCCTTTTTTAGTAATTTTGATTTATTTATTATTGATTCCAAGAAAATTGTATCCTCGATAAGATGAATTTTGACGCTTGATTGTGATGATTTGTCATCCAACCGCATGGTTCCTCCGCCATCTTTCAATTGCACTTCGGACAGCACTGTTAATGAACTCTTCAGCAGAACTATATGATTTATCCTTCGCTATGATTTCTTCAATGTCCCTAAGCAGGCCTTCCGGTATACTGACTAGGTATCTGTCTATTCTCCGTAGGTTCCTCACTACCTGTTTGCCCTTTTCGGTTAGGCTTATCGTGTTAACTGGAGGGTACACACTGTTATTGATCTCACTGAGAATGAGACCTTCCTTTCTTAGAGCTTCAAGAGTTTCCCAAGAATTGGCATAAGCAGTTATGATTTCACCAACTGTTGATGTGCCATTTTTTTCAAGGAATTTCATGATTTCAAAACTCTGAGAGTATGGAATTACATCCGTTTGTGGCTCTTCAACATTCTTCAACTGCTTTGCTACCCTCTTTCCTTTTTCTGTAAGTGATATTTCCTGAATGTTCTTACCAAAGGGCTTTTTCTCTACATTCACCAGGCCATCATCCTTGAGAGAGTCCAGGAGACGGTCAAGAGAATATAGATTCTTTACAATGCTCTGCAAGTTAGTTTTGAGGCAGCTGCCTTCATCATACAATTTGAGCAGGACTGATTTTGCGTATTTCTGATCTAGTGAGTTCAAGCAATATTGCATATGGTAACTGTAAATAACTCATAGCATATATTATATATACATCTTATACCTTACATATTGCATATGTTAGATAAGACAACTGTGGCAATATCAAAAAGGTGTCTTAGAGAACTCAAGGAAATCAGATTTGATTTCCGTGTTGAAACTCTTGAAGAGGCCATTGAGCAGCTTATCAAAGAGCACAGGGAATACGTGATCGAACAATGAGCTGGGCCAGGGTTTTCGAGCTTTGGAAGGAACTTACCGGCGAGGATCTTCTTTCAAAGACAGGCCGTGTGCCAACGAGCAAAGGTAAGTCAAAATGAGAAAGGAAGGGAAAAAGTCCAAAAATTCTAAGTCGCCCTCAGAACCTTACCCTAACGATGATCTTCCATCATATAACAGTTACGATGAACTCAAGTCTGAGGTCCTTGCTTCTACAGGATCATATAGAAAAGCTATGATCTTGAAAAACAATCTTAATCTAATAGACACTGAAGCGCAGAAGAAAGTAGCACTTGAATTCATTAATGACTGCCTTCGGAATGAAGATGGATCGCTCAGAAAGGAGATACTTGCACTTCAAAAACAGCTGAAAGAACTGAACACCCTGAAATCTGGTAACTGGACAATTTACTTCAATGACCCAAAAATAGTTAACCCTGCATTGGACCTACTTCCTGATGGGACACTAATTGCTACGGTACCATTTATTTCGGAATGGACCGAAACAGATAGGAGGGGAAATACAAAGCTTCGCAAAGAACTGGCAAATTCTGTTATAACCTCGAATCTTGAAGTTTTTCCCTGCACTGATTCTGAGTTTGCCAAGAGGGAAATTTTTGCAAAAATACCTGAAACTGTCCTCAGGTCAAGGTGGCCTATGAAATCAAGGAAAGAACTGCTTTCTGGTAATTTCCACAGAGACCCATATGAAGTCTATAAGAAGATCCAGGAACAATTTCAGAGGTACATAGATTTCGGAGATAACAGAGGAGCGGCTGTATTCTGCACGATTTATGTAATTTTGACTTACTTTTTTGTAATGTTTGATTCCATTCCATATCTGAAATTTGAAGGTATGAAGGGTTCAGGAAAGTCGAAGGCGGGGACCATATTCTATTTCATTGGCTTTAACGCAGTTATGGCGGTCAGCATGACCCCAGCTTCTATTTTCAGGATTGTGCAGGAGGAAAGATCGACTCTCATAATGGATGAGACTGAAAACTTCAAGGGGAGTTCTGAAAAGTTCCAGGAAATTATGCCTATACTTAATTCGGGATGGCAAAGAACAGGAAACGCACCTAGAGTTGAAGGTAATTCAGGAAACAGGAAAACCATCAGCTATTCCACCTTTAGCCCCAAGATATTCTGCTCAATAAACCCAATACTTGAGACTCTCAGGGACAGGTCATATGTCATAACTCTCATTAGAACACTGGACGAGAATAAAGCAAACATGAGCGTGAGGGAAAGGGATCCAGTCTGGAGTGAAATAAGGTCTGACCTTTACATCATGCTGTTTGAGTATTATCAGGAAGTGCAGGAGCTAGCAGAATCTGAGGACATAGAGAACGCTCTTAAGCTTATAGGCCGTGATTGGGATAAAGCAAAGCCAATTATCACTCTGGCCCAGTTTATTTCTAAATATGCTGGTGAAGATGGCAAAAGGATTCATACTGACCTTATGGAATTCCTAACACAGCAAAGAAAAGAGGAAGAGGAGGTTGCAGAAGATTCAGTTGAGGCCACAATCATCCATGTTTTGGAGGAGAGGATAAAGGAAGGATTAGAAGCACTTATACCAGAAAAAAGGACAGAAAACACAGCAGTGACAATTCAGTTAATGGATCTCAGTCTTCAGGTTGCCTCATATGAGGGGCTGGACACTGCATCTGGAAGATTCAACAAGAAATCATATACGAAGAAAATAGCTGGAAAGCTAAAAAGTATGGGCCTCAGAAGAAATGTGAGGGTCAACAGGGCCAATCTGTCTATTTTTGATTGCACACTCAGTGATATTAAGACTGCCAAGCAAAGGTACAAGATAGGTTCTGACAGTAAAACTATGCAAACTAATCAAACTAATTTGACTAATCAAACTATTCAAACTAATCATACTAATCAAACTAAAACAAACTATGCACTGAAAACAAAGGAAATTACTGAGTCTTCGGGAATGATTAGTTTGATTAGTGAGAATGAAGGAGAGACAGATAAAGTTGACCGGACACTTCTCGATTTATTGAAGAATTCCAAGAAGAAATTAGGTCCACACGAAATCTATGACTCCATTCCGGTAAATGCCAAAGACCCTGCTTTAACAGAATTAGACCTGTTCAAACGACTGACCAACCTAGCCGCTTCGCATCCTAATGTCAAAATGGTTAATATGAAATTCTTCTGGGAGGACTAAAAATGAATCAACTGACCCTGGAAACCTTCGTTTGTCCCAGTGATATCCAAGAATCCAAAGGGCAGATATTAGTTCTAATAATGAGAAATCTAAATGTTGCCTGGACTGACAGGAACTGGTATCTACATTCACAGGACATCGTATATCTTGATGAAAAGCTGGCCTCAGTTCTAATAATGAGGGGAATAGCAAGGAAGCTGGAGGTTGATGGTCATGCCAGTGCCTGAGGAAATCATAAGGGAGATATCGTACTGGAATGGTTTCCGGGATGCCCTGGAAATTGCACTTCTGAAACCTGAGAAGTCAGGGATGCTGCACTCCAGGGCAATTGAAAAGATAGAGGATATGAAGCGGATCCTCAAGGCCCTAGAGGCCAAAGAACTCATTGAATCACAGTCAAGGCCTTCCGAAATCTTGCGGGACCAGGAAGGCCATGACACCTCTAAGGAGGTTATCTAAGATGTGTTTGAAGCACATAATGAAATCGCATGGGAGAACTGGCCTTGTCTCCAATGCGGTAAGGGAAAAGGCTAAGAGCTTGCCATCGGGAATAAGGAACCTGATATTCTTCAGGGTCCTCAGGAGAGCAATGAAGAAGGTGAGGGCATGATATCTGAAGTGGCCGCTAGGAACCACAGATTTGAAGAATTGGAGTCAAGGCTTAATACCCTCAAAGAAGACTGGTCCAGGGTTGTGGCACATCCCGACTATGAGATGTATCCTGCATTCTATGTGCTTGAAAAGGAGGTTGAACGTGCCATAGAGGACTGTGGCTATTCATTCCCAAAGGACAGGTCTGATACAAGGAGCACTCTAGGAAATGAGGATACTGCCCTTGAGATCTTCTTCTGCATTCCAGGTATCATTGTAATCATATACTATTCATTCGAAAGAGTAGTGTTCACAAATGGAGACAAGGATACGGAAATGCGCCTGGGAGACATAAAGGTGGTGAGTCTCTGATGACCATTAATACCGTCAGCAGGGAATATACTCAAGACTATGCCAGGGAACTGCTTATAGCTTCCCTGGAGAGAGTTAACAGGCTCAGGAAGGATACATGGGAACTGAAGGAGATCTTCGATCTGGACCTGCAGGATGAGTTTCTTGAAGATCTGGCACGTGACATTGTTGCAAAGCTTCTGGATGATTTCTCCCCTAGAAACCTGGATTCACTCATCATGGCCGTGAAGACCGGCAGTGTACAGCTGCATTATTCCAACGGACTTAAGGAGGACGATTAAAGTGAACAGCAGTAAGCAGACACAGGCAAAAGATAGTGTAAGAGACAACAGGAGATATGAAACTGGATCCTCGACAATAGACAACTTCGGGAGGCAGCAGATAGGAAGATCCGTAACGGTAACACTTAGGGGAGGCCGCATTGAATCTGGAGTGCTGAGGGGATACGGTCAGTATGACATTGCACTGGAACTCCCCAACCGGAAGATCCTCTTTGTCATGAAGCATTCCATTGACACCGTGGTGGTTATGTGATAAACAAAACAAATCAAGCTGAAGTCAATACCTCAAATCTTTCCCTTTTTTCATTTGATGGTTCAATTGCAAGGGTGAAACAT
>JAJYUV010000068.1 GCA_021792355.1 Thermoplasmata archaeon | reverse complement strand
TTCCGGGCATAAGGGAACTCCCCTGGAGGAACGAGGATGGATTGGACCCCAACAGCTGGTTCAACAGGGAAGACACGTTCGAGATCATGACGGACATGCTCCACGATGCAATGCAGGCCGTGGAGTATGTGATTCAGGGTCTTATCAACAAGATGGAGTGGGAGGGGAAGAAGGATGACTGAGTCAAACTACACACAGACAACGCTGAGGAGGGTGAGCATCCACCCTTCATCAGCCGAGACGTTCGCAAAGAGGATGCTGGAAATACCTGAAGGGATGAAGGTTGCAATAGTGCGAGGAATAGATGGTGAAGAGAGGGAGTTCTACTCCCTCTCCGATCCCATGATCGATCCCCTCCAGTTCGCAAAGGAGGAGCAGATGGACATGAAGATGATGGAAGCTTACAGTGGATACACGCAAAAGGACATAATGGACAGGAAGAAGGTTGTCGTTCCCAGATATAATGACATCATAGGATTCATAAGGTTCCCACTGGAACTCGCAGAGAGAACGAAGGAGGGGAAGCTCACCCCATACAACTATTCCTCCATATACAGCCAGCTTGTCAATGAGCTATTGAACAATGCGGAGAGGTGGATAACTCCAATATAACACCTCTCTTCCCTCTTTTTTTGGACGGAATTATTCTTTATGCTTACATAATCCAGTCGCGCGCTTCTTGGGCCGGATATTAAACAGTCTTTATCATAAGTATGTATATTATCTCCTTTAGGAGTACTGGAATAAATCTGTGATAACGGAAAAATTAAATACGATCCAGATTTAGCATCCTTAAATAGAACTCTTTAAGCTAAAAAGGGAGTTAGTGATCAGAATTGAGTGAAGACAAGGAACACGGAGCGGGTCTCCCCTCACTCTTCTACCGATTCATGTTCTCGAGGGCCCTGACGGGTGTTTCAATAACGTCCTTCACTATATTCTTCATGTGGGATGTAGTGAGCAGGTATCACTCAGTCTTCCTGGCTGGGATGATGATCACGATTTATGTTGCTGTTGCACTCATCTTCTCATTTCCAATCGGTCACCTCATAGACAGGCTGAACAACACAACCCTGAACTTCATAGCAAGTGCAGTGGTTCTGGCTGGTTTCTTAGTCCTTCTGGCAGGGGGAAATCTCATCTTCATATATGCGGCCACTGCAGTATCTGTATTCGGACAGACATTGAAGTTAGACTCATTTTCCGCTATAATAAAGAAGCATGTTCTAGAAGGATCGTTCAAGAAGGCGAATTCCTTCAGTTTCGCCGCTAACAGCGCATCTTCTCTCCTCGGCACGTTGATCGGGGGTCTTTCCATAGTCTATCTGCACCAGTACTTCGTCTATCTTCTCCTTGCCATGACAGCAACATCAATATTTCTTTCATTACCAATTGCAGAGAAAGCATATAAGGCTCAGGAGGGAGGAAAGGCTGTGCTTGGGGAGATGAAGGCAGTTGCCTCGTTCCTGAGGAATATTGCAGGTCTCCTGGTCCTTGCGTTCTTCCTCAACGGTCTTTTCATTTCCCTTGATACTTATTCTTCAGGTCTCTTCAATATAGTGTTGAAGTCGTCTCCCATATATTACACCGCGTTCAGCATGAGCGTTCCCCTGGGGATGATGGCGGGAACGCCCATAGCGAACGTGAAATTTTTCAAGAGGGAGAGGCCCGTAGCCATAGCACTCACAACGCTGGTATTTTCTCCTCTCATATTTCTCCTGGCACTTAGCAGGTCACCCCCCGTGGACGTGGTGGATGCATTCGCAATAGGCCTTGTGCTTCCCGTCATCAACATACCCATAAATACGAAGCTGATGACAGCCGTACCTCACGGAATATACGGGAAAGTTATGGCATTCCTTAAGGTATTTACGCAGGGCGCGTCGCCGGTTATGGGCTCAGTTTTCTCAACAATGGCACTATTTTTCAGCATTCCTCTTGTTCTCTTCTGGGTTGCGGTGCTAGTGGTTCCGCTGACTATTTACAGCATGAGAATTCTTCCAACTTTCTTCAGATTCAAGCTTCCTCAACCGGAATAGCACGGGCGGTCTGAATGGTGTTTCCCTTCACCCTTTAAGGAGACAATATGACCTGAAGGTAGAGGTCATGCTGCTCCTACCTCATGACGTTTAGCTTCACAGTTATACATATGATTTATGTCGTTGGAACCCCACGGAATAATGAAGGCAGAAAGCACACCGTTGTTGCGCCTAGCAACGAACGACAGCTCATTCAGTTATTGCCCGCTACCGTACATAATTAAAAGACATGAGGGAGAGGTGGACAGACCTTAATATAAAGGTAGAGCAGGACAACCATGAATTATCCCTGATAACCTGAATCTCCGCAAGATTTGGTGCAGTCAGGAACAACCATATGCCTGAATCAAATGAGCTTAGTTCTAAGACCCTTATCGCACTTAGTTGGTTTCTTTTTATCGCGTCTCACGCTTAGAACTGAGTTAAAAGACGGAAAGGGAATGAGGATATATGGATCACTGCTCTTTGGAATTCTTCTATTTTTTCAATCTCTTTATACTTGTGTCTTGGTTAGATTTAATGGCTTGTAGGAGTTATTACCACTTTTGCTTCTCTTCATAGTATCAACTATTCTCCTCCTACGGGAGGAGAAAGGGTCCCCAAAATAGATACTTATATCGCCTCACATTCCCTGAATAGTTATCCTCTTTCCCACTATCTGCGTTGGTACTGCCTCCTTTGGGGTTCTACCATTTGTGTAGGACCAGATCATTTCCTTCTTTGTTACTAGTCCTTCCTCATTGAGGTGGTACTGCAATAAAGTTTCTTAGTGTTTCCCTCTTACGAGATAGTTGAACAGGTCGATTATGCCTCAAAATCTTCTGGAGCATGCCAAGATCCCGCCACTTTGACTACTGCAATATAATTATACTCCATTTGGCAGTCATCTCATCTGAGGTCTCTATCAATGAGAAACCTGCAGGTGCCATGTCCATTAATCTGTGTGTGAGTTGTATCGACCTTCATCTTTAGCACGTTTTGAAATAGTCGTCTTTCGAGATCGCAGGCCTCAGAGAATTTCTTTGATATGGAGTAAATGGGGCAATTGAATTCCAGTAATTCATATTTAGACCCCTGGATTCTTCTCAACTCTGGGAAATAGTTTTCCAGGTGCCTTAGCCGGGCAAGCGCTTCTAATCTTTCTTGACCTGTCTTTCCGGACAGTTCGTTTCTGTAATGAGCTTCTACGTCTCCATATCTTCTTTTCAGGAAGTCCACTATCACATCCCTCTTTCCGGTTTCATCCATGTAGGCAAGAAGGGAATCTAGCATCTTATCACTTGAGGAACCAAATGCCGAAGAAGAGTCCTTTAGAAGATAGAACCTAAAGTATGGTCGTCCAACATTCTTCTTGACTATTTTCCTTTCCACTATCCCCCTGCTCTCAAGTGTCTTGATATGCTTCAAAACCGCCATTTTCGAGATGCCTATTGCTGTCGAAAGGTCATCAAGCGATTGACCATCATTCTTCTTAAGGTTCATCAATATTGTCGTCTCGCTTGGGTAGCTTTCCCCTTCTGTCTTCGTTATCATTGGATTCAAAACAAAGCAAGGTTATTTAATTTTGCTGATTTATAAAGTTTAGAAACGATTTAGTTTATTAATGGAACAATCATCCTTCCAGTATGGATGAAAAAAAAGTTGCTGTGATCACAGGGGGAACGTCTGGATTGGGAAAAGAAACAGTAAAACTCTTCATCGAACGTGGTTGGAAGGTTGCAACTTGTGGAAGGAGGAGGGCAAGGATAGACCTCTTGAATTCTGAAGGTAATGATAATTTGCTTGCAGATATCTGTGATATCAGCATAGATTCTTCGACCAGTCTTTTCATAAATAAGGTGGAACGTAAGTTTGGTGGGGTTGACATTCTGATACTGAATGCTGCGACCCTGGGACCTGTGCCTCTCCCAGAAGTCCCTAACATCAGTCTTAAGGATCTCAGGATGACTTTTGAGACAAATTTCTTTGGGAATTTCCAGTTTCTGAAGAGAGCGTTGCCATTACTGAGAGATGGAGGGAAGATTATCCATGTGACTTCAGATGCTGCTACCACTCCTTATCCTGGATGGGGTGCTTATTCTTCTTCGAAAATTGCATTTGACATGCTGCTGAAGATACTTGACAAAGAGCTCATTTCCAGAAAAATATCAGCATTTTCTTTTGACCCGGGGGACATGGACACTGATATGCATCGTACAGCTCTCCCGGCAGACACATCAGATTTAAAAGATCCTAGAGCAGCTGCTATAGAATTATTCGAAAAGGTGACAGGATAGGAGGAGAGATCATGAGGGAGCTATACGAGGCACACCTACCAAGACAATTCTATGGTTATGAGAGATCGGATGTCAAACTCCTGATACTTTCGGATATGTTCATATCGGAATCAAAGTTCGTTGATATTTCAGATTATTTTGCACCTGGTGATATCCTGATTTTCAATAACAGCAAAATCATACCATCAAGTCTTGATGTTTATTCCGAGGATTTTCAGAGATATGCAACAGTTAACATAGGCACTGATAGAAGAGAATATCAATTTCTTGTTGAGGTAAGGCCAAAGGAATTCGGAATGAGACTGACTGACAGGACTTCATTTTCTATCCCGGGAATGAATTGCAACATCAATCTGATCAGAAGGCACGAACGGTTCTCAAGATTTTGGTGGGCTGAGCTTGATACAAAGTACTGCAGCATAGATTCAATCCTGAATGAAATTGGTAAGTACATTAGATACGATCACATTCCGTTTGATCTCCCGAAAGAATATTTCGACGGAATCTTCTATAAGGTTCCTGGTAGCGTGGAGCTCCCGTCAGCATCTTATCCGTTCGATTCAAGGGTTTTGAAAGGCATTAAAGATAAGGGAATCAACATTGCAGAAATAACGTTGCACTGCAACCTTGGATCAATGGAGTATCCCGAGTTCAAAGGTCAGAACCATCTGCTTCCTGAAAGATTTTCTGTCCCAAAGGGAACTCTTAAAGCCATATACGATACGAGGGCTAAGGGCAGAAAAGTGATTGCAGTCGGAACAACTGTGGTCAGAGCACTTGAATCTCTGGCTCTAAGAAAGGCACAACTCAATGAACCAGTTACTATCTCATCTTCATTGAGAAGTGGGGAATCAATCAATGGCACTACAGACATTTACATTGATGAGTCTCACACTCCGCTGCTAGTGGATGGCATAATTACTGGAATGCACGAGAGCGATGGGAGCCATATCAGGATGCTGGAGGCCTTTCAGTCGAAGAATCGGTTAAATGAAGCTTATATGTGGGCAGAGGAGTGGGGATTCCAGT
>JAJYUV010000067.1 GCA_021792355.1 Thermoplasmata archaeon | reverse complement strand
CCTGAGATAGGGCATGTAGTCAATCACCAGGCAGTCGTCCATTTGCGGCCCCTCCGCACCCGTCATTTCGCCTCCTTTTCCCATTTCATTCATCCCGTGTTTCCTCCGTATAAATTCCGGTTCCCATTGGCGGACCAAAAAAGTGGTGAGCCTCCTGGCCTTTCGCCGGGAAAGTTTCCGGGTTCATTGCAGCTGGCTCCCATCTTTCCACGGATAGAAGAACATCTTCAGAAGGAGCCTCCAGGACTCGTTTTCATTTCTCAGGTCCCGGACGTGCCTGAGCATCCTGATGGAAAAGAACCAGCAAATTGCGGCAATAGCGGACAATACAACACCCGCTACGGGATTCACTGTTACGGCTTCATTCAGTGCAAAAACGGAAAGCAGTCCTGAGAAAACTGAGCCGATAGTACCCAGAAATAAGGAATTACTGAGTACCCGCTTTCTGTAGGACTCCAACGGCATCATAACGGTTCCAGTTTCCTCGTCTATTCTGCATCCAGGGTTCTGCTCCCGTATCTCCCATCTCAGGTAGTTGAAGCCTTTAGGGTTCATTGTTCCACTCTCCTGGATGAGCCAAGGGAATCAGTAAGGACAGAAGATCCAGAAAGAGAAAATGAGGTCATTCAATCCTCCCTCCATATCCACGTATCTCTGACACTGGTATCTTCCAACAGCTCTGAAACGGCTTCATCATTGAAGAAGCACTTTGCCTGGAATGCCATCTCATTCAGGACGCGCGAAAGGCACACGCCACGGTCCCCGGTGAAAGAAACCCTGACAGTCCCGATGCCATTGGCATATGACCATTCAAAACGGTCGTCGGGGAACCTTGACTTCTGTCGGTCTGCCTGTGTCTTTCCAATCTCGTTGAACCTTGTCTCGCTTGTCAGGAACTCCTCTTCATATTCTACGCTTGTTTTTTCCTCCGTTCCGCTAATCCGGAACATGAAGTGATCGGGTACTGCATGCATCTCCTCGTCATATTTTCGTACCCTTGCCATTCTCATGCCTGTACCTCCTTGATTCTTGCGACGCCTGTGACCCAGCGATAGTAAAACACAGCATAGAAAAGGGCGAAAATACCAAGAATAAAGAACCACCCGTTTCCCGTGTGAATCGCCGCGTCGATAAAAGTGATACCTATTGCGAGTCCGCCGACGGTTCCGCTCAGTGGCAGGTACTTTTCAAGACCAGTTATTTTTCTGTTCATCTCACAAAACTTCCTTAGATGCAGCCTTTTCAAGATATTCAACAAGAACCCGTCTTGTTATCTCGGAAACTGAAGTGGCGTTCAAATCCGATAATTTCTTATTGACCTCATCAAATAAATTCTGAGGTATTCTCACTGTAGCCCAATTCATATTGCCACTCCTATGTTGCATACATGCACTAAACACATGCCTCTATTTGAATATTGCCACATATATGCAACATCTACATTCTTATTCTTGCACATATATATCTCTTCCATGCCGCAGTACAGTTCTGCTAGAATACCAAAACCTCTTTTTGAAGAAGTTGAGAAGCTGGTAAAAGAACATCCGGAGCTAGGATACAGGTCCGTTTCTGAGCTTGTAAATAATCTTCTTAGGAAGGAACTTGAAAAGTCCAGGAAACCCTGATTCCCTATACTCTCCTTCCCGATCTTAACTTCCGGTTCCATTTCAGGGAACCTCCTTTTTTAGAAATTCCCTTAACGCCTGCCTTATGAAATCCGGAACGCTTGAGTAACCGTGATTCTGTGCTGCTTTTTTTGCCTCGTCATAAAGTTTTTCCGGCAGCCGCAGGTTAACCGGAATGCTATCATTCATTTGAAATCAACCTCGTAGACATTTAATGACACCAAGTAGATACCATATCATTTAGCAATATAATAAATCTTTTTGTTGCGTCATGGTTGCATGCCAAAACAGCCCTATGTTAAAACTGTGCCAGTGAATCTAAGACTTCCCGAAGGATTATACGAAGAAGTCATCAGGATTCTAGAGAAGGAGAGGAAGTGGAACTCACCGCAGCAGTTCATTCAGGATGCCCTCAATGAAAAGATTGATCGATGGAAGAGGGATCATGCGGTGGGGTGATTATATTGCCAGGTAATAATTTTAGAGAAGCAAAACTTGAAGAGATTCACAAAAAAGTCATTGAGACAAAGCAATCAGACATTCAGCTACAAGCAATATTATTGAAGAAAAACAAGGAAAAGCAAGAAATATGGTCCGTCAGTGACTTGAGAATTACGGAGTCCCTTGCCAAACGCATACAAGAAATTGTTTTGAACTACATAAGGACCTGCGCAGAGAACGAGATAAAGGATTTTATGGTTTCCAATGACCAATCAGACGAGTACTTGATAGAGAGGCTAGCTGAAAGTGATATTCCAGTTTTAAGTAAGATAATATCTGAAATGCGGAGGGATGATAACGATGATATCTCCTTTAATAAATTGACACACATCTCATACCTCAAGGGCTTTGCCATAACGTTCTCACCTGATCTTGTCGTCTTCAACAAAGTCACCAAAACAAACCTGTTGTTTCCAAAAAGATATTTATATTTCTTTCCATCGGCAACTGGAGAATTCACCGAGATCGAGGAACAAAACCTGATTTCAATGCCTATGAGTGTTGACACGATTTTATACGGGGATCCTCTTTATATTTTCAACAGGAATCATTTCATACAACTGTTCAGATACGAAGATGCATTTGACCATTTTATAACTGCTGCCACTCCTAGTCTCAAGAAAATTGTAAACGACCTGTCATTATTGATTAACGGTTCGAAACCTGACATGAAGAAATATCGGAGACTTGCCTCAGCCTGTGCTGGTTATGTGGACAGAATAGTACAGAATAAGGTGGATCTTGAACCAATTTCCAAAGATTATGGCTTTAATATAACATTCTCCAATGGGCTCATAAAAATGCAAAATTCCATAATTGGCGATGTGCTAAAGTTGCTGAATGGCCAAGCAGTAAAAGATGCAATTTTTGGAGAAAAATACCTTGCGCAGGAAAAGACTAAGGTTTAGAGATCATTAATTATTGGTTATGTATCCAAAGAAATAGACGTCGTTTATTATATGGTAAGCCTTTATGTTCCTATTGGCCTGGATTTTCTCCTTTGAAATGAGATATATCGTGCTACTGGTATCAGTTTTTGCTACATAGAAACTTGGGAATAGTATTCTTATACCTAATATCAAGGATACGGAATTTTCACGAAGAATGAATGTATAGAATAGGATCAGCATAGTGGACAATAGCAAGACGATCGCCAACATATAATCTTGGGATAACTTTGTTATACCTATGAAAGGAGTAGCTACAGCGACGATGATTGAGAACAGGGACAACCATATTGCACTCATGCTTAATGGGTCAAGAGATTCTATCTTCATTGGTTTGGGGTTAAATTGTTTCTTAGTACTCACTATTTTAGCAGCATACGCATTGACGAGGAAAGATATAAGGAAGAGAGGAATAACTGGAAACAGAAGCGGCCGAATTATGAAGATTGATACAAATAGCAAAAAAGTGAAGAATGGCAAGAGAGCGCCGATAGACAGAATCAAGTTTAGTTTCAACCCCATTCGATCACTCTATCCACAGATTCCTACAAAGACAATTAATTTTTCCATAGCCGAATTTCCGTAGACCGTTATCTATAAATCCCCCATCGTCTCTTCAAGTTTCCTCATTGCCTTCTCCTCAATCTCCAGTGCAATCCTTTTTGCCTCGTCCAGGGTCTTTGCCATGTTTATCTTCCTTGCCAGCCTGAGGCTGGTCTTTATGTATCCGTTCATGAATTCCAGGTCAAACTTGTTCATTCAATCCTCTCTCCTGACTCCGATAATTTCTGTCTCACGTTCTCGGCAAATTCCCTGTAGTTCCTGCTATCCTTCAGTGCATCCTGGACGATACCCTCATCAAATATTCTCCTGTCGTCCCAACCCTTGCGATATCCCTCACTGCGTGCCTTCTGTATTGCGGCATCGTCCGGCAAATACAGCGATTCTCCCTTCCTGTTCATGAATTTTCCCATATTTTCAGGAGACCTAATAGGTTGCCATAAGGTCAATAAATGAGAAAAAGAGCATAATTATACACTGTAGAGATTCCTGTTCACGCAGCGCATTGCCAAGCGTTGACATGCAGCCGTAACAATATTTATAAGGCGTCTTGGGGTAAAACAACCCGGCAACCGTTGCGTGAATCTTTCCTCGCCCAGGCGGAGGAATTGGCGGAATGCGTTCGCAAGGAATTCTGAATGGGTGAAAAACATGGTTGGGGGTGAAAGTGATCTTTCCGGACTGGATGAGGAACTTGATAGCATACTGTTTTCTGACAGATATAAGGGCATAAGGCGCATCTGGAGGAAGGTGAGCATATCGGACAGGGATATCCTGTGGAACTGGTTCCTTCCGAAATACTGCGGAGTATTTAAGAAGGGGGTCTTCGACGCTGATGGCAAGTTGGAGGCCAATGCGGAGAATGAGTTCAACTTGTGGATAGAAAGAAACCTGCCAAGGGTATGGGAGATTCTGAAGGGGTGAAAAAAGTGGACAAAAAGGAGATAGAATTTGAGTTCGAGCGTGCAACGAAGAACACTTACAGGTTCCAGGAGAAGACCACGGGATCGCCTGTGATAGGCACATTGTACGTCCAGAAGTCTGTGTTCGGGTCAAAGGAACCAAAGAAAGTTAAGGTTACGGTAGAGTGGGAGTAAGCGGTTTCCGATTTGCAAAAATTAGGGGGAAAGTGAAAAAAATGGGAGAAGAGGAAATAAAAAAATATGTTTACAAGGGATGTGAACTGGAAGACGAACTGGAAGATGAAGTCACCAAGATCATGAAGAAGCTCCTAGCTTCAATGAACTGGTCAATAGATGATATACATCCTCAGGCATCTGTTCAAGGGACAAATGGCAAGGTAAGACCGGATTTTCTGATCGGTGATGGCGAGAATAAATTTATCATTGAACTGAAATCCCCCACTGTCCCACTGGCTGATGAGCGTGCCAGAGGGCAATTGCGAGATTACCTGCTCCCTGACAACGCACCATATGGAGTCTTATACAACGGTCACGAGCTGTTACTGATGAAGAAGGGGATAGATGAACCCGTCTTCGAGTGGAACTGCCTTGAAGACAGGGAGGATATCTCAATATTCCTTAATCTCTCAAAGGAATTATATCCAAATAACATTGAGAAATTCATCACTGAGAGACAGGATCGAGTCAAGCTAAAAGCCGTGCTAAGCGAGAACGCCGAAAAAATTAAAAATTCAGTTACACAGATGATAGCGTCTGATTTCGGTATGCCTTTGGAAACTGTAAAGCCTAACATA
>JAJYUV010000066.1 GCA_021792355.1 Thermoplasmata archaeon | reverse complement strand
GGGTATGTGGAAACCGTTCGGTTTTGGAAGAGGGAATTGATAGAAGTCTTACTACAGGTCACGTCTACCCCATTACGAATTCCTTCATTTCAACCACCCGTTCCTCTAGTATTATAATATATATTATTACATGAACTGTTTTGAAGGGAGTTTTCCTTCATCGCCTGACTTTTATATTTATCAATAATTCTATTTCCCTTCCCTGGAGTGCGTGAATTACAGAAGAAATATTGAAACTAATGTGTGTCTAGACGGTCGTCTAAACACCGGAACCGTTGCAAAAGACCAATCGTTTTTCCCTTGGATAATACGAGTGTCGCAATTCAAAATATAAGGTTCCGGTAAAGAACCGAAATGATGACCTGACATTTCCCAGACAAACGTTATATTCCCAAAGCATAGAGTAAGAATATTTAGATCTACAAGTATTAGGTCGATTTGATTATGAACAAACTGGCCAATGCACTAACCCTGTTTTGTCTTACAGAAGAGAAACGTCTTTCAATTAATATGTAGAAAGAGATAATAAAAAGGATAGGAAAAAAGATTACTTTTTCGGTCTAATCCTCATCATCACTACAATTGTTGTTAGGACTGCAACTATAACAATCAAAGCCACTATTATTATCAACGTGTAATTTGATGGCGATTTGACTGTAATATTTGCCGTGACGAGGTGCCCTGAAGCAGTAATTGAACCGCTCAGATTAGTTCCAGTGTAGCCAGATGGTAGATGCACTGCATATGAATAAGTTCCATTAGGCTCATTGAATATCAGTGAATTGTTGGTTGACGATAAGGTAACGTTGACTTCTTGTCCCGTAAATGTCGTCCCTGTTAGCGTTGCAGACCAAGGGGTGCCAGAGGGGATTCCTGTTTGAGTTAATGTCAAAGAATATTTTATTTCAGCAAAAACGATTGACTCATTAAAGGAATTTCCAGACACTACTATGCTACCCGAAAGATTACTTGTAAATCCGGGTTCTGAAGTTCCGTTGAAGCTATATGTTCCGTTTGGGATGATGAAAATTATGGTATCATTGACAGATGACTTTGTTGTCCCGTTGAGAGTCACCCACCACGTTGTTCCAGAGGGCAGTCCAGTTTCTTTAAACGCGACGGAATACTCTTTGGAATATGTTACGGATTGAGTAGTGCCAGCTCCAGCTACTTGTATTAGACCATTCGAGGGTTTCACGAGGAATTCCCTTACAGGGGATATCTTATATGAGTACGAACCATTTGGCTCTTCAAAGGTTATCGACGATAAAGTCGACGACTGATTAGATCCATTAAGGACAACAGTCCATGAAGTTCCAGCCGGTAGACCAACCTCCGTGAACGTTATCGGATATGTTACTTGTGAGAAAATTATAGTTACTGTCTTTGATGCACCATTAATTGTTAGTGACCCGGTATAGATTGATGGTGCATACTCCTTGTCTAAAGTTGCTACTGTGAAGGAATATGTTCCGTTTGGTTCCGGGAAGGTCAGGGTGGGTATTATCCCCCCTTGAGCCGATACGCTAGACGAATTTGTCAGATTAACATACCATTCCTTTCCAGCCGGCAATCCTGATTCAGTGAAGTTGATAGAATAAGTAACTTCAGTAAATGTTACAGGTTCCGAGACAGATGCTCCATTGACAACGAATGAGCCAGAATACTCAGAAGGTTTCCATATTTTGTTTCCAGAGGATACGGAGTATGTATAGCTTGAATTCACTAAGGATATCGAAATTGTTGTCCCGGTAGATGAAAGAGAAAGCTGTCCCGAAACATTGACGTACCAAACTGACCCTCCAGGCAGACCCGACTCGGTAAAGGTCACTGCGTACTTTACGTTCGAAAACTGTATTTCGGTGTTAACACTGGTCCCATTGACAACAACAGTTCCTAAGTGAGGGTTGGAAGAATATCCATTGACCGTTCCGACTGTATAAGAATATGACCCATTAGGCAAGTAGAATGAAACGGTAGATGTTAAAGATGTTTCAATCTTAGACCCAATTGTAACGCTCCAGTCAGTACCAGCTGGGAGACCTGTCTCTATAAAAGTCAAGGAATACGTGACAAGTGAGAAAGTGATTGTCATCGTATATGTCCCATTAATAGCAGCAGTGAACGAGCCCGAATAAGGAGAAGGGCGATATTCTTTGTCCGTGGAAGAGATTGTATACGAGTAGGTTCCATTTGGCTCAGTAAATAATATCGTACTATTGGATGAAGAATATGATTGACCATTAGTAAGGTTGACGAACCATAACGTACCCGCGGGCAAACCAGTCTCCACGAATTTCACTGAGGCGGGCATCAGGTTGAATACATAATTAATTCCTTGAGATAGAGAGACGTTGCCTAACGTGATTGTGTTTCCAGTTTCAAGGTTAAGAACTGTAATATCGTAGCTTCCGTACCAGAGAGTCACGTTTACCGTTCCACCCGTGAAGTAAGTCACATTCGAACCTCCAATGATGACGGCCCCGTGCGCTATGTTAGTTATAATCTTTACTGACGATACTTCAGCACTGTCCCAGATAGGGCCTAATGAGCCAGTTCCGTTGGTAACATACGAAAAGAGCTGTCCGTCGTGATTATAATAGTACCCTCCGGCGATTACGTTGGATATACCTTCAGCCGTATCACTTCCGAAATTGTAAGCGTTTGAAATTTCCTGGTAATTGTTCCCGTTATAGTACTCAAGTGTCAGCTCGACGCCTGAATTCACATCATAGGTCTGATAACCTGAACCAACTCCGCAAGCTACCAGCTCTGCATCATAAAAATCTCCCCACGGATTGTAGGTATACCCATCCACGAGGAAAACTGGTTGATGATTCAGATGGTTGGCGAAGATGAAAAAGGCAGTGTCATAAGTTACCCATCCATAGCCATCGTTGTAAAGAAAATCCACCACGGGAGTATCATTTAGTCCTTCTGAGGCATTGACTTCTAATTCGATTGTAGGTGACGCAGGGAGATATATTTCATTCCCAGGCAGGTTAGAAGAGGCAAAGTCATAATACCAAGTATCGTTGCCTGTAACAATTCCATTCCCTTGCACGGACGAGTTATATATGTGACCAAGAGTAGAAGAGTAATTCCAAATGTTGGACAGGAAATCAACGTAATTGGTAGTTGTATTTATTTGAGCCACATCTTGGATCCAGTAGTCATATAGAACACCGTTATCCTCTATCCATAAGTTCACATTGAGCTGGAAGCTCATCCAGTATGGATCAGGTGATTGTGATGAGTTGTAAGTCTCTAACGAACTAATGTCTATTGTTCCTAAAAAAGAACTAGTAGTATAGACGTAAGGATGGCCATTGGGCCCTATGCCGTAATCTGTTACCCCCATCGGCGCTGGCTCTTGCTTCTCTATTGCATTGACGTTTATGGTTTCCCCCGTTGGGAGTGGAAATTGTTCTGAGCCACCGGTTGTTTCTGAAGGACTTAAACTCGATATTGCAATCTCTCTGTTAGCCAGAGGGCTTGCTATTGTAGAGAAAATAGAAGACATAAGAAAGACAGAGACAATAATGGCAACAAACAAGACTGTTGATTTCCTATTGTTGCGCTTCATAATTAAACCAACTATTGCATATGGCAAGAGTATTAAATTTTTACCGGCTTCTTGCTGTGGCCGAATAGTGTATGAATCCAGTTGATTGTTTGATGAAATGAAGTTATGACTTCGCAAAATGAAAGGCAATTAGTGTATGATGCTAATCTGGTCACTTAATCCTGCCCATCCATTCCCTAGTATCCATTCCCGTTACGTCCGTATAAACTGAAGTAGTGAAGACAGAGGAATGCCCCAGCCACTTCTGGACTATGTTTAGCGGGACGCCGTCCATAAGCGCCTTCACGGCAAATGTGTGCCTGAACTTGTGGGCATGTATCCTGAACCCGAGATCCTTCTGCATCCTCTTCAGGAACTCATCCACCGCCTGTCTGCTCATAGGAAAGACCTTCTCATCCTTTCCGGATTTCCTCCTACCACTCGAGTATATGCTGAATACCTTCTTCAGGTCAGGGTGGAGAGGGATTGTCCTGTAGACTTCCCTTTTCCTTTTCAGGGTCCTTATCCTCACAGTCTCCGTAAAAGTATCCACGTCCTTATAGGTCATATCTAATATCTCCGAGATCCTCCCCCCTGTTCTCAACAGGAATTCAAATAATATCTCATACCTGCTCCTCTGGTCGTGCCTGAATCTCTTGACTGTTCTCTCAGGGTTAAAGTTGAACTCGATCCATTTCCTCATCCGTTCTATTTCTTCCTCTGAGAAGAATTCCACTTTTATGTCCGGGGCCGATGCCCTGACTTTCATCTCCCTGGAAGGTATAAGAGAATTGCCCATGCCTGGTTAATACTTGTCAAAACTTAAATGTTGTCAACCTTAGAAAGGACGTATTCTGACTCCCTTATGATGATCTTGCCAGATATCCTTCTTAAACTTGTCAATTCGTGCATTTTGTAAAGAGATCATAAGATCTTCGACAGGATCTTCACCTTCAAATGGATTTAGCCATTCTTTAAATTCACCCTTCATTTAAAATTAAAATCAGGTAGAGCCGGATGATGAAGCATGTTTTCTATCATAGACAACTCGCATCATAGCTAAAATCCTGTCTCTTTTGGCATCCTCCATCTTCTTCCTCATCTTTTCCCTTTCCTTACGGTTCATTTCCTCTTAGCCTTCTTCTCGTTCTTCCTGGTAAGGACAGTGATGTAGTACATGAGAGCCACCAGGCCTGTTATCAGGTAGAGCGCCCTCCCGTCCGTGGTTCCCTCAAGGTTTCCTAAAAAGGCAACAATCCCCTGGACAGAGTTGAAATTGTAGCCTGGATAGGGTGTTGCCCCAGCGAACTGGGAACTCCCGGCAATGCCAACTGCCAGGTTACCAATGGATCCTGCACCTATGTCACTCTTCCCCTGGACTATCGCATCGTTGCCCTTTATGTAGTTTGCATCGGAACTGTTCAGGTTGCTGATGAACAGCTCGAAACTGCCGGCCTTCACGTTGCCGGTAGTGAAATTGAGATAGTGGGTGCTGTTGCCTGAGACGTAGTAGAGGGTTAGATTTGCGGCAGCCTGTCGTGTCACCGAGAGGTTTGCCAGCTCGCCGTTCAGGGATTCCACGAATACCGGGAACCTGTAGGTGGAGTCGTTGAGTATCTGGGGAGTGCCAAAGAGCAGCTTGTAGCTCAGTGTAGCGTTCTGGTCCTGAAGGCTCAGAGAAACCAGGTTCTTCACTGCATTTATCCTTGTTGAGACGTTGAGGGTGCTGTACGTGATGTTGTCCAGGATGCTGTTCTCTATAGTCGTCATATATGTATCCACCCGGGTGACAGTATCGTTGA
>JAJYUV010000065.1 GCA_021792355.1 Thermoplasmata archaeon | reverse complement strand
GGTTTCCATATCACTGCATCGCCTACCACTGCAGCGATGAATGCGTTCCAAGACCAAACGGATGAAGGGAAATTGAACGAGGATATTACACCTATCACCCCCAGTGGCAGGTACTGTTCGTACATCCGGTGCTCAAACCTTTCGCTAGCCATCTGGAGTCCGTGCAATTGTCTCGACAATCCGACAGCGAAATCCGCTATGTCTATCATTTCCTGTATTTCCCCCTCACCCTCAACGGTCGTCTTGCCGGTCTCGAGTGAAACAATTTTTCCCAGATTTTTCTTCTGGTCTCTGAGTTCATTGCCTATGAGTCTGATCAGTTCTCCCCTTCGGGGAGGGGTGAACGTTACCCACTGCTGGAACGCTTTCTCAGATTTCTGTATCACCAATTCGTAATCTTTTTTTGATCCAGTCAAAATTGTTGCTATCTCTTTTCCATCAATTGGGCTTATGGACTGAACAATCTTTCCAGAAGTTTTTTTTACCCATCCACCGGCATATATACCGGAATTGATGGAACTCAAGTTCAATTCTTTCAGAATTTCGCCTCTGAGATTAGATAAATCCATTGAAATCCCAACCCTATCTTTTTAATCCTAAAGGTTTTTACGCAATTACAGCAAGGGCTTGTAGTGTAACTTGGATAGCACAGGAGCCTCCGGAGCTCCTAATTCGGGTCCAAATCCCGACAAGCCCGTATCTTTCTTGGTCGCTCCGGGTATCATTTATAAAACTTCTTGCCAATATCCTGTCATCAGTTCTTCAAGGCTCTGATAGAGTTTTTAGGTTCCTTCAACAACAATCCGAACGAATTAATGACGTATTCTAGAACGATGAGGTTCAGGCATGAGATCTCTCTTCTAACTCTGACAATTTCCACCGGTTTCCAACCCTCATCAGAAATTCTTCTCTCGTCATTTCGTCTGGTTGTGACAATATGGGTGTACTGAGATTTTTTTCAATGTCCTCAGCGATTTTCTTAATTTCACGGAGATTGACAATTTCCTCGAGGAACCATGTCGCTAGAGGGTATCTACTTCTGTGCTCAACGGCTACTTTTCCTCCTCTTCGAATGTTACTTTCTGGTCCGGCAGGTGTACTCTCCACATGGATGAGGATTTCCCAAAACCTCTTTAGTCAACCCATAAGGGTGCTTTAAAAATATGCCCAGAAATTATCTTGCCATGGGTCGAGTTCTTAATCCATATCATGGGTGTGCTCCCTCATAAAGAGCCCACTTTTTTTCCTTTTCTCGGTATAGTGTCAAGAGGTCTTTCTTGTTCATGTATGAAAGGTCTTCGAATTTTTCTCTAACCTTTTTCTCTTCGAAGGGGCGAAGTTTTGATATCTTAGAGCCGGTGAAGCAGACTTTAGAGAAGCGTTCATTATCTAATTTCACATTGAAAATTCTCCAATCTATGTCCATTTCATGGAGGAACTCATTTCCCACAAGACTTGCAAGAACTTCTGTTATCTCTCTGCCATCTTCGTCAGGAACATTAAATGTGATCTCAAGTCCTTTTTCCACTTCAATTTTCCCTCATCTTGATAAAAGTTCCATCTATCTGTGGTTGTTCTTGCTATCATGGCTTATTTTCCCAGATTTGGTGAGTCACAAGAGGCGAAAGTGAAATAGGTGACAACAAAAGCAGAGTGAACTTATGGCATTCCAACAGCGACACAAAATTCCATCCGAACAGAAAGTAATTTATCGGCAGCTTATTATTGCTCATCAAAGATGAGGATAACATACAGCAGGGGAACAATTCTTTTGGACGAGGTCGGAGACCATCATCCCGATTTCATAACGTTTGACAATAGAGTTGGAGCGTACCGTTCGCCTGCATTTAGGTATGCAGAAATAAAGAGCGCATATCCCGATGCTGTGGACAGCGTTTTTGACGATAGGAAAATTGAGATTTCCCATAATGAGATACTCAGGAGTTATCAGAAGACGGCAGTGGAATACTGGTCAAAGAACGATCACAGGGGGGTAGTTGTCCTTCCAACCGCAGCTGGGAAGACACACATTGGAATTGATGCAATAGCGAAACTTTCTGTTACCACAATAATAATAGCGCCCACAATTGAACTCATTCAGCAGTGGAGGCAGAAGCTATCAGAAGTGTTAAACAGGAAAATAGGGCAGATCGGGGGCGGTGAAAGGGATATTGAGGATATAACCGTATGCACGTATGATTCTGCATACCTGATGGCTGAGGAGCTTGGAAATAAATTCAAGTTCCTGCTAATTGATGAGGTTCATCACCTAGCATCGGAAAGGTTCATCGAAATAGCAAATATGTTTGCTTCACCATACCGGATGGGCCTGACTGCAACCTATGAACGTGTTGATATGCTTCATGAGAAACTGAAAGAGGTCATGGGAGGAAAGATATTCGAATTGGGATATGAGGAAATATCAGAATTCATATCAAATTACGAAATAATCAGGATACCGGTTGATCTTGAACAGGAGGAGGAAGAGGAATACGAAAAAAACAGGAATAAGTTCATCTCATATCTCAGGAAACACAGGATAACGATGAGGGGTCCATGGGATTTTGAAAAATTCATTCTATCATCATGGAACCCAGAGGGAAGGGAGGCGCTGATCGCATGGAGGAAGGCAAGGGAAATAGCATTCAACGCGAGAGTAAAGGTGGATACCGTCCGGTACGTTCTTTCAAAGCACAGGGGGGAAAAGGTGCTGATATTTTCTGAAGACACTTCAACGTCGTACCTCATATCAAGGGAGTTCCTGATCCCCTGTATCACATACCTGACCCCTGGACCTGAGAGGAAAAAATATCTCGACATGTTCAGGAGCGGAGAGATCACGGCAATAGCAACCTCAAGGGTCCTGGATGAGGGGATAGACGTACCTGACGCATCTGTGGGCATAGTTCTTAGTGGATCCGGAAGTGCGAGACAGTTCCGCCAGAGGCTAGGAAGGTTGCTGAGACCGTCCCAGGGGAAGCGTTCAACTCTCTACGAGATAGTTGCCAAAGGAACTTCAGAATTCAGTACTTCGAGGAGGAGAAGGAAGGGTGTTCCCAACTCAATTGTTGATGGTCAGGAAGAGTAAGAAGGGTACCGTCCGCTCCCTTTTCCTGTCGGAGGAGAATAGCGACTATTGCTCCTCCGTAATAAATCAATTCAGGTCGTCCCTTGGAAAGAGAAGAGAGGACGTTGAGAAGGACCTGAAAGTTCTGGAACTCAAGTCTCAAAAGCCCAAGATCGTGAAGGGGCTCTCTCTCCTCATGTTCCGTATGTCTAGGATTGAACCTCCCTCTCTCCTCGACCCAGTGAGGGTAAGGGAAAGGATATTCTCCTTAACCAGAGTTCCGTCAGTATCTCCATCAGAAAGGGACGAAATTCTGGGGAAAATAGCCATAGAGATGAACTCTTCGCTCCCAGAGATAAGGAATGCGATGTACGCAGACAAGGAGAGTGAACAGGTCCTAGTGTCCCTTCCAGAAATAACGGCTGAATCCCTTTCTAAGAAATTCAACTCGGAGCAGATAGAGACCGTCATGCTGAAGACGACAAAAATAAAAATAACTTCCTCAACCAACATCCCAAGGATAATCAGGATAGCGAGGAGACTTGGTCTCCTTTACTCAGAAGCTGGAGAAGATGCTATAGAAGTTGGCGGTCCTCTATCAATAACGGAGCACAGTGAAAGGTACGGTTCAACCTTTGCGTTACTTATAAGGCAGATGATGAAGATTGATGGCTGGAAGGTCGATGCTACGGTATCTCTCAAGGATGGTGAGAAAAAGAAGGATTATACTTATGGCATTGATAGTTCAGTCTCAGAATATTCTGATTCTCCTAACGGAGAAAATCACTTTGGCTTTATTGAAGCAAAAAACCCTCTGAAGCTGAAAGACGGCGAAGCGATGTTTGACTATTCCTTAAACACAGAAGAGAAGAGGGTGAACATCCTCGTTACAAGACCAAAATTCTATCAGGAGGATTATTTCATCATTAAGAAGGTGAGGGAAGAAGGCCATAATGGAGAAATATTCTGCATTGTTCGTGATAAAGAGAGATGCCCTGCCGGTGCCATCTGTTTCAAGGATTCAGTGGACTGGATGAGGGCGAAGGAGTTCATTGAAACAAAATATTCGGGGAAGGAAATCAGCGTGGAGAATCGTCCCACTAAAAAAATTGAGGAGATTTCTGCAGAGAATAGAAATAAGATTTTTGAGCATTTAGAGAAGCTATACCCAGATTCTCAGGCTATGGTGGATTATATTGAATTCATGGGCCTTGACCCTTCAGATATACTCGAACAGGCAGGCTTTAAGGTAAAATGGAAGGGACTGAGAATAGTGGTCCAGAAATGAATTTGTTCTGTTAATGGCACTTTAGACAGTCCTCCCCCACCCATTTCCTCTGGTAAATTGCAAAACAGATGCCCCTTCGAAAGTTAAATGGTGACGTAAAATATAGGTTCCATTAAGAAATTAAGTGTTACCAAGAAGAATTTTAAGCAATTGGAAAATTTAGCCCACTAAGAATATAAGAACGAATAAGTATACTTCAGAAGATTTCTAACAACCTAATAAATCTGATTTCAGTTATCTGATACCGGATTGAAAGACGTTCGGTGTGTGCTAAGAATACCGTTTAAGTCTTATTTTCTATCGATTTTCCCCATGTTTTCATAGCAATTTAGACAGCATACGCTATATTTCATAAAGCAAGGACTCGTAGACGAGTTTAGGTTAATGATAAATCCAGTAATCATTGGAAAAGGTACACCAATACTAGCCGGACTAGGGCAGAAACTGAATCTCGAACTGATAAAGACAAACCAGCTTAAGTCAGGCAATGTTCTACTTTATTATGAGCCAGTTCAGATGAGCTTGGGCAAGCAAGCGAAAGAGATGTTGGTGGCCCTAAGGAATAAGTCGCTGCTTCAATCATTCGGCTTCGCCCCGGGCTCAGACGGACCCCAAGGAAAAACGCCAATGCAAAGATAATAGCAGGAATGACCACAAGCCATGCGAGAACATACATCAAGTTGAGAGGGAAGGTGCGAATTTCCACCTTCTCCCCGATCAATGTAATCAGGGCTCCAAGAATTATCGTAACCAAGAAAGATACAGGCTCTATCTTGGTCCTAGAGTTTTTCAGCTTTTATGTGGAAATGCTCGACCGCCAATATGAATACTCGAAATTTCATTTGGAGAATATATTATGAATAGTTATTCCCGGTATTCCTTTAAAGTCATCTTCATTTTCAGTCAAGTATGTCGCTTACGTTGTTTGCTCTCATTGTTTCAGCTATTAGCGTGTCCAAGAATGGCGATCCGAAGGTCTTAGAAGTGGCTATAGCTGACCTTACAGTTTTGAAGTCCTAACGACTCAAATCCCGACAAGCCTGTTCCACAAATAGAATTAAAGTCACCTTA
>JAJYUV010000064.1 GCA_021792355.1 Thermoplasmata archaeon | reverse complement strand
TCACCTGTGAATATTTTACTTCCCTCGCGTGCGAGACGTATGATCTGAGGCCTTTCATAACCTCCCCGAAGTCGTGGCTTACCCTGGTCTCATAGATCCCCGGCATGGTTGGATGTTCCGGTCTGAATACAGCATGAGACGATTCCAGCAGGTACTTTGACGGCACACAGCCAACGTTCACGCATGTACCACCCAGAGGTCCGGTGCCAACCATCGCAATGGACATCTCCCCGTTGCTCAGTTCTGATGCCTTGATTGCGGCCGAGAATGCTGCAGCGCCCTTTCCCAGTATTATCAGATCGAATTGCTTGATTTCCTCTCCCATGGTGACTCGCCGCTTCAGTGGTCTACGAGCGTTGCCCTGTAATGAGAAGGCTTTGTGAACACTCCATTCTTCAGGAGAGCCTCGGGTTTCACCTTCGCGGAATCAACAGCGACCTCTGCGATCCCCTCCTTCAGGGACACCTTCACGTCAATGACACCATCCTGGTTTCTCAGCCCCCTGGAGACCGTTGCCACACAGTCATCGCAGGTCATTCCATAGATCCTCAATCTTACTTTTCTGTCTTCCATAAATATACAATAGCCGCCACGTATTAATAGGGAAACGTAAACTTTTTTTTACCTGGGAAGATGTTATCTGTGATCGGGATTGGTAAATACTGGAGACTTGGAAAGGACCAGAATTGAGAATAAGCTTAGGGCATGCATGATCTATGACGGCGGAACTCCTGTCTGCGTCGATCCTTCCCTACCTATACTGAGCCTCATAGGGAAGAAGTACACCATGCTGGTGCTTGGTGTCATAGGCAACATGGGAAACCGAAAGAGTTTCAACGAGATTCTGAAAGATATCCCGTATTCCAGCTCAACGATCATTGCCAGAAGACTCAAGGATCTGCAGGATCATAACCTCATAATTAGGAGAGAGGGGTCCGATGGAGTCTCGTATTCACTGACAGATTTTGGGGAAAGAGTGAGGAAAAGCCTCCTGCCTCTGCTGCACACTGTGGAAAAGACCCGGTAGACTGTTCTGAGGGATTATGCACTCATGTGGCACCGGGCGTCATATGGCACAGTGAAATGATCGTTTACCGGTTTCTGCCGCAAGTGGTTACTCGCTGCTGAAAATGATTGACAGGATCTTTCCCTTCGCATTTCTGATTATTTCATCTATGGCGTCCAACTTTTCTGAACTGAGGCATTCTGCATTTTCCAAAATGGAGTCTTCTATCTCTTCCATGCTCTTCATCACTCCGTAGCGTCCGATTCGTTCCGAAGCTTCCCTCTGTGTCTTAAGTCTCTCTATCAATTCTTTGTTCGTTTCAAGGAATTCCTTTCCTCTGTCTGTGAGAGCATATACCTTCCTTTCTCCCTCTTCAACCAAGCGAATGAGATTGTCCTGCAAAAGCTCCTGTAAGGTGGGGTAGACAATGCCGGGACTGACCATATGGCCATAAAACCTTCCTATTCCCTGAATAATAGCATATCCGTGCGTAGGCTTCTCTTCCAGGGTGAGTAGCACCAAAAACCTGAATTCACCCCTTCTGAAACCGAACCCATGACCTCCTGGGCCATGCCTTCTGAATCCTCTGCACCCATGCATAGGCGACATATCGTATAGTATATCTACCGATATGTTTATAAACTTATCTGTAATAAGTGTGATGGAGGTGTCAACGTGAACGGACATGGACATATGATGAATGAATGTGGCTGTATGCATCATCCCGGACGTATGGGAAACTGCGGGCATCACAACCACTACATCGCGCCAGAAGACAGAAAGGACTATCTGGAAAGCCAGAGGAACTACCTTGAGACTGAGCTAAAGGAAGTTCAGGCCGAGCTGGAAAGGTTGGGAAAAGCCAGAACGGAATCGTAATTGGGGAGTAGAGCTGGCTTTCCAGCCCAGCCATCCAAGGAAACCCTATTACTCCCATGTCTGATCTCAGCCAGTTGTGGATTTTCAAATTTTTTTCTTTTTTGGATAGTTGATTTACGATTCGCGTTTATCCTATCCCAGATTAACCTATCACTGAATTAGACTGATAACGTTTCCTCCGCAAGAGTGTAATCCTTCAAGCCGGCACTGACATTTTCAGTACGATCCATTAGTTTCTTGCCAGTGCCCGAGTAATCTCCTCAATACGCTTTAAAGCTCCAACTCCTTACCCCTGCTCAGGTTTCCATAGGAAAGTGGAAAAAACGCGCTTGTCTGTTTGCTGACAAGCCTTAAGCTAAGTGATTAACTGAAAGAAAAGCTCCTCCAGTGTCTCTTTTTCCTCCTCACAGGATAGCATAGCGTTTCCCAGTGCTACAGCTTCTTTTGCAAGCATTTCCCTGACATCTCTTTCTCCTTCCACTATTACTCTCACCATATTCTTTCCTTCAATCTCATCAACAGAGGTGACGCCTTCCAGAGAGCTCAAACCGCTTAGAAGTCTATTATCTACCTTTGAGAACTCTGCCCTGTATGAGATTACTCCACCTTTTTTGCGCAACATTTCTGTTGGGCCTTCTGCTACAGTAAGTCCCCTGTTTATTACTGTCACACTATCGCAGAGGTTCTCGACGTCCTGTAGTTGGTGAGATGATAGCACAATAGTCTTACCGTCCTTTACTATCTCCTTGAAAAGTCTGTGAATTGCAGCCTTGCTCACAGGATCAAGACCAGAAGTGGGTTCATCGAGTATCAATAAATCTGGATTTCCAATCATCGAAAAGGCAATCCCCAGCTTGGAAATCGTTCCTTTGCTGAATGCCCCGACTTTCCCATGCTTGACTTCTGTGAGTCCGACCTTCTCCAGTAGAATTTCTGCTTGGGATGCCAGGGTGCCCTTCTCGATCCCCCTTATTCTCCCATACGTAAGCATAACTTCCAGTGCCGTGAGGTAAGGAGGAAATGTCAGAATTTCCGGCATGAAGCCTATTCTGGTCTTAAGTTTCCAGTTTCCAGGATTATATTCCTCTCCGAACATGCTCATGGAGCCGGCATCATATGAGATTAGACCCATGATGCATTTCATCGTTGTGGTCTTTCCAGCTCCGTTTTGTCCAAGAAATCCATGTATCTCTCCACTGTGGATGTTCATGTTAATGCCGAAAACGCCAGATCCTGGCCTGTAAACTTTTTTGATGCTATCAAGCTGGAGAATCATGCCGTCCTTCATAGTTAAACTACCTCCCTCTTTCTGAAGAAATAGAAACCTACGGAAAGGACTAGTCCAAGTTCTACAAGAACCGAGATGATGCTTGATGAGAAGATGCTAAGTGCACTTATGGACTCAGTTTTTGTGACTCCAAAAGATGAGGCGTCAAAAGGAAGGTTTCCGTTCGGATTCAACATATACTGGCCAATAACTGAGGGGAACATGCTTTCGTTGATCATTGGCACGGCGTTCATCCATGGATTGTAGCCATTCGAGTAAAAAACAACTGCAAAATACACGATTATGAGCAGAACAAGCAATCCCAACATTGAACCGAACACAACGCTTGAATTCTTGATCAACGAACTGAGCAGCAAGGCTATTGCAGCAAATCCAAAGAAAGTAACGACTACCGACAAGAAAATGTATGGTAGAAGGTTCAGGTATGATGCGGGGCTATCAACAACATATGATGCTACAAGACTTACTGTAATTACAACCAGAGAGAATATGCAGCACATAATCACCTTTTCGAAAACCTTGCCTGCATAGATCTCGGCCTTAGAAATCGGTTGAGACAAGAGGGGCACTATCCACCCCTTGTCAAATTCCTGTGAGATTGAATCGGTAGCCAGTGTACCTCCGACCATCAAAGGAAGAAGACCTATCACAACTCTTGTGAATAAGTACTGCCCAATCACCTTCATCCACCAATTATTCCCGAGAGCCAATCTTTGTGCCGGAGTGAGCAAAAGAATTGGTTGAAGAATTCCATAACCAGCCGTTGCCAGCAAAAGGACAAATAACATCACTATGGTACGGTACTTTCTGAAGTCCCAGATAAATTCATAACGTGCGACCGCGAACAGACGCGACATGGTGTTGCTCATGGAAACTGCAATTCAATTCATGGGATTTTATCTTTTTGTTATTTTTTAGTGTTGCGCAACTCTTTTGCGCATAGCGTCCCAAAAGTTGAGTAATCATGAAGGATACCTCTTCTGCAACATCTCTCTGATCTCGTTCATGCATTTATAGAATCCCCTCAAAGATCTGAGAGACCATTTCTCATTTATCTCAGCCACCCTGAGATAGATGATCTTCATGGCACTCTCCTCTGATGGCAGGGAATCAACGATCTTGATTCTCAGCCTTATTTCCTTGTTCATGCGTTCTATCAGATTTGTGGAGTGTATGGATCTCCTTATGGATTCAGGATAATCATGGTACTTGAGCAATATACCCAGGTTTTTCTCCATATTGTACACCGACCGGGGATACTTAGAAGACCGTTTTTCCTTGAATGCATTGAACTGATCAATGGCCTCATCCCTCGATCTGGAGAGAAATATTCCCTTGAGATCTGAATCAATCAAAAAAATATTCCAAGGATTCAAGCTTGGTCACGCAGATACCCACGATAGGATATGAAAAAGATGACAGCGAATTATCTGCTAGTCTGGAATTGAGTGCAGAAAAGAGTGGGAAACCGGTTCCAAGAATGGATGCGATTATTGCTTCTATAGCTATAAACAACGGCTGTTCACTCTACACATTAGACAAGCACTTCAAGGTTTTCATAGAAAATGGGCTCAAACTATTTAAACTTGACTTCCGCATGACAAACATTAGCAGTGTTTCATGCAGAATCCGTGTTTGACAATGTTTTTTGTAGATAATCAGTGGTTATGTATGTGCACATTCACGGATTCTGGGATATGGCAGACCCAGTGTTTTCAGAATGTGGGAAGCTTCCCGGCTCTCCGATGAAATGTATATATTTCTCGTATCCACATTAACCGGAACAACATCCAGGCTGTTCAAAGAATTTCGTATGCTCTCTATTGTTTTTCCGGTACGTTTTTCCATGATCCGTGAGAGGAGCAGGGATAATACGCACACGAAAACATGTGCCCTGATCCTCTCAGATTTCCTGTGATATACCGGCCTTATCTCAATGAATGATTTTATGGTACGGAATGAGCGCTCGATTTCCCACTGTTCCTTGTATGCAGATACAACTTCACTTTCCGGCAGATCGGTATTGGTAACGATCAGGAATCTTCCGGCAAGCTTCTTCAGGATATTGATCCTCTTTTCATTGAGCATTGCACCATCCGCTGAAAAGTTAACCAGTGATTTCATCTTACCAAGAGATTTCTTCAGATCTGCCTGGTCATGGATTTCTGATATTCTTTGCTTTATCACATTGATTCTGTCGTCAAGATCCTTCAGGTCAAGCTGTTCCCTTTCTTTGTTGTATACCGCAATGTATTTTCTCTTTTTGGCAAGTTTCCGCTGATCATCAGTGGAATCATCATCCAGTATTTCGTCTGTGTTCATTTTCACCCTCTTGATCAGGAGATGATCCATTGCAATTGCATCGGTGAAATCGGTATCCATCAATATATTACGGTATGGTTGATCCCACCGGTATGCTGCGGTGATATACCTGTTTTGGTCAAGAAGATCAAGTGACTTCGATCTTCCAAACGCCCGGTCGGCAATGAAGGTCACATTCCGTATTCCAAAACGATCCTTCAGTGTTGA
>JAJYUV010000063.1 GCA_021792355.1 Thermoplasmata archaeon | reverse complement strand
AGAGATTAATAAGGTCCGCGTTAGTATCTGAAACTATCGCACGGGTGATTAGCTTTCTATTAAATAGATTTGTAAGAAGCGCTCCGCCCCCCACAAATGGCTCATAATAAACGTTGAACTTTGGGGGGAGAAGTTTTGTTAATTGTGGAAGAAGTTGCCTCTTGCCACCAGCCCATTTCACTATTGGAGAAACTCCCACATTTGGTATATAGGATCGATTATTAAAGGGTGCTGATGACAGGACGAGTCTTGGAGGCATAGTGAAGAGGAACAGCATCTCTGGAACACGGGGAGATTATGAGTACGGGAATGTCGCACTGCTATATGCTATGGCTGAGAGGACGCTGCTTCCTGTACTGAAGCAGGTGTTTCCATACACCTATGAGGGTATCATAGTATATGTTATACTCAGGGAAATACAGCCTCTGCCAATGAAGTCTGTGCGATACCTGCTGGAGAAAACGTGGCTCTCAAGAGCATTCAAAGAAAGCATGACTCCAAGGTCCATCTCCCTGATGCTTTCTTCACTCTCAGAGGAGAACATGATCAGGGCAATGAGGTCGCTTACAGACAAGGGGGAATATGTGCTCATGGATTCGACTGCAATATTCTCCAGATCGGTGAACATACCTATCCTGGAGCTGGGGCACAACGCACACAGTATCCATGTGCCACAGATAAACCTGATGATGCTCTTCTCCTCATCCAGAAAAGAGCCGACCTTCCTCAGGATCATTCCCGGTTCCATAAGGGACGTATCCGCCATGAAGGCTACATTGGACATGGCAGGGGTGGAGAGGTGCGTCATAATAACGGACAAGGGATTCTTCTCCGCTCAGAACGTAAAGGAGCTCAGGAAAGAGCACCTGAGCTTCATAGTACCTCTCAGAAGGAACTCGTCCCTCATTCCTGAAACGGCTGAATTCCCCGGAGTGCTTGATCACGATGGAAGACCCGTGAAGTTCTGGATGCCTGTGGATGGTGTGTTTACGTTCGAGGACCCAATACTGAGGATGGAGGAGGAGAAGGACTATCTCGTCAGGATAAAGGAGAGGAGCAGGAAAAGGTTCATCGAGGATTCAGTGAATTTTGGGAAGATGCACATACTCTCAGACCTGAAAGAGAATCCTGAGAAGATTTACAGGTTATACAAGCAGAGAGAATACGTTGAATACGCATTCAACGTTTTCAAGAACGACCTGGAGGCAGACAGACCATACCTGAGGGACGACCACATGCTATTCTCTTACCTTTTCCTCAACATGCTTGCACTGAATCTGCACTTCCAGATACTGAACAGGATAGATGGAAGATACAGCGTCAGGGACGCCCTCCTGATTCTGTCAAGGATAAAGATCTACACCCTTGACGGTGCGAAAATCATGGGGGAAATACCGAAGAGGGCCAATGAGCTGGTGAAACAACTCGATGTTGATCTGAACATGTTACGTAAAAATCAATGAGTCAAGGTTCAAATGTCTCGAGTCATAGCGTTTTCAGTGAACTCACCTCGTACATCGCCAGGAACACTCCGATGAAATCTTCTGAACAAACAAGTAAATAAGACGATTTCAGGCATTAAGGAGGTTGTGTATTCCGATGGCTCTCATTCCCATACTGAATACACAAAGGAGCAGAGGGAACTGCAGAAGAACTCAAGATAGAGCTGTAGTGATAGAACAGGGCGAAGTTAGGACATAAACCGCGATACTTCAAACAGTCCCAGGAGGTTTTACAGTAAAATATTTCTTTCAATACAACAAGATTCGTGGCAGGTTACAAATGAAAACATATTACTCCAGAATCAACTATTAGCAAAGTCAAATTAGTTACTAGGTTTCTCTGGTCCTTATAAGACTTTCCATAGTTTTAGTTTCAACACTTAATATTTTCGGCATAACCTGTCTGAGGGCAACTATAACGTCCTCTACATACTCAGAAAAAGTATAGACTCTGACGCGGTAAGTGTAATGCATATATGCCTCCATCCATTTGTCCACGGGAAATAAATTATAAAACGGTTTCCTTCCTACGATGTTCTTTACATCTTCAAAGTTCGGTGCATTAGGAACGTCTATCCAGAAAATTGCATCTTTGTTGTTAATGACACCCTTCAGTCGGGTTTCAATATCATTTAAAATTATACCTTTCTTATCTGGGTCTTGAAGTTGAGTTAAAAAGTCCAAAATCATGGTAGCTGGCGCATGACTTATAGCTGACCCGTTGATTCCAAAAACCTCCCTTGGCAGTGTTCTTGTAGAAATTCTATATGCACATTTTTGAAAATCAGAGCTATAACTATCATTGAGTAGTTTCTTAAAAAAAGGGAGGGAAACAATCACCGAATCGTTTATGGAAAACATCCATTTAATAAGGTCTTCATCCTTTTCACCTTGCCGTTTACGGTTATTTATCTCTTCCCTGAGCACTCTCTCAAAGTAGCTATCCATTCCTCTTATCTTAGGATGGTGATACATATAGCCATATAACATAAATTTTCCAATTACCACTTCTTCCATACTAGTTATGGCATTATGAGGTATCTTCAATCTATATTCTTCAAGCGTATCACCAACTTTCATTTCCTTGTCGTAAAGCGATTTAACAGATTCTAACGATTTGGAATCTAATAATTCAATTTGGCTTTCTTCTACCGAAACAAACTGAAGGTATCTATCTAAATCGTAGTTTACAGGAAGACCGGTAGAATGACCATCTCTCATCAAATAATCCAGTTTATCCGCATCAAAACCAGAGCTTATGATATCACCCATAAATTGTAAATAAGGGTGTTTTGATCTACCAATTATCATTAGAGACACGTTATCTAAATCCGCAGTAAATTTTGAATAAATCGGCTTAGACAGCTTAGGTATTTTGTCTTCATAGTTTTCTATTAAGGAATGCAAAAAATTAGACTGAGAAATACAGAATGACAGTACTTCTCCCGTGCTTCTTGGTTTACCTGCAAGGGCTGACAATTCCTCTCTAGCTTTAGCAAGAAGTTTGATTTCTGAATGAACTGATTCACTGGAGTGGCTGAACATTGTATGACCGCTATCGTGTAGAAGAGCGGCAAGTCTAACTTCTTGTCTTAGTTTTTCAAATGATTTCTCGGGTTCCAAGGTTGGATAAACCGACCTAACAATTTGACTTAACCTTTCCTTTTGCCTTGATAATAAATTGTCAAAAACCTTCGAGGCAACTATGGATGTTCCTAACGAGTGGTCAAATCTAGTGTGGCTTGCACTGGGATAAACGTAAGAGCCAAATCCGACCTGGTGAAGGTATCTTAGTCTTTGCAAAATAGGAGAATCAATTACTGCCATTTCGAACCAGTCGAATCTATTAGTCCCCCATATAAAGTCATGGATAATCTTAGACTGTTTTGGGGGCAAAATCGGGTGAGAAAGATTAGAACCTCTAACAAAATCTGAATAATTTTCTTTGAAAAATTCATCAACTGTTTCTGTAATACGTTTGACTGCAGAATTTCCATCTAGTATCATTTCGTACAACCGACTTATCAGTAAGATTTGTTAAATTCTTGGAGTTTTGCGACACTCTCTTTGATTATTTCCTTGTATTCTCTATCCTGTTTGTCTAATTCCTTTTCCCATATGTTTAGAAGGTCCGGCTTAATCTTGGCTTTGTTAAAGGCAGGATTGTCCACCGATAATGCTCCACTCCAGTGAAGTGCCTCAAGGAACTCACTCATTTTTGTGCAGGTAGGATAAGTAGAATCATCGTAAGCAAATACAATGGATCGAAATGGCTCAAGTTCTACGTATTTGTCGCGTATATGTAGCAGCATTTTATGCCAACTTGTATCATCACTGTACGGGAAACCTCCTTGCTCTTTCGTTAGCAATGTTGCAGTATGCCTTACAAAATCTCCTAACGTATGTTTCACATAATCAGTTGATTGCATTTGTACATCTCAGTAATTAAATGTTTAGTACTATATTAACTATATCTACATATAGAAGTAATAGTAACCCGCCACTTACTGCTAATAAACATATTTGCCACGAACTAACAATCAACTTCTAACCCAAGTAAATACTTAGAAAATTCAATTATGAAGAGTTTAGATTGAGTAGTGTTTATCGCAGTATGAGACAAATAGCGAGTTAAATTAAGACCGATATGCTTGATTTCTTTCTCAGTTTGTCTCAAAGTGCGGAGAACATTCCAAGGTAAGTACTTGTTGGATCAATAATTCCTCCATACTCAATTGATTAAATCGAGTCCAAAAACTATGACCTATCCGAGATCAAAGCGAATGTTACTTGCTATTGTTCGTTTACATTGCTAAATCTCCTACAATTTATTTCTCTCTTCCCTTATCAAGCCCTTCAATGTTTCTGGGCTCATTTCTGCCAATTTATAGATGACGTTCATCACAATGTCGTCTGAGTCCTGGTCCGTGTTCCTGAGAATTTCCTTTTCGCCTTCATTAATGATATTCGAATTGAGTATCAGCTCCCTCGCCTCCTTCTTTTCCCTCTCAAATTCCACCATCTTCTTTCTGTCGAGGGGCATGCCGCATCTGGAGCAGTAGTCATTGATCTTGGGATTCTCCTTTCCACACCTCATGCAAACCCTTGGTACGTACTCCAGCCCATTCCCATCGTCCTTCTTCGTTATTCCATATACCTTGAGCACAGCGTTGTCCACGACATCGTCGCTCAGATGCACGTACACCCTGCTCATCCTGGACCCATGAACCCATCCCATCGTAGACTCGAGAGGCGCTTCAGTCAGGCTGGTTGCAAGGAGAGTTGCTCTCGTGTGCCTGAACAGGTGGGAATGTATCCTCTTCGTGATCCCCGCCCTCTTCTTCACCTTGTTAAGCATGCTGTGGAACTGCGAATATTTCATCGGCCCCGTCCTTCCCTTTCCCTCTATCTGCACGAAAAAGAAATCGTCTGGGTTCGTTCTGCCGTATTTCTTCTGATAGTCACGGGCAATGTATACGCTGTCCCCCACAACCCTGATTGTCCTTACGCCCGTCTTCCCTGAGACAGTCAGCTTCATCCCATAACTGTCGTATACCACGTCCCTGACTTTAAGCGTCAGCAGTTCCCCTATCCTCCCACCGCTGTCGTAGGCCATGGCAATGAGGCACTTGTCCCTCTCATTTACGCATGCATTCAGTAGGGAATTTATCTCCTCCTTCGTTACGATGTCCTCAGGCTTCTTCTGCCTGGACGCATGGTTATTCACCTCGAGCCATTCCACTGCATTCTTGAACTTCCCGTCCTGATACGTGGAGTAAAATGTCTTCATGACCTGGATGATGTCACTGATCGTCCGTTCGGAATACCTGTCCTGTATCACCGCCCCTCCTCCCCTCAGCTTCAGCATCTCCTTCCTCACGTCATCCTTGTCCGGGGAGAGAAATTTCTCCCCCATTATCCTTGCCATTATCTTCAGTCTCTCTATGTAGAAGTACTGCCTGTGCTTCGACCTGCCCTTGATTGCCATATCGTCTACAAATTCCAGTATCGCATCCTTCACTTTCCCGGGAATGGAGTCCTCCTCCTTAAGACGCAATTTGCAGAGTTCGAGATTGTGGTCTATTTCATAGACGGTCTCATTTTCCATTATTTAGTTAAGCATTTCTCGTTATTAATGTTTGCGCACAAATCCGATTTAAAGTGCGCTCCCCCCGCATCTTTCATTGAATTAGTATCGCTTTAAAGTTGAATTAGACCACTGAATTACAGGATAGACCTACAAATGTCCCCGGATAAAACGTTCCGAATGTCTGATACGTAAAGCTGAATTT
>JAJYUV010000062.1 GCA_021792355.1 Thermoplasmata archaeon | reverse complement strand
GGAGAGTTCCTCACCCCTATTTTCTGATAATACACATCCATCAACGTCTGGGCATCATCCTTGACATATCCTTTGCTCAGGGCAATCGCATATTGGTTCCAATACTCTTCGTTGAAATAGGAAAATCCGGGCGCTTTATGATACTTTTCCTGATAAACATAAATGGCCCGCAGCGCAACCTTTCGTGGGAACAGGTCCGAACACAGGGGGTAGAATATTTTATAGTGTTCGTGAATGACCGAAGCAACTAGGTCATCGGTTACCCCCAATGCCAAAAGCTGGTCAAAGATTTCCCCACTGGAAATCCCCAATTCTATATTGATTGGAAGGGTCATTTTAGGATACTTTTGCCGTCTCGGTATACTCGGACAACATTTTCTTTATTCCGGTAGCTGAAATTTGATCCCATTTAATATCCGAAAAACACCTGAAACACACAGAGACAAAGAGAAGATCCTTTTCATAAGTAACAGCCGAAGGAGTTTCTCGTGCGATATGGGAAAACATGGGCAACGTTATAATCAAAAAGGAAATAAAATCCTCAGATTCAAGGGTAACTTCATCCCGAATAGCAGCAGCCATAATGGAAACAAACGCTTTCTTGAGAAGTTGCCACAGCTTGGCATGGGCCAGACTGAGTTTGAAATACTCTAAAATATCTTTCAGGTCTGAGGGAGATTCCAGAATTTCTGGGTAACTATATAGATAGGGTTTTTCCAACCGGAAGGCATAAAAATACACATGGAGAGGGGTTAGATTTTCAATATTAACCACCTCGTTATGACTGGAGTCAACGGGGGACTTCTTTTTAGCAAATGAATTTGCGGGCACGTTCTTTTCGCCAAATCGGGCGACTAGCGCAGACAGATCAGAATAAAAACGGATAACCTCATCCATCCGCCGTGGGTCAGCGGAAACTAAATCGGAAAGTGCCCACTCAAGAACCTTTCCCCATCTTAGTGCTTTTTCCGAATCGGACATTGCGTGGATCTCCTGTTCGTAGGGGATTATTATACACGGTCTGACCCCTCCACGTCAAGCGGTGGGTCAGGCATCACGTTCCAGAGGATCTCGTTCTCGAACTTTTGTGAGAGGGGATCAGAAGAACCAAGACGGTAGCCGTAGTTCTTGAACTTGCCCAATACTAGCGCCTGAACATAGAGCAGCGAATTCAGCCGATTTGCCGCCTTGGTAAAGTTCACCGAAAACAAATGGATATAGGAAAAGTGCAACTTTCGGAGAAGTTTCTGATTTATGACCGAATCATTTTTCAGCACTACCACCGAAAACGGGGACCCATTCACCTGCACGGTCGTTCCATCCATAGAATCCCCGACCAAACACAGCTTGATTTTACTCACCGATACACAGCCTTGGCAACACGGTACTCATGCTGCTCTCCCTAAAGGAGATGCCAACTCGTTCCCGCTAACGGAGGTCTGATACCTAGACCCGAGATGGAGGATATTTCGAGCGCTATTAACGTCCCGATCGTGTACTGCACCACAGTCCACGCACTTCCAGTCTCTTACAGAGAGCTGCCCTAGACCCTGCGGACCACTAAGTGCCCCGCATTGACTGCACGCTCTTGAGGTATAACTCTCATTAATAACTGAAACGCTTCTACCGGCCTGCTGGCCCTTGTATTGCACGAAGCTCTTGAGCATACCCCACCCTGAATCAAGCACGGATTTAGCTATCCGTGTCTTGACTAGTTTGAGACTACTCACGTCACCAATGTAAATACTCTGATACTCATTAACTAAATACCTAGACGCTTTATGTAAACTGTCTTTCCTTTGACGCGCTATCTTCCTATGAAGACGTTTAGCTTGGCGCTTATGCCCTCTCCGTTGAGCTTGGGATAATTTAGGCTCTAAGTTCCTATAAAATCTTCCGGCGTCTAGTTTATATCCATCTGATGTAGTAACTATTGTTTTCAAGCCTAAATCAATACCTACCGCTTCCTTAGGTGCAATATTAACCTCTTGTTTAACCTCTACGGGTAAACATAAATACCAATCACCTAGAGAATCTTGGGCAAAGCATCCATCTTTCCATTGGATATTTTCTAATTTATCAGAATCAAATACCCTAAAGGTCTTTTTACAAAACCTTACATATTTTCCCCGTCTCTTGATATTGGCTGCTTTGAAGGGAACCCACCCTAATGAACGCTTAGCCCCCCAACTCGTGCGCCACTTCACTTTGCGTTTCTTAGCTGTATAGCGGTTATTAGCGTACGTAGTGCATACCATTTGGATGGTATCCGCTCCAATCTTCTGCATGAACTCTGTCATCCCAGACGTTAAGGTACATAGATCATATCCACTAAGCCATCTAGGATTAGGGCGCTCAGTGCCCGTCTCGGTAGCTTTATAGGAAGTTTCATTACAATAATTCCAGACTTGGTTAACCTCCACAGCTGCTTGGTTTAGCCAAGAATAGGCTTCTCTCTTCACCTTGAGACGAAGGGTTTTGATAAATGAAATTGTATCTGGAGTATTCATGATATATATTTTACCGATAGACAGTCTTAACAATATGGGGCTTTTCAGAAGCACGAATAGACTCAACAAAAATAGGTCCAAACATTGTGATACCCCGTGGGCTACTCAACCAGAAAGCCTGTTGCGGGGGTTCAACCTTCATACTATTCATATATGAGTATTCATTTGCACCGATCAGAGACCCATTGATAATAAAGTTACCTCCATAGAGCAACTGGTGGAAGTGCCCCATGAGTAAGATATCATAGGTTTTGCTAAGGGATAACTCACGTTCCTGCTTTCGCATCCTGCCCAAAGCAATCGGGGTATAGATACCAGAAATACCCTTCCCACCCCTAAACTCGTCTCCATGACAGAGGATATAGGTGGTATCAAATATCTTGAACGATACTTCTGAGGATTTAGCTACATCAAAGGTAAGTGCAGGATTATCCTTGAAATATCGCGCACAGAGCAGATACATGAGATAGTCCAGATTATCTTCCGCACGATACTTATAGATCGGTTTCTTGGTCAACCTTCCATGATTCCCCACCACACAGGGAAGATAAATGGGGAGTTTGAGCCTATCATATACATATTGGATACCCGCGCAGATTTTATCTGACCAGTAGATAGTCTCTTCCAGCATGTGCTCTTCATTGGTCTCTCGGAGTTCTTCGTGAATAATCCCAGACACCATATCACCACCCAAACAGATAACCAGACCATCTAATGTAATACCCTTAATATATTCCTGATTGATTTTAACCACCTTTTCAAAGTAGGTATTCAATCTCTGTTCGGCAACCTTTCGATTATATACATTAACCCCATTGACGTGTGCTGGAACAACCACTTCCGAAAAATGGGTATCACTCAGCATCGTGCAAAACACAACGTGGTTTTCGCCCAATCCCCACTTTTTGGTTGTTGTTCCCAAAAAAGGAGGGGGGACTGGGCGGGGGTCGTCCAAATGAGCATAAAGTGAAACCAGAGACGCAAGCCGACTCATTTCTGACTGGGAATCCGTCCACAGGGAGCGATAATACGCCTCTCTGTCTTTGGATAACTTGTTCTTGGCAACATCTTCGGCTACCACTTTATCTACATTGGGAACTACCTTGTATCGAACATTTGAAACCTGTGGACCCCCCTGTAATTTCTTACGTTTCAAGTGTTTATCAAAAGCCACAATCAGATCATCGATACCAAATCCCATACGCCTTTTACGATACGGAGTATTGGATTCATCTACAGTATCCACTTTGCGTGTCTTAGAGACCAACCCGTTGCTTCGCAGAAACTTACCAAACTCATTCATCGTGCACCAGTTACTAGAAAACCTATCATAGATTTCTGATACACTAACGAACCTTCTCCTGCTACGGGGAGAACTCTTTGGACTTTCTGGATCCAAACACAACTCATAAATATGTTCCAATACCTGTTTGAACGTAACATTTTTACTCATAACAAAATCCTCTAAAAATAGAGATCAAAGCGCAGCGAAAATAGCGATCAGGAGGAACAGCGTATAGGTTTTCTCTTCCAATGCGGTTTTTCCACTAGCCAGTCGATTAAAGGCCGCAGCCGAAAGCGGGGCGAGTAGCGCACAGATGAAGGTGGCATTGGGCTGGAGCCACGAATGGATCAGCAAGGCAACGGTGAGGCAGCCATAGGTCACACCCGCACTCGCAACATGGGCGGTTTCAAGGTCCGAGTTCGCGAACGCTCCCAGTCCGGCGTACTGAATGACCAGCTTCGTCACCACGACCGTGACCAATCCAACACAAGCGAGCGAAAAGAGGATCTCCACCGACAGTCCACCGAGATAAAATCCAATAGCGGGAAGGGACAGAGCAAGAATTAGATAGCCCGCATCCTGTAACCAGTGCCACGGAACCCCCGCAAGATAGCCGGAAAGGTCCGTTCGGAACGGCGGGAAGAGCTTTCGATTCTTATACTCTACAATTACATTAGCAAGAACAAAGAAAGCCAAGACGGCGATATAAAAGTTACTCATAGATTTCCCCTCCAAGGGTAGATGACTCAAACAAAATTTTGGTTTCGACCTTAAAGAACAGTTCTCCAAACGCCTTCAAAAATACTCCCTCATTGATATCCCCGAATGAGCGGGTGGGATGAATAAATAGTAAATGAGAAGTAGGCACACTCAGCATAATCGGATTGGTTTGTGGGGGGTGCACAATAATTGTGGGGATACCACTCCTCACCGCCCAGTGGGAAGGTCCAGAATCATTGCCAATATACCACAACCGCTTCTCACAAATCAGTTCCATCAAATCTACTAATGGCAAATCGGGAAGCAGTTTAGATTGGAAAGACCCAGAACCAATGCGTGATCTATCCGATCCGTGCGCGATACAATACACCGGAACATCAAAAAAGTCCAACAGTTTAGATACGATCCGCGCATAGAGAACAATTGGCACTTCCTTTGATGGGATCGAAGCGAACGGAGCAAAAACTACCCCACCAAACCCTCCCTTTTTATAATTTGGGTGTAGCGGAATATATTCAGGGATCGAAGCTGCTAAAAGATTATTAGTAGTTGTCACTGGAATCTTTGGGTCAAAGGATACTGAAAAATCTCCCTTCCCAATCGCACATAGATATTTGTGAGGGATTTTACTGAAGAGAGGTTGATCTGATCCGTCAATCCTGAAATTAACTAGTAAGCTATTTTTAGAAACCATACTATTAACAATCTGGAGTTGTTCTGGGGGAACAGGATGAATATTAGCCTTACATCCCCCCTCGTCACGATAATCCAATTGAATAAAGGAAATTGGAATCCCCACGGTATTTTCCAGCAATTTTGGAATTAGTAGAGATTTGATAAACTTTCCCCCAAGACAGACTACTGGCTTGCGAATTCGTTGAATCAATCTAGTTTTAGCGTCGTGAGCAAATGCATGATCCCCAATATGATCCGTCTGTAACAAAACTAACTCGTCAATATCATCCGCGTGTGGCGGCGTAATCAACCTAATCCCTGCCGGGAGATTCAGCTTGGAAAAGACTCTAAAAAACTCCCTATGATGCGCCCTATGAAAATAACGCCAATCTTTTTGAGCCGCAAAAGAACCTCCTCCCAAGGTAAAATTCTGCTGGTGTTTTAGTTTAATTTCTGGGATTACAACAGTCCCACCACCGCGCAACGAAAAATCATCGTCATTGAGATGCCCCGGAAGATTTTCGTCCCAAGAATGGGATACACTAGCAATATGGAACGGCCCTCCCATAAGAGCATAATGAGTGGAAGTTTGGGGATGTTCTTGAAGCGATTGGGAACCGCCCTCAACCATTTTCCCACCACAGCGTTGAATAGTGCCATTCATATCATAGATCATTCCAGAAAA
>JAJYUV010000061.1 GCA_021792355.1 Thermoplasmata archaeon | reverse complement strand
AGCTTCGAGATACAGGGTTTGTTCAACCCAACAATAGTAATCAAAGAAGGAGTGGTCATTAACTTCACGGTCGTAAATATAGATACCGACTCTGAACACAATTTTGTACTTAGCAATCAGGGCCCGCCATATTCCTACATGAGCGGAATGGGTTCCATGGGATCGGGAGGATACAGTTCTATGACATCCATGAGTTTCCTTCCGCCGACAAATTCGGGTCATTTCTATTACTACAATATGAGCTACAGTTTTTCGCAACCTGGAACGTACTGGTACCTGTGTACCTATCCCGGGCATGCCGAAAACGGGATGTATGGCAAGATAGTCGTAGAACAATAATAACACTGGCGGTAGCAATACTGCCTATCTAACTTTTTTTTAGTAAGGTTCGAAGTAAATTCCATCGCTTTGTGGCAGATTTCTGATATGCCTATGAAAATAAATGGATGTTATGGGCCGAATTCCAAAAACAACTCAAGGGGTGAAAAAACAATAGTTGACAATAAAACCTATCTTGATGAGTTACTGCCCTCATCGAATGAATTCATACAGACAAATGCTCGTGCGTGCATATTACATCTTAGAAAACCAATCTCTACAGTAAAAAAATGGGCGCTCTATGCAGCTTTTCCCCCCTGGACCCGGCGCGTATTTAACGATTATATAAGTGAGTTCACAATGGTTCTGAGCTTAAGATCTCTGTATCCAGGTGCCTCTTTACGGCGGTGACCTCCACGGATGAGGAGCTTATCCTCCTCACGGGTTTCCCCCCCACCCCCTTGCCTATGGAGCTTATCACCTTCTGCATTGTCTTGCTATCAAGATTTATTATGTTTGACAGGCCTGTGAATTCCATGTCCATTATCCTAATGATGTTGTTCTTCGTAGTGGTAATCTTTGTCGTGAGTATGTCCAATGCTGTCACAAGCTCCTTCAGATTCCTGAGTTCATCAGGGTAATCGTAGCTGTCCTTGTCCTTAGAAACCATGAGGTACCTTGCTATTGATTCAGAGTCTATTGAGTCGTTTGTTGTCTTCCTTACCCTAGATTTCTTCATTCCTCTCACTTCAAGGCCGTTCAGTATCCTCACAAGGAATCCGTTGTCCCTTAGATATCTATACAGGGGAAGGTGGTATATGCCCGTTGATTCCATGCCTATGTATATCCTTGATGCCATTGATTTGAGGTATTCAATATTCTTCTTTAGCGAATCAAATGATTCGCTGCTGTTGCTGCAATTGCTTCCCCTGTACAGAATGTTCATGTCGTCGTCCACGGTGCAGTAGTCGAACTTGTCCTTAGCCATGTCTATTCCGCAATATATTTTCACTATCACCATCTACCGGATTTCCCTCAAGATCAACATCGCGTATCCCTAGTCACACAAAGGATCAAATCTGGCTAAAAAAATATACAAGATCAACAGTACATAGTCTTCCATTTTCTCCATATTTTAGGGTATAATATAGAGAAGAAAAGAATGGAATAAGGAATGTTAAGTTTTCTCACCCTTGATTCTGATTAATGCCACAACTACTGCGGCAAAAATTGCTCTTATTATCATCTCAGCAATGGCGATCGACAATAATGAAAATGGAGAATGCAAGAATAATAAGGAGGAGTGAGAAACATAAAATAGGAAAGGAGGAGTAATGGCAGGAGCCATGCTGTAATTCAACTAATCATGCATCCAATACTGCTACAAACACTACGCAAGATACTAAGTACCTGATATCTATATTTGCTATGATTACTTGAAAAGATATAAGGAGTGATCCATATTTGACCATTTGAATGAGGGAATCTATTGGGACTGCTATAGCTACTCCGAATGTAGCAATGGTGAAATATTGGGGCAGAGTGAAAAACGAATACAATATGCCGTTAAATTCATCTTTGGGCATTACACTAGATTTTTCGTTAAAAACAAAGACAAGTGTTGTATTTTCTCATAAGCTAGATCGGGACAGGGTGATTATCGATAGGAAAGAGAGAATTGCGGGCCAAAATAATGAAAAGATAGCCAATTTAATCTTCGTCATGAACAAGCTCAAAAAAGAATCAGGGATTGATAGAGGTACGCACGGGCTTGTAGTCTCTCAAAATTCATTCCCCTCCGATGCTGGTCTAAGTGCCAGTTCTTCTGGAGGGGCAGCCTTTGTATTGGCAGCCAATGATGCTTTGAACTTGGCTCTATCAAGGAAACAGTTGTCAATCCTCGCAAGGCACATAAGCGGGAGTGCATGTAGAAGTGTTTATGGGGGGATAGTAGGTTGGAAGAGGACCCCGGCAGACGGTACAGAGGAGTCTTACGGAGAGGAGGTATTCGCTTGGGACTGGTGGCCAGAGTTGAGGGACATAGTAGTAATCCTTGAGGAGAAGAAAAAGAAGGTTCCTTCTAGCATGGGACACGACATTACACCGAAAACAAGCTCTCTTTACAAGTGCAGGCCGGAGTATGCTGAGCAATCATTTGAAGCTGCCGTGGAGGCCATAAGAAGGCGGGATTTTGATAGATTAGGAATGGTCATAATGAGGGAGAGCAATTCGATGCACGCTACAATGCTTGATTCAATGCCCCCCATTTTTTACCTGAATGATAGATCATTAGAAATAATCCAGGCATCGGAAGAACTGAATGAAGGATCAGGTCACATAAAAAGCGCATATTCATTTGATGCGGGGCCTAACCCCCACTTATTCACCACACAAAGATACAGGAATGAGGTCCTACGAATGCTTGATGGCATTGATGGTGTAAGAAAGATTATCGAGGTTGGGGTAGGATCAGGACCACAGATGTCTGAGGAGCACTTAATAGACGATAATTTTAGACCCGTTCTCCAGCACTCAAAACCTTAGGAACGTAACTCTTTGAAGGCACGAAGACCGAGTGATTGACCTACACAAATACTGAGACTGAACCGTAATGCTCACAGAAGTCATCGATAATGAAGCTGTTCGCTTGCGTATTATTCATTGTGAAGAAATCCCCAAAATATGAATGTCTAAAAAATGCACCTAGACCAGGCCTACAATCAATCTAATTTAGCAACCCTCTCATACTAAAGTTTCCTTAGAAAAATATTAATTCTGACTTTGATTGATATTTCATGGAAAACTTGAAGGTCATAGAAAAATATCACGGACTCCTCAGGTTACTTCAGTACCTTGATTCTAAGGGAGAAAAGGGGTTCTTAGAAATATTCGAGGGGACAGGCCTCCCATCACGCCAGCTGCACATGAGCATAAGGAAGGCAAAGGAACTTGGATTGGTCAACATAAAGATAGATAAGTCTGTACAACCCAGGAGATCACTCGTTTCTCTCACAGAAAAGGGAAAGAAGGTAGAGAAAAAAGTGGAAGATTTAGTGCATTCCCTGTGACAGGGCGCATTCCAGATTCGTCCATCCAAAATCAATACTCGACGATGAACTGGCTGAAAATTTCCCCAAATTTATCCCCGTCAACTATCGTCTTCCCATTCTTTTCTATCTTTTCTCTTGAAGGCGGGGTGCCTAAATAGCTTGGTAGTTTTTCACTGAGTCTCTCCTCAAAAGTTGGGGTCAAGGGATTTTCATAAAACACCCCTAGAGGTATCCTGTCATCCACTTCGAACGATTTTGCGATAGCCTGCATCATCTTCTGTTGAATCTCATTTTCGTCTTTTACGGTGGGATTCCAATCGTCAGCTTTCAACTCATAGACTCTCTTGTTATAGTAGTCGTATGTGTGGATGTCGTCAAAGGTGACACAAGGCTGCAGTATGTCAATAAAGGCAGATCCTTTATGTCTTACCGCCTGTTTTATAGTTTCCTTCAGATGATTTATTCTTGAAGAATAGCTCCTGGCAACAAAGGTATATCCTGACGTCACTGCGAGTGCAATCGGGTTCACCGAATCCTGTATATTGGGTTCGTTGAGTGCCTTTGGTTTCTCCCCTCTATGCAAGGTAGGTGCTGCCTGACCCTTGGTAAGCGCATAGACTGTATTATCGTGCATCATCACAACCAAGTCAACGTTCCTTCTTCCCAGTGCCACGAAATGACCTAGACCAATCCCGAGAAGATCGCCATCTCCGGCGTTTATCAGCACATTGAGTGCAGGGTTGGAAAGCTTTATGCCTTGAGCGAACGGGAGAGACCTTCCGTGAAGCGTATGTACGCCTGTGGTGTTGACGAAATGAGCGGTTTTTCCGGAACACCCGATTCCTGAAATTACAACTGTCTCCGCCGGATCTGCTTTCATTTCAGCCAGTGCCTGGTACATGGCAGCCACTATCCCAAAATTCCCACACCCTGGACACCAGTCATTCCATACATCAGTCCTGTAGTCCGCGGCAGTCAGTTGTTTAGGCTCCAAGGCTCAACACCTCCTGCGAAGATCCAGAAAGTATTCTCTTGGTTGCTTCAACAAGTTCGTTAAGGTAGATCGGTCTGCCAGTAAATTTTACTATGCGTTTTTTGAGCTGGTAACCTGTATTCAATCGTACGAGAACGCCTGCTTGGCCCTCGTAGTTGCACTCTACGTCTACTACTCTTTCCGGACCCACATTCCTGAAGATGCTCACGACAGACTCGTTAGGAAATGGGACGAAAGTCCTGATGTGGAAGTAGGATGCCTTTATACCTTCATTCCGGAGCTGTTCTAAAGCCTTGATCGCAACCCCCTTGACGAATCCCCATCCCAGCAGGACGATTTCAGGATCTTTATCTCCGTAAAGAGCATATCTCCTTTCTTCAGGTATATTTTTTTCTATCAGATTCATCTTATCCATCCTCTTCGTCATCATTTTTATTCTATTCTCGGAGTCTTCGTCGATATGCCCAATCTCATTATGCTCATCCCCAGTATACCACATTCTTTCATCACCGATGAATGCCCTTGGCGAAACTGACGACGAAAAATCAAATCTGTGGTATTCATCGCCTACCTTTTTCACCAGGCTCCCCCTTTGCACTTGTATCTTCGAGACATCTGGCATAGGGGTCGAAGCAATCGAGTTCGCCAGAAACTTATCTACAAGATGGATGACTGGCGTTTGAAACATTTCAGCGAAATTCAGTGCGTCAATAGTATCCCAGAAGGCTTCTGAATGGTCTCCTGAAGATAGAACAATTCTCGGGAATTCACCATGGGATGCAAAGACCGAAGATAGGAGGTCGCTCTGACTCCCCCTTGTAGGCTGGCCCGTGCTTGGCCCCCCTCTTTGATAATAGGTGACTAAAAGAGGCGTCTCGTTTATTCCAGCCCAGCCAAGTCCTTCAGTCATGAGATCAAATCCCGGTCCGCTGGTTGCACTAGCGCTCCTGGCGCCTGTCAGGGAAGCCCCAATTGCGGAGGTAACGGCGGCAATCTCATCCTCTGTCTGGAACACAACAATTGAGTCATGATCGTCTCCAACCTTCTCATATTTTTCCAACGTGAAGCTTTCATCCGCTGCGGGCGTTATAGGGTAGTAAGACTGGAATCGAACTCCCCCCACTAGTTTCGCCATTGCAACAAAGTCATTTCCACTGGCAACCACCATTTTCCCACGGTTCAAACTGCTCTTTCCAAGGTTAGGACGTTTATAGGAAAACGTCTGAATATGTCTCGCTATTATTTTGGAAAAGATCTTGTTGTGTTCCAGCATTTCGCCTGACATGAATCTTCTTTCAAGTCCAAAAGCAAGGCTGGAACTGTCCAGTCCAACCAGCGACGCTATAGAGCCGATAAGGATGCTGCTAACGTATCTAGACGCCTGCGCAGCAATTACACTGGCTTCCTGTTGAAGCTCTCTAAGAAGGGAACTGTAACCTAATGCGACAACGTTAATCTGCCTCTTCTCGGCTAGGTAAACTGCCAGTTCCCCAAGTGTCCTCCCAATGCCATTAGCTTTAAAGAACTCATTCAATCTCATTTTCAATTCAGTTTCAATGCTCGGTATTGAATCGAACTTTGCGTTATCCTCATCTTTGTTGTAAATGAGAT
>JAJYUV010000060.1 GCA_021792355.1 Thermoplasmata archaeon | reverse complement strand
CCTCGGAGTCCACCCTTTACCGGATTCTCCGGAAGCGGGGACAGTTGGCCCACCGGGGACGCACCGGGGTCCCCACCCACCGGCGTCCAACCCCTCTTTGTGCCACGGCTCCCAACCAGGTCTGGACGTGGGATATCACCTCCCTGTCCACGACGATCAAGGGGCAGTTTTTCTATCTCTATCTCTTCTCTCAAAACCCTCTCCCAGAGTTCCTTCTCCTGTCGTGAAGATGCCGAAGAGGCTTGGAATGACATCTTCCGCAAGATCAGGTATCACCGTCCGGTCTCGCTCAAGATTGTAGAGGAGACTGGACATGTCACGCCGGGCCCTCCCAGGAAAGGGGTCTCCCCCGGTGTGGTGGGGTACCTGATCGCAGGATCCTTTGAGGAGGACACGGAGGCGATCGACCAGCCGCTCTCCCGAAAGGGGTTCTTTGTCGTCGCCACGAATGTTCTGGACGAGGAGGAACTTCCCGCCCTGGACCTGATCGCCCTCTACAAGTCCCAGGGGACCTCGATCGGGACGGAGTTCCGATTCTTCAAGGATCCCCTCTTCTTCGCCGACGCCTTCTTTTTAAAGACCGAGCGGAGGATCATGGCGCTGACCATGATCATGGGCCTGGCTCTTCTGGTCTACGCCCTGGCGGAAGAAGAGCTTCGAAGAACACTCAAGGCGCTCAAGGAATCCGTCCCGAACCAGAAACGAAAGCCGACCACCCGGCCCACAATGCGGTTGATCTTCCACATCATGGACGGCATCCACTGGATCCCTGCCCGGGGAGATCCCAAGGGAACGGTCTGGATGAAGGATGTGCAAAAGAAGATCGTGGCCTTCAAATGCCAACACCCCACTGTGGGCGGCGTCCGGCTGACGTACATGATGCTGGACCAGGGGGTTGTGGCCGTCTCGCCCTCCACGGTCTTCCGGGTGCTCAGAGAGGCCGGCATATCAAGCCGATGGACTCTTCCGGACGGACGAAAAGCCTCCCGACAAGGCTTTCATCAACCCCAGAGGCCTCATGAGCAGTGGCACAGCGACATTTCTTATATCAACCTCCGGGGCACGCATTATTTCTTCATCAGTGTCCTCGACGGCTATTCCCGGGCCATCGTCTTCTGGGATCTTTGCCTGTCCATGACGAGCGCTGATGTTGAGCTTGTCATCCAGAGGGCGTTGGAGACTCTTCCCAAGGGCCTGGCCAAACCCCGCATCATCTCCGACAACGGCCCCCAATATCTCTCCACCGAGTTCCGCTCCGCCCTGCGGGACCAGGAGGTGGTCCATTCCCGGATCCGTGTGGGACATCCCAAATCCAACGGAAAGATCGAACGGTTCCCTAAGACCCTCAAATCCGAATGCGTCCGGACTCAGGCCTTGGGGGGATTTGAGGAAGCCAAGACAATCCTCGCGACCTACGTCCACGAATACAATTACGAACGGCTTCATTGGGCTCTCAACGATCTCACCCCGGCTGACACCCTCAAAGGAAAAGAAACCATCAAGCAGCGTCTTGAAAGACGAAAAAACGCTCTGGAAAAAGCCAGGAAGGACCGCCGGCAGAGACAGGCCCGGCTTCGTCAGGAGTCCCGGTCAGCCTGACCGGTGCAAACCAGGAAAGTGCCATTTTCGTTGATGCAGCACATTAAAGCAATGAAAAGGCCTCATATAATTCATTACAGATCATGTCCACTTCCTCTACTTTAAGATCATTAAAAAGAGGAAGCCTAAGTAATGTATCGGCAAATCGGTCACAATTAGGGAGCTCTCTTCCATCATGCTTACTTTCGAAGAATTTACTTTTATGTAAAGGAAGATAATGAAAAGAGGAAATAATGTTTTTCTTTTTCAAGTATTCAATTACAAATGTCCGATCTTTTATTGAGTTACATAGAACATAATACATGTGAGCATTATTTGTTGAGTGTTTAGGAATTTTTTGTCGAATAATTTTCTCACCTCTTTCTAAATCAAATAAATGTTTGTGGTATCTGTTCCATAATTCTCTACGATGATTTTGGATAGCATCTATCCATTCAAGTTGGCCATAAAGAAAGGCAGAAAGGATATCTGCTGGAAGGAATGACGACCCAAGATCAACCCACCCGTATTTTTCAGCTTCTCCACGAATAAATGCAGATCTATTAGTGCCTTTTTCCCGAATAATTTCGGCTCTTTGTGAAAATTGACTATCGTTTATACAGAGAAGCCCCCCCTCTCCACAAGTAATGTTTTTTGTATCATGAAAACTAAATGTTCCAAATGTTCCTAAACTTCCTAAGGGTTTTTCCTTAAAATAGGAATCAATGGCTTGGGCAGCATCTTCGATCACAAATAAATTATATTTTTCAGATATTTCTTTTATTTTATCCATATCACATGCTGATCCAGCATAATGTACTGGAACAATGACTTTTGTCTTATCTGATATAAGACTTTCGAGAGAATTTTCATCAAGATGGGGAGTATCTATTCTTGAATCCGCAAAAACAATTTTAGCCCCTCTTAAAACAAACGCATTTGCAGTGCTTACGAAAGTATAGCTTGGAATAATAACTTCATCTCCGCTTTGGATATTGCAAAGAATTGCCGCCATTTCAAGTGCATCAGTACAGGAAGTAGTCAATAAGACTTTATTGAAACCATATCGGTCTTCGAAAACCTTGTGACATCTTTTTGTGTATTTTCCATCCCCCGAAAATTTACTACTTTTTAGAACATCTGCGATATACTCAAGTTCTCTGCCTACAATCGAGGCTTTAACAAAAGGAATCATTGTTTCTCCAGTAACGCGTTAAGTATTTTGGTTCTTAGAATTTTCCGGAGTTATTGTCAAATTAGTATATAGCCCCGCAGAGTGAAAAACTACGTGGCATATTCTGCATTCTTCCGTACCGAATCCTCAGTTTCTGGTTTCTTTTCAATTCCAGGTGGAGATATAGTCAAAAGGTTGATAATCTTGACGACCATCAGGATACGCGATTTTCCCTTGGCCTCTCCATACACAATAATCAATCATAACTCATTATAATTTTTTATTTTGTCTTGATGTGAGAAATGTTAAATTCTTTTTATCGATAATTTTTTTTATTTTTTTTAAGATTTTTATCTCTAGATAACCTATCAATTAAACTTTTCGAAAAATAATCCGCTCTTTCACCGAGAAAATATCCAACTTGATTTGATACAACACGAATTGGAACCTTAAATATCCAAATAGGATTTCTAAGCAAAAATCCATTTTTTATACCGAAAAAATAATCTGAGCTGATAGAAATACCCAGAACTCCCAAAAAGTGTAGGATTGAAGGAAACATTTTATAACCGAAGTGCTGTTTAAGTGACCAAGCTTCATCAAAGCCTCTTTGAATCCCTTCAAGTATGCCAAATGAATGGGAATGGTAGACGACTGCTGAATGAGCATAAGCTTTTTGGTACCCAGCCTCAATAATATTCTTTGCCCAAACCATATCTTCTGAAAAGTCTACATCATCGAAGGGAATTTTTTCCCATACACTTCTTCTAATGCAAGAATTGTTATTCGAAAAAAATTGAAGTGCTTGGCGATATCCTTCATCAATTTTATACATTTCGGGATCTTCAAGCTTCACGATAGTTCCAAAATCTCTTAGACCATCAAAATGATTATCAAGTTCTCGAGCAATAAAAGGTCCATGATCAGGATAGGCAATATGCCTTCCAAAGGAACCAGCAATATTAGAGTTCTGCTCTACAGATGAAATTAGTTCATAAAGCCAGTGATTATTAATAGGCTTGGCATCTTGAGTGATAAATACTGCAAAATCACCTTTGGTCATCGATATTCCAAGATTTCTTGTTCTACCATGCCCAAATTGATCAGGAGGGATTGAGTGGGTTCGAATATTTGGGATTTGATGGATAAATTCCAAAGTACCATCCGTTGACCCAGAATCAATTACTAGAATTTCAAAAGGCCAAGGAACCTTCTGAGAAATCACTGCTAAAAGAACTTTTTCAAAAAGGGAACCCCCATTTTTTGTGGGGATAATGACCGAAGCTTTCATACTCTCGCCTTATACTAATCCAATAATTTCACAATATTTAAAGCATAAGAGAATGTTACATGACCTCAAATAACGTGAAGTTATCCACCGATCCTCTGAAAAATCAAAAAACTACCGGATTACCCATGATCCTTAGCCAGCTTTGCAAAACGGTACGGTAGAGGTGATGCCCGAAGGGCGACGTACGTGAACCGGGGGAGCAGGTCTTCCAGTTGGAACCGTCGGGTTAACCGGTAGAAGAATTCGGCCAGATAGTAAAGAAGATGTTTCTCCTGAATCGTATGATATGTGCCGTGAAGGGCATTCTTGACATTGCCCATAAGGGTGTTTACCCAGAAAAAAGCGGGATTCCTGACGCTGTCCGATCCTCCTCCGGCCACTTGGGAATGATAGGCGTATCCTTCCCGATCGATTCCCCAGAAAGCGGGCAGTCCCTCGGAAACCACCGTGCAGTCCGGTAAAAGAAGCTTCCGGGCCCAGCGTTCGATCTCGTGCCTGGAGAAGCCTTGGACCCGGGTGAGGCGGAGCCAAAGGGGGCGACCGTCATCGGTCCACTGGACCGCCGCCAGGAACGGCGTTTCCCCGGGAGCGCCCCCGCCAGGTTTGCCGCCTCGCCGTTCCCCGCCCCAGTGGGCGTCCTCAATCTGGACGGGACCGTCCAAATGGAGTTCATCGTCCCGTTCCTTCATGACCTGGAGGATCTTAGTGTGCTTCAACAACCAAGTGGTGTTGTAGAAGACCCCCAATTGGCGCTTCAGTTCCAGGGCCGACATGGTGTTCTTGTTCTGAGTCAGGAGATAGATCGCCATGAACCAGACGGTGAGCGGCAGCTTGGTGTCGGCAAAGAGGGTGTCACTTGTGAGCGAAGGTTTATGACGGCAACCGTTGCACTGGTAGCGACCGTTGAAAAGACCACGGAACCGGTCATCATACCAAGTCGGGCACCGGAATCCCTTCTGCCAGCGCCATTGGAACAGGGCCTTCCGACAACGTTCCTCCGTTCCATTCTGGTTTTGGAATTCGGCGAGACTCAGCCCTTTCTGAAACAGGATCAGATTCTTGGCTATGATCTCCTCCATAATATTAAGCCAACGTGAAATCATGGTTCTATTATATCAGGAATCGGGCTTATTGTAATTGGTAATCAGAAACCCTTTTTACTCCTCTTCCAGTCGATCGGCAACGGGGGGGTTGCCCATCCCCTGCCACACCACCCAGCCTGAGGGTCTCGCACCAGGCGGTTCGAAAAGTTGAGCTCATGAGAGCCAGGGCACACCCAAGCTGTCGAAATAGGACACCGCGAGAACCTTGTTGATGTTGGAGTACTGGCTTCGGCGCCACCAGCGACTGCATCCATCTGTAGCCGCCATAGCGGCCAACTCCTCTGATGCGCCCAAATTTCTCAGACCCCGATAAACGCTGGGACCGCGTCGCCGGTGCTTGAGCTGGACCGCCCGAAGACGATGACGTATCCCGGAGGGTGCGGTGGATTGTGGTCCAGGAGGGAGGAACAAAGCACTGGCGGGAGGGGGAGCGGAAGCACCCAAGGCGCGCGAGGAGGTCGTCCTGATGGTGAGAAAGGGAGCGGGACCATTCGCCCAGGGCCCGGACGTTGGTTTTGCCGCAGAGGATGCCGGCAATGATGATCTTGTGCTGTGTCAACGAAAATGGCACTTTCCTGGTTTGCACCGGTCAGGCTGACCGGGACTCCTGACGAAGCCGGGCCTGTCTCTGCCGGCGGTCCTTCCTGGCTTTTTCCAGAGCGTTTTTTCGTCTTTCAAGACGCTGCTTGATGGTTTCTTTTCCTTTGAGGGTGTCAGCCGGGGTGAGATCGTTGAGAGCCCAATGAAGCCGTTCGTAATTGTATTCGTGGACGTAGGTCGCGAGGATTGTCTTGGCTTCCTCAAATCCCCCCAAGGCCTGAGTCCGGACGCATTCGGATTTGAGGGTCTTATGGAACCGTTCGATCTTTCCGTTGGATTGAGGATGTCCCACACGGATCCGGGAATGGACCACCT
>JAJYUV010000059.1 GCA_021792355.1 Thermoplasmata archaeon | reverse complement strand
AGTCGGGAAGCATTAAATCGCATTCAGACAAGAGAAATCAAGCTTTTTTCTTCACTAAGAAAATATCGTTAAACGAAAATCACTTAAAAATCCAGTCCGTTTTCTTCGGAGAACTGCCGGATGTGGGGTCTTCCCAAGATTCGTTCCTTAGTCGGTGAACCTCCCAGTAACGAGTATCGCTGGATCCATCTTCTCTTGATCCGGATGCTGACCCGGGAGGGGAAAGAACCTAGGAACCACAAGCGGGTTTACCGGATCATGGAACAACACCCTCTGCTCCTCCCCCGTCATTCGGGAGTCAGGGTGCCCAGAGTTCATGAGGAAACGATCTGAACTGTGGAGTCCAACCAGCGCGGTGGTCTTCCAATGTCTTCGAGATCACTTGCCCCAAGGGGGAGGGTGTCCGTGTGGCGTTTTCCCTGGACTGCTGCGATCGAGAAGTCCTGGGATATACGGCCACCCTCGGAGGGTTTCCAGGCACACTATCCGTGATCTGATGGTGAAAAGTCTGGAAGGCCGGTCCGGAACCTCAAATCGTCTTCCCCATCTTATCGAATGGCTCTCCGATAATGGTTTCTACTACACGGCCAAGGAGCCCCGAGAGTATGCCAAGATCGTTGACCTGGTCGTTTGTACCACCCCCGTGAGAAGTTAGGAAAGCAACGGCCAAGCCTAAGCGATTGTAAAATCTTTCAAAAGGGCCTATGTTCATCCCTCAGATTTCAAAAATGGCCAGACTGTGGGTCCAGGTTCTCCCCCCTGTGGGGCAACAACTATAGCGAGAACCATCTCCACAATGGTCCTAAGACGCTCTCCCTCCAGAAAGTTTCGGGGACTCACCTAGTAGAAAGACTCATTAAAACACTTATACTTTTTCGAGTTCCAGATTAAAGTTTTTCCAACGGTGCACAACCGGGTTAGCGTTAATTTCGGCAATGCCCTTCTCGATCCGCTCCTTGAGTTCCGCCCAGGAGGCGACCCGGATATGCCGAAGAAAGGTTCGGCTCATCTTGGAAAACAGGGTCTCCACCAAGTTGAGCCAGGAGCCGTGCTTGGGAGTATGCACATATTCGAACCGGTTGGGGCGGGTGGCCAGAAACATCCGGGTTTCCCGGGAGACATGAGCCGAATGGTTGTCCAGAATGACCCGGATCCGGGCATGAGAAGGATAATAGGCATCCAGATCCTTGAGGAGGGCGATGAATTCCTGGCTTCGATGCCGTTCCTCGACCCGGGCAATGACATGGCCGGTCGAGAGATCCAGGGCGGCCAGAATCGAGGCTATTCCCAATCGGACATACTCATGATCGCGCGAGACGGTGGGATGTTTGCCGGGAACCGGTGGCCGGTCGGAGGCCGTCAGTCCCAACGCCTGAATTCCCGGCTTTTCGTCCAGGCTGACCGTGTAGACGGGGGTGTCGCGATTCGATGGAGCCGGATTTAGGAACACCTCTCGATAGACGAGCAGGACGTCCCGCATCTTGCGGTCGAACTCCGGATCCCGCCGTTCCAGGTAGTACCGGACCGTATGGGGTTTCAGATCCTGTTCGGCCAGAATGCGCTGGACGGTGGCCTTGACCGCCCGACCCAGAGCGGGGTATCCCGCCTCGTTCGCATGAGAACGCACATACGACGCCAACACCTGATGCGTCCAAACCTCCGACGCCAGGCCCAGGTCGACAGGCTTCGTGCAGGCCAGGGACACGACCCACGCCTTGGCTTCCGGAGTGATCACAGGATCCTTGGGGCGATGGTAGAGGTCCTTCAGTCCGGCTTCCCATCCCATGGTCAAGGCCTTGTCGATGCATTTATAGACAGTGGGGCGACTCACTCCCACCGTCCGGGCAATGGTCTGAAGCGGGAGACGGTCGGCATAGGCCAGAAGAATGCGGGCTCTCTCCACTTCCCGGACCGGAGCCGTTCGGGATCCGGCTACACTTTGGAGGCTCTGTCGTTGTTCGGCAGTCAGAATCAAGGGATTCCTTTCGGTTTTGTCGGCCATCCTCCCCTCCGGGGTTATAGGGTGATGGCTAAGTATAAACCGAAGCCAAATTACTGTAAACATTTTAATGGGTCTTTCTACTAGGTATAAACATTGTCCGGTTAACGGGGCAACTCCATATGGATGACCCATAAGTTTAAATCTGAATGGTTTTATCCGAATGTGGTGGGAGACTACAATCGGGCTTTGTCTCATTCGAGACTGATTGGTTGCCGGAAGTAATCGAGATCTGAGTCCTTGCCCATCAGGTTGCCTTTGAATACGAATGAAGAAAACAATTAATTTAATTATGATTTAAAACCTTATTTTTAGAAACCCGATTAGGGGGAAAAAAAAACAGATTGAATGCTACCGAACTATCAACCCCCTCGGGAAGTTTCTTCATGGAAAATCGGTCAAACCAAAAAAGCTTCGGCAAAACAAACTTTGGAAACCTTGATTTAATCATCTGTTTAGCATTGTCAAAATTAAATGGATCAAGCAAGAATGCCCTCAAAAGAAATTTCCTTCCAATGGGAACCGCATGAAAAAACTCCAAAAACTCTATTCCGTGCATTTTTAAGTGGAAGGAGAACAATTTTTTAAAGGCAATTAATGTTTCTGGATTTGATTCTTTATATCGTTCAAAAAAGATCGAAAGGAATTTGGAATCTTGACGCGCCTTTTTGAAATCTATCTCTGAGGAGGTTTTGTACTCAAACGATCCAGAAGACGGAGAGAGATTTCGAAAACCGGCCAATGGTTCTGGAACCATGTAAAACGGACCCTTCTCAAACAGCCGCGTCAGGAATTCTAGGTCATCCGCCCAATGAGGATTCATCCGAATATCAAACAACCCAATATCAAGAGCATTGTCTTTTTTAAAAAACCATGTAGAAGGGATAGCAAAAAAGAACGACTCGGGTTTCTTGTGAGTCGGATTCAGAGAATATATCTTCGATATCAATAAATCACGAGTGATTCTTGTGTTGCCAATAGCGCCCATTACATTTTTTCTCAGAAAGCGCCCCTTATCAGGAGTCGACGGGGACTCAAAAAAATCAATCCCACAACTCACCATCGCTAAATCTTTGTTTTCTTCCATGATTTTCAATTGTTTTTCAAGACGGTCCGAATACATATAATCATCATCATCCAAGAGAGCTATGTATTTTCCTGTGCAATGTATAATCCCTGTATTCCTTGCATAACATGCTCCAGGATTTTTTTCATAAAATAATTTGATTTTATCTGGATAAAGCCTAGAGAACCTCGAGACAACTTCTTTTGATTCAGGAGTAGCATTGTTATCGACCAATACAATTTCAAAATCCTGAAAGGTTTGATTCAATATTGAATTCAAGGCATATTCGATGAATTTTCCACCTTTATAAAAAGGCATAAGAACTGATATAAGAGGCGCCTGTCCTTTGTAATTAGAAATTTGATCATTATTCAAAAACAACTCTCCTAATTTATCGTTCCTTTAAATTCCCTATATTGAATCAGCCAAGAAGACCTGCCTCCTTAGCTGAGAAGAGAGGCATCATTCATTCGAGATTCTTAGGAGGGTTTCAGGCAAAAAATCGTAACGTCCGCAAATCAGGACCACTTTATTTGTTTTCGATTTTTCTGAGCATTTCTATTCTTGTCATGTGCCAAACTTTGGGATCATGATTCCAGTCCCCCTCTCTACCTCCTAAAGGATGTTTCCATGCTGGTAAATATCCTCCAACATTCAAAGCGTTAGGAACGAGAGCGGAAATAAGCGAGTCAATATACTTTTCTTGCCCATCCATTTTAAGTAATAAAAAATACTTATAATCTTCAACGCCTCTTCTCCACTGAGCCATTCTCACAGAGGGAACGGGACCATCGATATCTGGAATTCCTAAAAAGTGCAATTGATGCCCCGGATAAAACACAACGCCATCTTCTGATCCTCCCTTAGTGTAGGGAGAATCCATAACCGTATTTCCACTCCAGAAATCCGAGGCCCAATAGAAAACTCCATTCACATTATATTTCCAGGCGGTCCAAAACCACATTCGAAATCCCGGGCCTTTTCCCGTCAAATCAGATTGACCTAAAAAAGGTGGCCCTGCGGTATAAAACCAGGTCTTCTTTCCGTCATCCTTATACTTCTGAATCTTATCGGGAATGTAGACAGCTGCTCCAGGAGCCCATATATCAATTTTATTATACATAACATGTTTATGGTGACCAACTTGATGACGATTCCAAATATATGGAGTATCGGTCACCATTGTTTTAATCTGATTATCTGACCCTTTATGAAGAGCCACTGAAATATTTGCGATGAGATCATATATATATGGATAATATAATTGATGATCGGGCTCGTCCCAAATGTAGTCGAATCCTTTTGACAATGACCACCCTTTTTCTTTCCAATGCTGAACAACGGCTTTTGCCAATTGTTCGACGGATCTTTCTGGAATCCCTTTCCAATCATTGATGTCCGAAGGTGTCCTTCCCTGATAAGTAAATCCGTTAAAGTTTCCCAATGAATAAGTTTTTAAAGGAAAGCACCAGGCATTCGGGGGACTTCCTGTGAGATTTCCGGATAACACTGGTCCTTCAATATAGTCATAGCTGGACCAATCGACAGACACTAGGGAACCTTTGTCATCCCAATGAAAGGTAGGGCCAAGGGTTCCGCAGTCTCCCGTCGCAAATCCATATTTGTTGCCCAATGCATAATAGCGAGAAAACAGGTTGGCAAATTGGGCTTCACTCGAAGATTGGCCTTCTCCATAATTGAATCTTCCAATGTAGAGCTGCATCCACCGACTTAATTGAAGGTGGTTTGGCAGAGTCTGGGGCGAAATATGAAAAATCAATTTTGAAGATCTGAGGATTTTTCCTTCTCTGACAATTTGGATCTTCCCTGAATAATCTCCACTCCTGCATGTTCTTGAATAATGAACATCAATCCAAACAGGTTGGTTTTGATCTTCTGTAAGTTTTAAATCCTTAATTAGTCTTCTCCTAGGAGTATAAGGATCGGAAAAAGGGACAAGAGGGTCCGGATTGATAATTTTTTTCAGGTTTCCATTATTTTGGAGCATGACCTTAAGAAAAATCTCTTTAAATCGATGAAATTGAATGCATGACGTTTGAGAATCGGCATCCTGCACAATTGAAACATGAACATCGTCAAGATCCCTTTTTGACCTAAGGACCAATTGGAAGGATAATGTCTCTCCCTTAAGCCCACGCAAAACAATTGGCCTAGAAAGATTTTTGCCTTTAACTTTTTCAGGAGGGGGAGATGAATCAATTTGGACTCGGTCGGAAGTGTACGCGATCCAGGATGTCAATGACCCAGACTTTTCAACACGGGTCCCTGCAAAGGGAACCTCTTGAAATGCCAATGGAAATCGAACCTTTAACTCAGGAGTCTTTAAGTCTTTAAGCGTATTAATGGCCAATCTCTTTGCAGAAAATACTGGGGTCAAGAGACCAAATTGGTTTGATTTTCCAAAAACGATGGTGGCAAGTCGGCCGTGGGGATTTTTAAGAATAAAGACTCCTAGACCAACAGCAAATACGCCCATGAATAGTGAAAGCATAATCCCTACAAATAACCCTTTAAAAAAACCTTTTCTTGACTCATTCATAGGATCCTCAAAATTTTCCAAAACAATATTCTTAGAAACGGAACACACGAAAAATTATAAAGCAATAACTATGCCTAAATTAGTATTACAACCCACATCCGGCAGTTCTCCGAAGAAAACGGACTGGATTTTTAAGTGATTTTCGTTTAACGATATTTTCTTAGTGAAGAAAAAAGCTTGATTTCTCTTGTCTGAATGCGATTTCATGCTTCCCGACTGAACTGAGTCGGGAGGATGTGTGCAGGAAGACGAGAGACTATCGGAGATCCGGAGAATCGATTATCTGGGCCTTGTTTCCGGAGTGGCCCGGAAGATTCGGCTTGTATAGATCATCGACGCAATGATCCCGCTGGCTCCCCAGCGGGGAGTGATGGTGGGGGAGTCTGTCCTGGCTCTGGTCCTGAATGGTCTGGGATTTGTGAGCCGTCCTCTCTATCTCACGCCGGCCTTCTTCGAGACGAAGCCGGAAGTGGATCGGTTTGTCAAGACAGTTTTTAGGCCTTTTCTAAGCACATAGATCTCAGAAAAGAGGAATGGATCCGAACAGGAATCAATCGTTGGTTCTGTCCTTGAGAGGTTTTGGTTTTTCTCC
>JAJYUV010000058.1 GCA_021792355.1 Thermoplasmata archaeon | reverse complement strand
GCCATTATGGCGATGGCTACCCTGCCTCTTGAGGTTGCTTTCCTAAGTATTCTGGCTAGCTCCTCCTTGCTTGGTACTCTTTCATTTGCAATGGTAGGCGTTTCGTTCTCCCCGGATATGTTAACGGTTAACTGCAAACGGATATCGTTAAACTTCAGCCATGAAAGAATCACTTTTTTGAATCTCGCTATGTACGATCCTGCCTTGCCCTCCTTTTCCAGTTTCCTGACAAAATCTGTGAATTCATATCGGAAATCCTTCTCATTGCTTCCCGCTTTAGCCAGGATTTCCTCAGGTGTTGTCTGCGTAAGTTCGCAATAGTGGCCAAGATTTCTCAACGCTACTGTCGCTGTCAATACAGATTTCGCCCTAAGGTTTTCGAACCACCTTCGCACATCCTCGTCGAGAAGTAGTTCCTGATACTTCGACTGCATGGTCATGAGAAGATAACGAGTGCCGAGATAAATAGTATTCGATTAATAGATTAAATGGACCGGTCGGGATTTGAACCCGAGACCTCTTGCTTGCGAAGCAAGCGATCTTCCGCTGATCTACCGGCCCCGTGGCTGATTACCGCATTACTTCTTTAGATTTCTGTTTCAGTTTCCTGTCCTCATCCTCGAACGATTTGTAGTCTATAACTTCATAGAATTCCTTTCTTGTCATTATCTCATTCAAAAACATTCTCTGCGAACCATTCTTGAAAAGACTTGAATATATTTCATCCATTTTCTTTAGAACTCCTCTAAATGCAGTTAAAGGAAATATTACGATGCGGTACCCTAGTTCTTCTAGTTCCTTTGCACTTAGTAGTGGGCTTTTTCCAAATTCTGTCATGTTCGCAAGTAGCACTCCACCAACTTTATTGGAAAATTCCCTGAACTCCTCCTTTGTCTCGAGTGCCTCAGGGAATATACCATCCGCTCCAGCCCTAAGATAGAGCTTGGCTCTATCAATTGCATCATCTATTCCTTCTACGCTTCTTGCATCTGTCCTCGCTATTATCATGAAATCTTTGTTGGTTCTTGATTTGCTTGCAGCTTGAATCTTTTCCACCATCTCATAGGTGGGAATTAGTTTCTTTCCCTCTAGATGACCGCATTTTTTTGGCAGCACCTGGTCCTCCATGTGGACCGCTGATGCTCCGGATCTTTCTATCTCCCTTATTGTTCTTTCTACGTTGAGGACCTCGCCAAATCCCGTATCTACGTCTACTATCAGTGGAAGCTTGCTGACCAGTTTTATTCTCCTGACCTCCTCGGCGACTTCACTGAGAGTAGTAAGGGAGAGGTCTGGTAAACCCATTGATCCTGCAACTCCCGATCCGGATAGATAAAGAGCCTTGAACCCTTTTCTTTCTGCTATGATCGCGCTAATCCCGTTGAAAACACCCGGCGCCACTACAATTCCTTTTGACACGAGTTTTCTGAGCACCGTTGGACCAGGTTCCCTTTCTTTGCCTTTGAACAGATCATTCATCTCTATCGACCTCTATTACCAGCCATTTCTTTAATCTCTGTAATCATTTCTCTTCACGTTTCATTCAAAATAATCCATTATTAATTCGCATATATCAGTGGAATACAGTGCAATTCTTTCGGCATCTTCAAGTATTTCAGCAAGAACAATACCGTCTGAAGTGCCTCTGAGTGTGCGGTTTATGTTCTCTCTCTCTTTTTTGAAGTATTCTTTCTTGGAAATCTCCAGATTAGAACTGTGGACGTCCTTACTGAAAAAATATTCCATCGATCTCCCCATTATATCTATTGAAGCCTCTAAGTAGTTCTTAATCTCAGTGTTCTTCAGCTTTCTTTCTCCGAGGAGAGTGTATATCCTTACACCATGATCGGCAATCCTTTCAAGAACCCTTGAGACTAGCAGGTAAGATAGAGCTTGCGAAGAAGATATCTTGTTCAGTTGAAGTACGGAATAGTCTTTAAGGGTCTGACTGAAAAGTCTCTGTATATAGATATTGAATTTGTCTACTTCATTCTCCTTCTGGAGTATATAATCAATAGGTATCTTTTCTTCACTTATTGATTCAGTGACTATGCTCCTCACCAGAGTCACCATTCTCTTCATTCCTTTATCGAATGTCAGCATAGGAAGAGATATGAGGTCCTCAAGGATTGCTTCATTCCCCTTTTCGTCGACTATCTCAAACCCTATTGTGAACTCAAGGAACCTCCTGATCACGTCATCCATAGCTTTCTTGTCATCAGATCTTATGTTGATCCTCTTTACTCCTTGAATGTATAGCGAAATAAGCATCCTCAGCTCATTTTCCATATCCGAATTCTTCTTTATATCTACGGTCGCAGTTGACGAACTCTGGCCCCTTTCGAAAGGTTCCATCATGATTCCCCCTTTCTCATTGTAGTTGAGCATTACCTTCGATCCAACTTTCAGGTCGAAGTTCTGACACCACACCTTGGGTAGAGATACAACTAGGGTGCTACCACCTGTTTTCTGAATCTTTCTTATTTCCACGATATAACATCGTCATCTTATATTTCAATATGTTTATATTATATTTTATCTCCTCCTTCTGCTAATTTTCAACCGACTTATTGATGTGTAACTACACTCAGGTATATCATCTCTTTTTGCTCCATCCTCTTCATCGACAGATTATGTTATACGCACAACATTATGCATTCATATTGCATTATAGCAAGTCGCACTGCCAGTTATTAGGTATTTAATAAGTACATACTAATTAAACCCAGTTATTAGCTATGAAAGAGACAACTGCGTGTTTCTTAGTTGTGGCAAATACAAAAGCTCTTTAATACCCCCATTATTTGTGGAGCTATGGATCAAGCATTCGAATCCATACTATCTCCGGAATTCGAAATCAGTCCAAACTCAAAAATGAAGAGTTTAGACGAGGTTTACGAAAAATTCGGCCATCTGATTAACCCCGGAATGCTCGCTTTGAGAGTTACAGCGTCTCTGTGCCCAGAATGCGTTGCAGAGAACAAATTTGACAGGATGAAGATTCCCGCCCTGGTCTATGCCGAGGGTGGAGAAGTCAGAATGATAAAGGAATGCCCCGAGCACGGAGTTACGAAGGAGAAGTACTGGGAAGACTATGACATGTACATGAAAGCAAAGAAGTGGTTAGATAAAGGCATCAAACTGGAAAACCCAATGATCAGCCTTGCCGCGGAGAAGATCAACTGCCCTACGCACTGCGGACTCTGCGTCAAACACAAGAGCCACACTGGACTCGGAAACGTGGTACTGACAAACAGATGCGACCTTTCGTGCTGGTATTGCTTCTTCTATGCAAAGGAGAACGACCCAATTTATGAGCCTACGCAAGATCAAATTAGGATGATGCTTAGGAGGATGAGAAATGAAAAGCCGGTTGGCGCAAACGCCGTACAGCTAACTGGAGGAGAACCCACAATGAGGGACGACCTTCCAGAAATCATCAAGATCGCAAGAGAGGAAGGTTATGAGCATGTGCAGCTTAATACAAACAGCATTAGGGCTTCCAGGGATGTGGAATTCATCCAGAAATGTCGTGACGCTGGATCAAACGTCATTTATACCAGTTTTGATGGAGTGACGCCGAGATCAAACCCTAAGAATTTCTGGGAAATACCAGAGGCACTCAACACATACAGAAAGGTAAATGTGGGAGTTGTTCTAGTACCTACAGTAATAGGAGGAGTAAACGACGGAGAACTTGGCGACATTATCAGATTCGGACTGTCAAACCTAGACGTCGTGCGGAGTGTCAATTTCCAGCCTGTCTCTCTTGTTGGAAGAATGCCGGATAAGTTGAGAGAGAGACAGAGAGTCACAATTCCAGGCTGCATCAAGAAGATCGAGGCTCAGACTGATGGAGCGATCGGAAGGGAAGATTTCTTTACTGTTCCTAGCACGACTGCAGTTACAAATTTCGTAGAAGCACTAAAGGGAAAGCCTACTTACAGGCTCAGCATCCACTTTGCCTGCGGTATGGGTACCTACATTTTCAAGAAACCTGACGGCTCTATCATCCCCGTTACAAGGTTCATCGACGTAGAAGGACTTTTCGAATATCTAAATGAACTATCCACGGACATCAATGAGTCCAAAGTGAAAGCGCTCAAAAAAGCGTCAGCTCTTACTTCCCTACTCAGGAAGCTCAACACATTCGTTGACGAGAAACATGCACCAGAAGGCTTCAAGATGAGGGAAATGATCTTCGGAGCATTCACTGGCGGAGACTATCACGGACTCAAGGCATTCCACTACAATTCGATGTTCGTAGGATTTATGCACTTCATGGACCCGTACACTTATGACGTTGACAGAGTTGAGAGATGCGATATCCACTACGCGATGCCAGACGGGAAAGTAGTGCCATTCTGCGCCTTCAACGTTATTCCTGAGCTTTACAGAGATGCCACACAGAGAAGGTTCTCTATGGATCCAAAAGCATACGAAGAGAAAACAGGCATGACGCTTAAAGAGCAGAAATTCAACAGAAGGTACACAGACCAGGAAAAGGCAGCAACAATCGCCTACTACGAAAAATCTATTGGAAGAAAATTAGCATAAAACTAGGGGAAGATAACTCTTTTCCCCACTATTTTATATTTCTTTTCACTCATTTGCTTGATTGTTTCTACAAGGATCTGATGTTCTAGCGGATGCATTTTCTCAAGAAGTGTTTCTGGAGTGTCATTATCCATCACCTCTGTGCATTTCTGCATTATGATTGGCCCCCCGTCTATGTCATTCGTCACAAGATGGACCGTTGGACCTGAGATCTTCATCCCGCTTGCAATTACGGCCTCACTGACCCTAGTGCCGTACATACCTTTGCCCCCGAACAGAGGAAGGAGAGATGGATGAACGTTAATTATCGGCTTGATATTTAGCAGTTCATCGGGAATTATCCATAGAAATCCTGCAAGAACGACGAGGTCAACTTGTTCGAATATCGGTTTTAGTAGCGCTACCATATCCTTTTTGGTGATTACGAGTGTTCGCAGGCCATTCTCCTCGGCCCGTTTGAGTGCGTAAGCCTCAGAACTGCTACTCACGACGTAAAAAATCTCTACCCTTGGAATGTATCCTTCCTTAATGGCATCGATTATGGACTGAAGATTAGTCCCGTTTCCGGAAACTAGTACTGCCAATCTCATCTGTCATAACAATTTCATCGAATATATATCTGCTTTTATCTTTGAGTCCGAGAGCCATCTGAAGCTCGTAAAAGGTTATTACAGGTCTAGAAAAGGTAGTGTAATCTTCTACCGTGACTCTGGGACAAGCGGTGTTTACGTACACCTCGGCTGGAAAATTCACCAACTCCTCATTCCTGACCAGATCTAGAGTAATCAAGAATGGGGATCTTCCAGCCTCCTCCAACAGTTTTAGAGCTACCCTCGCTAAGGAGTATCTTATCTGACCAATCTTTGTTGAGACTATTATGCCGAACTTATTCGCCCTAGAGGCCAGGTCGATAGCGCTATACCTTTGTGCAAGAAATCTTCTTTTTTCACCTTCCATATCGGTATACTCTCCTGTCTTTGGATTGAATGCGATGACCTTCTTTTCGGGTAAACCGAGAGCGATTCCAAGTGGGTGAAACATCCCCTCTCCTACGAAAAGCACGTTTTCTTCTATGCCTCTGGCTGAAGAAATGTTGCACCCGAGAACCTGACCAGGATAGAAAACTCTAGAGTCTCCTTTCCTCAGAGTGACTCGTATTTCGGAATCCTCCAGCTTCCTTTTGATACCGGGAAGCTGGTTGGAATATGTAACGTTTGATGTCAAAATGAGAGATTTAAAGGGAATCTTTTCAGAACTAATCTCGAAATCCAGATTCTCTTGGATTTCCTCAAAAATAACGTTTGGGAAGGATCCAAGGTTTGGAATCGGGCTGTGACCGAACTGGATTAATAGGTCCCAATTGCCGTTCTGGGGTATATCACAAGCACCCCAGAATGGATCTCCTACAAATATTAACTCCTTTTCTCTGAATTCGTCCTTTATTTCACTGATCCCTCTCTTCATTCCTTCAGGAAGCTGCACTGCGACTGATCTGGCTTTCTTGTAGCGTTCATCTTCCTTAATCCTTAGCAAAGCTCCCCTAAAATCCATTGGTAAAAGGCTATATCAAACGTGTTATTAAAGGGTTGAGCCGTGGTAGCGAAGCGGCCTAACGCGCCAGACTTGAGATCTGGTTCTCTCACGAGATCGGGAGTTCAAATCTC
>JAJYUV010000057.1 GCA_021792355.1 Thermoplasmata archaeon | reverse complement strand
ACAGGATCATCTCATACCTGTCAGGGTATAGGGCGGAATACTATGTCGGAAAAGTCCTGGAAACCTCCGAAAGCGAAATTATCATGGGAGTCCAGTAGAATAATATTGTCCCAAAACATATATCAAACTGTGTTGCATTTTTGAGGCATCTTTACACCCTGCAACTGGCACTGGTGATTGCGTCAGATTTCCTCAAGAAAGTCTCTGGCATTTCTCACCCTTCTACCCTGTATATCCAGTTCGCTTTCCCTGATTTGGATCATGACATGTTTATTCAGAAGTGTTTCTATGGTGGCAATCAGACTCTGTATAAAGGAACCGGGGGAGCAATGAGCAAATTTACGAATCATAAACGTTCCTTCTATGTCCTGTTCTTAACACCCGAATCATGAGTTTTTCCTTTTCCAGGTCCAAGATCATCCCGTAGTTTCCCACCCTATGCCTATATCTATCATCTCCAACAAGTTTCCTGACATACTCATCCGGCCTTATCCTGATCCTTTCGATGATTGCTATTATTTTCTGTTTGATTTCCCGGTCAAGTTTTCTAGGTTGCATGAGAGCGAGATCTGAAAAAAGCACTTCATAGGTCAAAGTCCCAGGTCCTTCTTTACTTCTTCCATGGTGTGATATTTGCCTCCCTTGATCTCCTGCCTAGCTTGGGCGATTTCTCTCTTGGTTTCTTCGTCCAGCTCCAGTGCGTCTTCCATGAGGTCCCAGATTACTTCTTCATAAGTTTCCTTGTCATACACTTTAAGCTTTGCAAGTTCTTTCTGCAGCTTTTCACTAACCTGAATTTTGGTAGGCATTTGAAATTACTATATCATTCTATAGTTTACCATAAGATACATGATTTTGCCGCAAAATTATTGGAATTCAGGGCCCCTTCTTAGGACATGTGGTATTCACTTCTGCACAGCGCTGAACATCAAGGGTGAGTCTTAAAGACTCAAGAACCGGCGGAAGGGCACTCCCCCGCCGTATAAGGAGAAGTGAAAAGAAAATGGAAATCATAAATATGGGTGGACAGATTTCATCTGCCGATTTTGGACAATTTTCAGTTGGCGTTTACAAAAATCGAGGGCACAGTATATCATGAAGACCGACGTCTACTTCACGGGTCCCTACATAATCAGGAATGAAAAAGTAACCTTTGGAATACTGGGCGAAATCGCCAGTTTAAGGGCATTTATGAAAGATATGGAAAACAGGATAAACGGATTTAAGGTGATTTCCGTGACAAACGGAGATCAACTAAACTCCTCTCCTCTTCAAGCACTCACAGGCAAACAGAGAGAAGTAATATCCAGAGCGTTTCGGCTTGGTTATTATGACATGCCTAGGAAGATTTCTTCCACCAAAATTGCTGTAAAACTGGGTATGAATCAGTCAACTTTCACAGAGCACAGGAGAAAAGCAGAACACAGGATTATGGAGTGGATAAATTCAAATTATTCGCTGTAACATAGTGTTTGACTTTACGAAAGAGATTGGCCTTCCTTATTCTGATCTCTCTTCTTCATGAATATTTTTTACATCTATTCAAGACCTTTGAATCACCTTGGGTTCTTTGCCCCTATTTAGATTCGATAGAGATTGGGAACTTATTCGAAATCCTCTGAAAATATTTGGTATTCGTTTAAAACAATGAGCAAATATCGCCCGGTCCATAACTAGTCTGGTCTATAGACTACTTACTTCGTGAAACACATAACGGAATATACTTTCGGAAAAATTCATGGCTTGCCTGTACTTATCTATGCCGAAAGATGAAATTATATTGTAGATTTCTCGAGAGGTAGACTTGTAGACGGACTCATCAAGTGATCTCCACCTATGGAAGAGTTCTGCTTCTTCTCTTCCATTGTGCTCAGTCAGCAGACTGTAGTAAAGAGGCATTCTCGTATTGTATAGCTCTTCATTTCCTCCATCTTTCCAGCGAATAAGATTCTGTGCAAGTTTATCCAGGAGTTTATGGTCTGCAGCTATCTGCTTTATCTTTTCCTTGTAATTCCTGGAATCATCCCAGAGTGGGGAAGACAGAGATGGGAAAACAACTTTTTCCTCGACCACAATATGAACATTCAGAAGGAATTCGTGAAAGTTTACAAACCTGTCATAATCCCCTGACTTCTCCTGCAGGTCCTTCATTGACTTGCATTGCAAATGCTCTATCATCAGCAATTCTACCGCGTCAATTACCATTTCAATAAGTTCAACCAATAGCTGTATGAAAGGTTTTGGCAATAATGGGTTCTGCCTCATCATTCTCTTTGAAAACACACGGTGTCCTTTCGTTCCGCAATTCTCAACCGATCATTAATAACCCAAACAGGAATTTTGTAAGGCATGATATCAATCGCTTGGGCATATGATACAACCTCCACTGCCAGGGGAATCAGGATATTGGTTGATAGGCTCTGGCCTAGAGGAATTTCGAAGGAGAAACTTAACGTGGACCGGTGGATGAGGGAAATTGCCCCGTCCGATGATTTGAGAAAGTGGTATTCACACATTCCCGAAAGGTGGGATGAGTTCAGGGTAAGGTATTTTTCCGAATTAAAGAACAACCCAATGGTTGAGCAGCTGATACAGCTATGCAGAACCGAAGATGTTGTCTTTATATTTTCTTCGAAGGAACGTGTCCACAACAATGCCACCGCATTAATGGAATACGTTGTTGAACGGCTCTAGACTGCTGTGCTTTTTGTGTGGCATCACCTATTGCCACCTGGAATGTGGACAGCCGGGCACTTTCAGTTGCCTAAACAACGTCATCCAGCAGATGAAGTTCACAGGCTTTCTGCCCATGTGACCATGAAAGACTGGTTCAATACAGGGAGCATTTCCCGGGAATTCCCATCAAATAGCAGAAATCCAACATGGGAATGTAGCAAGGTGCTTTCGCTTCCCAGATATCTTTCATATGAAAGCAAAAACCATGAATCAACTATGGCAGAACTTCTTCCATTAGACGAAGCAATGGTAGAAGCCTTTCCCTTACATCAATTCCAAAATCAGTCAGTGAATAATAGACGCCATGCTTGCCCTCGATTCTTTGTATCAAACTTGAATCCTGTAAATCCCTGAGTCTTCTGGAGATAATAGTTGAGCTTGAATATGGGATGTCCCTGAGTATCTCATTGAAATTTTTCTTATTCCCGCTGTTCCCTATTACTCCAAGAACCAACATTGTATATTTCTTCCCAATCAACTTTAGGAGAGGCAGTGAAGGATCAACACAAACGGCGTGTTCACTGTCCTCGATCATGCATGCTTTCGCCTTATTTTGGAATCTCTTCTGTTCATAATTCCACATTTTCCCCAATTTCTCTTCACCAGCAATATTGGTGGAGGTAAAAAAATGTTTACTTTGATGTATTAATATTTGCCCGTGATTGGTACTTATGTCAGAGGAAAAAGTCAAACTGAGAATATATGGAATGACCTGCGACGACTGTGTTAGAACTGTTAGCGGTGGGCTAAAGAAACAGGATGGAGTGCTGGACATCAAAATATCCCTGAAAGACGGCATTGGAGAAGTCGTAGTAAATCCGGAGAAAGTAAAAGCTGAAGAACTTCTTAAAAACAAAGTGTTCACAAAACCATCCCATTATAAAGCAACACTCATTGATCAATAAAGGAGGCAATGATTTGAACAGCGATACACAGAAATTCGATCTTGTGATACTGGGAAGGGGCGCAGCGGCATTTTCAGCTGCAATCAAAGCTTCCGAACTCAGCAATGGTGAGATGACGATTGCCATGATCGGCACTGGCCCTCTTGGGGGCACGTGTGTCAACGTTGGTTGTGTGCCCTCAAAGTACCTGCTTGAAGCTTCGCATTCTGTTTTCAGGCCGGAACACCCCAAGATGGCGGGAATACAAACAACACCAGTAAACTATGACTTCTCTAAAGTAATGGATGGTTTGAGATCCTATGTTGCACACGCAAGGGACTCAAAATATGTTCAGGTGATTGGAAGTTACCCCAACGTGAAACTTTTCTCTGGATTGGGAAAATTTGTTGATAAAAAGTCGGTAATGGTATCGGATTCTGAGGGAAATGAAATTGCCGTGGTCTCTGGGTCTAACATTCTCATTGCAACAGGGTCTCATCCCACCACCCCGAACATTGAAGGATTGAAGGAAGCAGGATTCCTCACAAGCGATACAATTTGGGAACTAAAAGAACTGCCGAAGTCCGTTGCCATCATAGGCGGCGGTGCCATAGGGCTTGAGTTGGGGCAGGCTCTGCTGCATTTCGGCTCAAATGTTACTGTCATAGAGGCCCTGGATTCTCTTCTTCAACAGTCTGAACCTGAGATTGGACTTGCCCTTAAAGGCAAACTGGAAGAAGAGGGCATGAAGTTCTTCCTGAGGGCAAGAGTTAGCTCCGTAAGCTCATCTGGAAACAGAAAAACAATTCATACCATAACACACAAGGGGGAGGAAAAAGTGGAAGTTCAGGAAATCGTGGTTGCAACTGGAAGACAGCCAAATACACAGTACCTCAACCTCGAAGCAGCCGGCGTTGACACCGATTCCAGGGGGCAAATAGTGACTTCAGATGCAATGAAGACATCCGCACCAGGAATTTATGCGGCAGGTGACTGTGTTTCAAAGAAGATGTTCCTGGAAACCCTTGCCGCGAGAGAGGGAGTTATTGCCGTAAGCAATATGTTCGGAGAAGATCTCAGAATAGATTACGACTCTGCAACCTGGGCCGTGTTTACCAGCCCACAGATTGCAGGGGTTGGAATGACAGAAAACCAGTTCTCAAAGAAGAGTGGATCATGTTCGTGCAGGGTATTCCCACTTGAAAACCTGACGAAGGCGAGCATAATGGGCGAAACCGAAGGTGTTATAAAGATTACAGTGGATCCCAAGGACAACCGAGTTGTGGGCATGCACATAATGGCCCCCAATGCAACAGACATCATAACTGAGGGTGCGTATGCTGTCAGGAATGGGTATACCATTGACGACATAATCGCAACAAGCCATATCTTCCCGTCATTTTCAGAGGGGGTAAAGCTTGCAGCCCAGTCGTTCATTAGGGATCTTTCAAAGATGGCGTGCTGCGTGGAATGATGGAAATGAAAGTGAAAGAGATAATATCAAAATATGGATTCAATCAAACAATAGAGTTGCTGGAGAAGGCTGTGGAAGATTATGGTCTGAAGGTCGTATCGACCATAGACGCTCAGGCAAATCTGAAGAAGATTAATGTCGAGGTTGGTGGAAACAAGATTCTAGAAGTTTTTCATCCGAAACTTGCCAAGGAAGTTTTAGACGGCGATCTGAGGGGTGGCATTGTCCCACCTCTGAGAATTTATGTATACGAAGAAAATGGAACAACTCATGTGGAGACGCAGAATGTGATGGAACTTTTCTCCGAGTTTAACGGGCTGGAAGAACTTGGCAGGAAAGTGGATGGGATATTAAATTCCGTGATCAATTCTGTCAGACAATAGACTGTCTGGTTCATCCCGGAGATGTGTGGACATTTTTATCCATTATCACATTATATTTCCCATGCACTTGACTTTACGTGATTACCGGAAGCGTTGTCTGCAGAAAGACTGATTCGCAATGTTATCACGACCCTGATGCTGCGGTGCCTATGATACCGAAATGAGTTTCAGTTCTTGTGCAAACCTGATTGCCTCACTGTTCCCGGAATCGATCTTCTCCCTGGCATCCTTACCATTGATTACGTAATGCAACCTGACTTGATCTAGTATGTCCATGACATATGACAGCGGCGCAGTTCCGCTTACGTTCCTTGCACTGATTTATAACGGCATCAAAGATGTGACATCCCCTACATCAACCATTGATGTTCTGAAAACAATAAGAATAACATTCCTTTGAGAAACAAGGAGGCAAGGAAGCTGGTGACATCGCAGGATGAACATGACATTATGGCAATGAAGGCACTGGAAATAGAACTTGAATTAGCAGCCTGATGATTCTCATTTCAAACAGGAATAGAGCCACTAGGGAGTGTCAACAAGAATAAACCATGTAAAGTCACGATACCATCTATAACTATACTCCTGCCACATATATGTCGCATTCATCCTACTGACCCGAGCCATCACAGAACTGGAACACCATGATGATAATATTATAGAGAAGAACAGATACATAAGGAGCATGCGAAAAGCGGTTTTCCGGATCATGGAGGTAACTTCATGAAGTCCAAATACTCGGCGGAAGAG
>JAJYUV010000056.1 GCA_021792355.1 Thermoplasmata archaeon | reverse complement strand
TTGTTTGCAAAATCGACAGTAGAGGCAAGTGCCTGCTCGAAGATCTGGGAAATTTTTCCAGAGGCTGGGCGAATCTGGACGATTGCCTCGTAAGAAGAACCGGAAATCTTATTGCATCTCGGGCAACTGATGCTGCCTGTTGAGATGGGTATGTCAACAACCTGTTCTCCATGGACCCCGTCGCTGCCTGAATATGAAACGAGTCCCTTTGCCGTCTCTTTCTCCAAGGACAGATCTATAAGAGTAACGGTATCAAGTTCAAATTTAGACTCATTTATTGTAACTGATTTTTTTGCCATCGAGTCGGCATCTTTAGGTGAAAAATTATATATCCAGTGCTTTCCAACCATTACGCCATGGCATTTCCTGCAGGTTGTCAACTGCATTGGCTGTACCTTCAGCATCAGGACCTGAGTCATGCAATCCTCACACAGGCCCATTGATACAGCATCCCTTTTTCCGCACTTTATGCATTTGATATTCATTTTGGAAGACTCTTGTTTTTCCTGAAATATTTTACCAGATTCGAAGCCACCAGGTGTTTCCTTATCTCTGTCGTGCCTGCTCCAATCTGCCCCAGTATCGCATCTCTGAGCAGGCGCTCGATGCCAAAATCCTTGACATAACCATAACCACCGTGGATCTGCAGTGCTTCCCTTGCTATATATTCAGCAGATTCTGCTGTGTAGAGAATCGAAGCAGCCGAATCTATTGCGTTCATCCTGTCATTCTGAATTTCTATGAGTGCCTTTTCACAGAGAAGCCTGCTTGCCTGGTATCTTGTATACATATTGGATAACTTTTCCTCAATCAGCTCAAATTCCGATATGCTCTTGCCGAACTGCTTTCTCTCCATTGAATATTTTAGCGAAGCTTCAAGTGCTTTCCTTGCCAGACCTACGAAAATGAAAGACAGGATAACTCTCTCTGCATTCAATCCGCTAAGTATTATCTCTTTTCCGTCTCCCTCTTTTCCCAGTACACGATCAGCAGGCAATTCCACATGGTCAAAGTAAATCTCTCCTGTAGGAGACCCGCGCATTCCCATCTTCGAGAATTTCTTACCCTTCGATACACCCTTGTCGCTGTTCAGGACAACAAATGCCGTATAAGATTCGCCGGTCATTGCGTACACAAGCATAAGATCGGCGTAAGGGGCGTTTGTAATAAGTGTCTTACTTCCGTCAAGAATGAAGTGATCCCCTTCCTTTCTTGCATGTGTTTTCATGGCAAGAGCATCGGATCCAGATCCAGGTTCCGTCAGGCAGAGGGATGCGATCATATCCCCGTTGCAAAGCTTTGGGAGGAAAGTTCTCCTGATATATTCCGACCCGTTACGATAGATGGAATCAACAACGAGATTACTGTGTGCTCCGTAAGATAAGGAAAAAGATGCAGATTCATAGCCCAGCTCCTCTATGACAACGGCCTGTGCCTCATAATCAAGACCAGAGCCACCATATTTTTCTGGGACGGTTATTCCGAGAAAACCAAGACTTCCTAGCTTCCTGAACAGTTCCAGTGGGAAGTAATCATCTTCATCCACCTTTGAACTGATCGGCCCAAGTTCCTTACGAGAGAACTCCCTAACGGTTTCCCTTATCATTTTAAGTGACTCTTCTCTTTCGGTAATCATGCATCCAAGACATGTCAATATAAATTATAATCTTGTCCAGACAGGTCACTGATATCACACTCTTTGGATAGCGACAATGAGTAAGCGTGTCCTGCCTTTATTTTTAATGGTTATTAAGGACTGGCTGCTTCAAAGATCGACTGGTTTACGATCATTATTGGATAGCGACTCATGTGAATTTTTGGGCATCATCCGCACGATGCAATTAATCATGAGGATGTTCCTCATGTGAAATAAACCGACAATGTCAATATACCGAATCCATTATATATCTATTATACATATTAAACGGATGGTGGAAGGAAAGAAAAACAATAATGCTTTTAAAATATCCACTGTTAAATTAATAGGTGACAGAAATGAATGTAGATCCAAATCTAACAAAGTACATGATCAAAGTAAAGATTACGGCGGATGGGGTGGTTGAGAAGCCCGACGTTGTCGGCGCAATTTTTGGCCAAACAGAAGGACTTCTTGGAGACGAGCTAGATCTTAGGGACCTCCAGAAAGGAGGAAAGATAGGGCGGATAGAAGTAGAAATAGACAGCAAGAAGGGACGAACCGAAGGCTCTGTTTTAATTCCATCCGGCTTGGACCAGGTGGAGACCTCTATTCTTGCAGCTTCTTTGGAAACAATAGACAGGATAGGTCCATGCAAAGCCAAGGTCGATGTTGAATCCGTTGAGGATGTCCGTATTCAGAGAAGGCAGAAAATAGTTGAGAGAGCACAGAACCTTTACAAGAAGATGAACCAGGGATCAAAGAACGTAAGTGAAAGCCTTGTGCAGTCAGTGAGGGAAGAGGTTGAGAAAGGCGAGATACTGTCTTACGGAGACGAAAAGCTTCCTGCTGGGCCGGCAATCAAGGATTCCGATTCAATCATCGTTGTTGAAGGGAGAAGCGATGTGCTGAATCTCCTTAAGTATGGAATAAAGAATACAATTGCGGTTCAGGGCACAAATATACCGAAGACTGTACAGGAACTCTCCAGGCAGAGAACAGTGACTGTGTTCCTTGACGGAGACAGGGGAGGAGACCTGATTTTGAAGGAGATGCTTCAGGTTGCTGAAGTTGACTTTGTTGCCAGGGCGCCTCCGGGTACTGAGGTCGAGGAGTTGACTTATAAGCAGCTTTTCAAAGCACTTAAATACAAGACTCCAGTCGCGCAGTACCTTGCTATGAAGGGCATGACAGAGGAACTCAAAGAACTCCAGGAGAAGAATGCAACAGAAAAGGATGAAACTCCAAAGAAACCCGCTGAGAACAGGCACGAGCCCAGGGGAGAATCGAAGGCAGAGCATTCTTCTGGAAACCAGGTTTTGAAAGAAAAGCCAGAAGAGTTGGTGCAGGTTGCAGTTGCAAAGGTCGTCGAACCAGATCAGCACGGAACAAAAATAGATCTAAAGGACAGTGCTGCAATTGAGCGGCGGTTATCAACTCTTCAAAAGGAAAAACTTACCGAGGTTTTTAGTGAGGAAGGAGAGGTGCTTTCGTCGTTCCAGCTCTCGGAAGCGTTTGACGGACTTTCAGAAGTTAAATCTGCGTTCGCAATACTTACTGGTGGAGTGGTTTCACAAAGGATGGTGGATATTGCGCATGAACAGGGAGTCAGGCAGATTTACGGGATCAAAGTATCCAATCTAACAAAGAAGCCTATAGATTTGAAGGTAGTGGAATGGGATCGTCGTTCGTAAATGTCAATTATACCGATTTAGTTGACACTTCTCAAGTGAAGATACCTTCATCTCCACTCGACAGGATTATTGGCCAAGCTGAGGCCGTTCGGCTCGCGAAGATTGCGGCAGTGCAGGCCAGGCATCTCCTACTTGTAGGACCACCAGGTGTTGGAAAGTCAATGATTGCGCAGGCAATGTCCTTCTACATACCAAGGCCCACAGAAGAGATAAGGGCAGTTCACAACCCTCTCAGGCCGGAAAGGCCATTTGTCGAAATAAAGTCGGCTGCGGAGGTTCTTGCAGAAAAAGATGAGGAATCGGCAATTGAGGAACAGGTTCTTGACCCTAAGGATGCCCCGCCATTTGCGGCGGAGAGACTAGGGTTCAGGTGCCCTCGATGCGGCTTCATCTCCGCCTATACTGATACAGTTTGCCCAAACTGCAATGCACCAAAGACCCAGGTTTCACAGACAGGTCCCTTTGGAGACGTCTTCAATGTTCTTGGAGCTGCTTTTGGTGTTCAGAACAATACTGACAGGGTAACTTCAACCCGGCGCGTGGGAGACAAGGAAGAAGTCGTTATTTACGAACGGTCCGGCGACAAGATAAGAGTACTTGACGAAAGAGCCCTCGAGAAGAAGAGGAAGCTTGAAAAGAGGAGCCCGAGCAAAGTCATTGTGCCATTGGACAGGAATCCGTTTGTACTGGCTACTGGTGCAAGCGAAACAGAACTGCTGGGAGATGTCCGTCATGATCCATATGGGGGACATCCACACCTTGGAACTCTACCTTACGAAAGAGTTGTTGCAGGCTCGATACATGATGCACACCAGGGCGTTCTCTTCATCGATGAGATAAGCCATCTTGGCTATATTCAGAGATATATCCTGACCGCAATGCAGGAAAAAGTCTTCCCCATTACGGGAAGGAATCCACAGAGTGCAGGTGCAAGCGTGAGGATGGACAAGGTTCCATGCAACTTCATACTTGTAGCAGCTTGCAACATAAACGATCTTCAATATATCCTGAGCCCGCTGAGATCCAGGATACTCGGAAGCGGTTACGAGGTTCTCATGGATACCACAATTCCAGATACCCCTGAGAACAGGGGGAAATACATCCAGTTTATAAGCCAGGAGATCACATCAGATGGCAAGATACCCCAGATGGAGATCCAGGCATGCGAGCTTGTCATAGAGGAAGGCAAGAGAAGGGCCAAAGAGGTTGATCACAGGGATAACTCTCTTACGCTCCGACTAAGGGAGCTTGGCGGCCTTATCAGGGCAGCCGGTGACATAGCTAAAACTGAGGGATCGAAACTTATAACTACAGCCCACATGAAAGATGCTCTTAAGATCTATGTGCCGGTCGAGGAAAAAATCAAGAAAGTGTACGGCAACATGGGGGCAGCATATGACATCGAGAACTCGTTATCTCAAAAAGGGAACCAGTATGAAATGACTTATCATAACTACAATGAAGACAGGTCATATCTTTAACCTGTCTGTCAGGGCATTTATCTCATGGGCAATCTCAAAGTCTTTTTCGGAAATTCCCCCCTCATCGTGTGTCACTGATTCTATTACAACCCTGTCATAATAGACGCATATATCGGGATGATGGTTAATTCTTTCAGCAATATTTTCTATATCCTTCATGAACCGGAGTGCAACCTTGAAGCTTCCAAACTGCACTTCCCTGTAAAGCTTGCCTTCTCTGATCTTCCATCCTTTTACTCTTGATAATTCTAGTTTTATGGTCTCTTCTTCCAAAAGAGTCATGGGTAAAGCACCTGTTGGATCAATCGTTGTTCAAAATATAGCGATAGCACATCCCGCCCATCAGTGAACAAACTTTTACCAGTGGTCATAAACGTAACTTTGATTAACAGAGGTATATAAAAATCTTGCCCATCTTAACGCCAAATTTCTTCTAAGTTGTGACAATTCATGTAGATATGATAGCTGAAATGTGCAAATTTTAACTTTACTGCGCCTTTTTAACTCATTAAGAGCGGCCCTCAGCTAACCTTCAAGCTTTAGAGCTTAAGCTCGACAACGCACTTCCTGTCCCCGGTTGAAAATTTTTCCTTTATGCTGAAGCTCTCTCCTATTGCTCCTTTTACAATATTCATTCCAAGGGAACCGCAGATTGCTCCGGCATTCTCCTTGGCCAGATCATAGAATATACAATTGTACCTTACTATCTTGACTGAACCACCTTCTACGACAAGCCGTGCTGAATAACCCATTTTATTGAGCGATTCGACGAATAGACGAAGTTTGGCAAGCTTGCTTTCTTCGCTTGTTCCATCATTAAGTTTCAAGTCGCTAACAGCATAGTTCTTGACAAGCTTGCCTGCAACTCCTGCAAGAAGACGGTTAAGAGTTTCATCTCCCATCTCGCCCCTGATTTCGTTCATCAGGAGAGAAGCAAGTGCAGCATATCTCTTTGGGAACAGATCCATTCCCTTTTCAGTAAGATCAAAGACCTTCTTCGGTCTGCCTGCCTGAGCATGTTTGAAATCGTATTTTACATATCCCTTTGCAATGAGCGAATCCATGTGCTCCTTTACTGCATTCTTATTTATGCCCAGTAACTCTGAAAGATCTTCCATCGACTTGGAACTGTAACTCAATTCCTGCAATACCCTTCCTCTAACTGGGCCAAAGAGCTCAGTCAGGGATTTATCAGCGGAATATTCTTTCAACATCTTCCTCTACTATCATGGAGTACTGGATAGTATTTATAATTTAGTCACTTAAAACATTAAAAAGTGTTTAAATACAATTATAGCATCCCTAATGGCATATGACAACACTCGAAGTAAAGAACCTTGCTGCTTCAATAAACGGGAAGCAGATCTTGAAGGATGTTTCTTTCACCATGCATGGTGGGGAAATACACGCTCTAATGGGCCCAAACGGTGCTGGAAAGAGCACGCTTGGATACGTCTTGATAGGGCATCCTGATTACGTCGTTACTCATGGATCCATAAAGCTCAATGGTGTTGAATTGATTGACAAGCTTCCAGAAGAAAGAGCAAAAGCAGGTCTTTTCCTGGCGTATCAAACGCCAGTGGCTGTTCAGGGAGTAAAACTTTCAACCTTCCTAAGAATGGCATACAATCAGCTGCACCCAGATTCAAAGATGAAGATACAGGATTTTTATGATGAGTTAAAGAGAAA
>JAJYUV010000055.1 GCA_021792355.1 Thermoplasmata archaeon | reverse complement strand
CCAGAATATCCCGCAGCTGGTTGAACTTGCCTCCATAGTATGGGAAGAGGGACCTCATGTGATTGTCAAATAAGCAATCATTTTCTCGCATATAACTATTATTGCTGAATGAGAAATCATTAAGCACCCTTTACGCTTTACCATATAATGGATCCCCTGAAGGTCCTGGAGAAGCAGTCAGGTTTCATGAGGCTGCTCGTCTACCTTTCGGACAAGAAGGAGAAGGCCCTCACCGAGATATTGGACGAGACGGATATCCCGGTGCACCAGCTGTACTCCAGTATAGAGAAGGCCAAGGAGCTGAACCTGGTCAAGACCAGGATGGACAGCAGGAAGTATCCTCCGAGGAATCTGGTGTCGCTGACTTCAAAAGGGAAGAGGTTCTCGAAGAAACTGGATGAACTGATAAGGATATTGGGCTGGTCCTGAAATTTATTTTTATCCTTGCTTAATCCCGAAAGAATTATTTATTCTTCTGAAGATTGATCTGCCGCCTGTCCCTCATTTTCCCCTCCTAAGGTCTTTGAGTGACTTTCTAACTAGTAGGCAGTCTTTTTATTTAAGCCCTAAATCAACGTTATGCCTGCCCTTCAAAGGCCCCTCCTAAATCTTTTGGGGGGCGGGTATTCGAAAACTATGTTGACTATCCTAGTTATTCCTCAATCCATATATGTAATTGTCTCATGGTATAGAATGTCAATAAATTCACGCTACGACCAGAACTCTAAAATTAATCGAGTAAGATTTTTTCAATAGATGATATAATAATGACTTATCTTTACTGGAATAGTATTTCTTGACTAGACCCACCATTTCAAGTGCATCAAGTGATTTATTGACAGATTGTCTGTATTTTGGGGCCAGGTCCCCAAGCTGTTTGAATATCTCGGAAGCAGACATATCTTTCCCTGCGAGCAGCTGTACTATCTTCTGTCTTCTGGGATTATCTAGAACTTTTATAAAGGATTGCAGCTCCATTCAATTAAGTTATACTTCTCCCAATTTAATTATATGTCGCCTGAATTGATTATAAATATCGTCTAAGAGCGACGCAGTTACTTTAATGACTGTGTATCTCAATCCTATGGCCTTTGGTGATGAATTCTATAAAAAGGTCGAAGTAAAAGCACCTAACTGGTTGGTGAGAGGAATTGTTTCCGTTGACGATATAGTTTATGGATTAGGCACCGATACTAAGATATTATCAAGGGTCTTCGAACTTCTTGCTTATCCATTCATTGAGGAGGTTGCACATGACCAGGGTTATTTAGTAGAGGAATCCTCAGAACAGACGGTTTATCCTGATTTTACTCTCTATAAAAATCAAGATAGCGATAATAAAATTGCAATAGACGTGAAAAGCACCTATAGAAGGAGCGTCAGCTCTCCGTTTGGGTTCACTCTAGGTTCATATACTTCATTTTTGAGGAACAATACTAAAAACATAATGTATCCTTATGACGAATACTCCGAGCACTGGATAATAGGGTTCGTGTATGATAGAGGGGGTGAAAGTAGCAGGTCTACAAGGATAGTTCTTTTAGGCGATAGAGCCAAGTTAGAGCCTCCCTTCAAGAACGTTGAATTTTTCGTACAGGAGAAGTACAAAATCGCAGGAGATAGGCCTGGTAGTGGTAACACAGCTAATATTGGTTCAATTTTAGGAACACTTGAAGACTTCAAAAAGGGTAATGGTCCTTTCTCTAAACTAGGCGAGAAAACATTCAGGGATTACTGGGCTAATTATGATAGGTTTGAGCCAAGACAGTACTCTGATCTAAGCAGTTATTTCAAATGGAAAAGTAGTCAGAAGAAATAGTCTTCGGTAACTCTTAATTAGGTACTACATATATCTTGATGTGAGTAATGATTCATCTAAGATTGATCTTATGAGTTTTGGGGGGATGAACTCCAACGATTCCTTCTTTTTGCCTTCAGTGGTCAGGCACGTTAGAGCTCCGCCAATAAAATGTCAGGGAATAAAAACGAAGTCCGTCAACTTTATCGCATCAAATATAAAGTGGAAGGGTGATGGAAGGTGGGTCGAGCCATTCTTAGGCTCCGGGGCGGTACTGTTTAATATTGCTCCAGAGAGAGCACTCGCTTCAGACCTTAATGGTCACATTATTGAATTCTACAGGAGTATCCAGGAGCATAAGACAGACCATAAAATAGTAAGGGATTTCTTGGAAGAGGAGGGCAAGAAACTTGAAGCAGGAGATGGGGAATTTTATTACGAGGTTAGGGATAGGTTCAACAAGAACCATGACCCGTTAGACCTCCTGTTCCTAAGCAGGGCTTGCTTTAATGGAGTAATGCGTTTTAACGGAAAAGGAGAGTTCAATACACCCTACAATCACAAAAAGAATAGATTTTCACCAGCTTATATTACAAAAATAGTAAATCAAGTTAGGTTCGTTGCAAATGTAATTGAAGGGAAGGAGTGGGAGTTCCGGAAAGGGGACTGGAAAGAAACGCTGAGGGGTCTTTCAGCTGGGGACTTTGTCTATGCAGATCCTCCATATTACGGGCGTCACACAGACTATTATGGTACATGGATGGATTATGATGATGAAAGACTTGCACATGCTTTAGGAGAACTTGAGGGCGGCTTTGCGTTGTCGTCATGGAAAGAGAACGAATTCAGGAAAAACGAACAGCTTGACCGTCATTGGAGTAGATTTAGTATAAAAGTGCAAAGTCACTTCTATCATGTCGGGTCTGTGGAAGATTATAGGCATCCTATGACAGAAGCTTTGGTGATAAAACCTGGGTTTGAAGCCAACTTGCTTAAGGAGTCTACTGATCATTAAAAACCGGGTCTAAAGAGGGAATAAGCTTTCTCAGGGTATTCCGGGACCTTGTGGTATTACAATAACCGCATCCTCTAGGTTTTGGGAGGCCAAGAGAGGTGTAGCAACTGGAGGCAATAGTTAATAAATTGGATTTTCAATTTCCTAGGGCATCCACCACGTAAACATCATAAATATCCCGAAGCCTAGCAAAATTACGGCAAAAGCTAGAGTTGAAGCGACAAGGAGAAATGCAAGGTCTCTTCGCTGGAAGAACCCGAGAAATTTGTTTACAAGCTTTCCTTCATATTCCTCATCATTGTCCATCAGAAATCGTGCGATTTCGTTCGCTTCCATGGGAAATTGATGTACGCCATTTTCTCTTTCAATTTTCCTTATGTACTCTTGAAGCATTCTTCCAATCAAATGGTTCTTGGAAATCGCTGCCGCAAGGCTGAAATCCATAGCTGCACCAAATGCCAGAACGAAACCGGAGGCGAGTGGTTCATGGATGTAACCGAAGGCCGCAGCGAGAACTCCTGCAGTTACGGCGACTGAAATTGTTTCTATCTGCCATTCTGTCTGAGCGATCCCAGTCCATTGCTGCATTCTGGCCTTGTATTGAAGAAGCGAGAACTCGTGGAAGCGGTCGTTCAACTCACTGGTTGGATTACCTTTCAAGTTGTCATTTTTTTCAGTATTCCCCTTTTCAGGCAGCTCCTTCTTTTTCGTACTGTCGTTCTTAAGATATTTATAAATTAATGCACAAGTAAGAACTAATATAGCTATGGCAAAGCCACGTGAAACAGTCTGGATTATCATATAGTCTGTCATACTTTTGTTGATATTTATTAGTGTTGCCAAAACTTCAAAACTTTATACCAAATTATAATGTTTAGCCAATGTCCAAATGCTTTATCCTTGGAGCTGGGGCCTCCTATGGATATGATGAAACCATCCCTGAACCTGACAGACCCCCTTTAGGGAACCAGGTTATTGGCAAAGCAATAAGGTTGGGATTTCTTTCCAGAGAAAGGTATCCCAGATTTATTAAAATCCTTGATTCATATAAATTAAGCAAGGGATTAAGCGACAGTGATATTGAAAATGTTGACATAGAGGACCTTCTTACATGGGCGATTGGCCAAATTGCGACCCCTGCTAATGACCTTATGAACACTGATCCTGTAAAGTTTGATGAAGAAGTTTCGAAATCATGGCCAGATTATCAGAAAGAGATGGACGAATATGTGAAAGATGACTTAGAGAGGCAGTTGAATGAAGAGGCCATAAAGGATTTCATTACTAGAAATCCAAACCTTCGCACAGAATACGTCGAGAAGCGTACTAATATTTCAAAGAAAGCTTTCAGGTCCAGAGTATCTGATTTCCTCGATACTTCTCGAAAGAACTTAGAGGAGAGGTCAATAATCCATAATGGTATTGGGGAGAGCTGGTACCTGATGTTTGAACTTTTCAGGTACTATTCTCTTAATTATAAACCGAATTTTGATGCTTATCAGCGCCTCGCTTTATATCATTTAAGAGAGAATTATTCAGTTATATCATTGAATTATGATACTATCTTTGAAAAAGCAGCGACTCAATCAGGACTAGTTTACTCTTACCCGTCACCACGAAACCAAATTCTCCCGTATATTCCTAACCAACCTATATTCCCGCCTAGGTTAGCTATATGGCCTGATTCATCTAAGTTAATATACATTACAAAGGTCCACGGTTCAGTTAATTGGTTCAACCCGGTGATTAACGTAATATCATTTGGATCGGGAGTAAAAGATCTTTCAACTCTATTAGAGAAGTTTGGCGGTCTCCCATATACAAACAGATTTAGCAACGCTGATTCCCCAATACTGATTCTGCCTAATCGCTTACAAGACGTATCCCTGAGGGACCTGCTCCCAAATGGTCGTGAATTTTATGAGCCTGTGATTCTGCCACCAATTGGGGATTTCAAGGATTACGCCAAATTTGATTACGTTCGTAGAAATTTTGAAGCTGCCGGGAAGCTTCTGTCAAGTTCAGATGAGATTGTTATAGTTGGGTCTTCGCTTAGAGCCCAGGATAAGGATTTGATAGAACTAATAAAAAATAATTCAAAGACAGTCAAGAAGGTGACAATAGTTTCAGCTTCACACGGTGAGAATATCAAGTCTTCCCTGAAGGAACTTTTGAGTCCAAATGATGTAGGATTTCAACTGTTTGACTCCTTTGAAAATTATGTCAAGACTTTTTGAATCCGTCTTGTACTATATGATGGTGTCAATGTCCTTGCATCGAATTATTGGCCGAAGAAGACCCTATCATTTGTGATATATATCAGTACATGACCATCTGGAACAATTCTTTCTTTCATCAGCTGGATGTATAATATTGACCAAATAAATTTATTTTTGTCTGTAGACTGAGTTTAATGGAAGGGAAACGGGAAAGGCGGTATGTGGAAACCGTTCGGTTTCCGCACAGGCGAAACTAAAATGATTACTGAAACTTTATTTATTGGACAGAAAATACGGGTTCATGGACCAGAGTCAGGAAATCCAGTCTGCTCCAGTCAAGCCAAGGAGGAGCAGGAAGAAACTTATAATTGTGGTCGTCCTGGTAATTGTTGTGGTCATCATAATTGCAGCAGCTGCGTCTACTTCTTCTAAGAATACTTCCAACCTCGTGAAGATGTCTGGCCCAGCTCCGAACTATGACGAGCAGCTTATAGTCGCGTTTGATGAAAACTTCACTGCGCTATCATACAATATCACGGCAGTAGCTCAAACAACAGCAAGCGGATATGGCCCCGCGTACCTTCTTAATGGAGTGAGCTCTGCGGGATACTGGTACCAGGTCGGAATCTCTTACAGGTGGCACACTGAAGCTAACGGAGTTTCTTATAGAGACCCCGGGTTCTCCGGCCTTTATGAAGCCTTCGCACCCAACGGGACGTCAATATTCCCAGCAGGCGGCGGAGGAGGATCGCTCAATGTGAAAATCAATCCCGGAGACCCAGTAAACCTATATCTTGCCTTCCTCACTAATGGCACAGTGGAATTCCAGGTAACTGACTCCCAAACGAAATCACAGGGAACGGAATACTTCAGTTCATTCGGCGCAACGACATTCGCCAGCCTGAGTGGCCCGAATCCTAGTTCCGATTTCTTCACGGGGGTAATGACAGAGGAATACCATGTTCACCCATACTATGGGAACGAATCCGCGGTCACATACAGTGCCTATGGGCCTGCAGTCCAGTATGTCATCTTCGCGGTAGATGAGTACAATGCCTCAGGATCCGGCAAGACTATGCTCTTCTTCAATTCGTCCTCCCTTGTGGACCTCTCGACATACTCCTCCGGCTACACCTACGCCTCAGAAGGCGTAACAATAATAGCAACCCCACAGGCATTCACCACTGATTAGCTCTTGCTGCTAAAATATCCTCAATTCACAGGCCGCCGAGGTCTCCCAGGATCTGCACAGTCGACCGAACAGATCTCGTTTCAGGCCTCAGCTGCAGCAGTTGATTGGAGAATATTGAAAATGGCTGATAACTTAAGGATTCCAAGAAATTATGATTTCAAACTTTGATTGCTTGAATTAATGAGAGCATAGTTTTGTCGAATCAGAAAAGATTAGTTAATGGTGCTAATGAAATACCATACTAATAATGGCCTTGATCAATCCCCAAGATATCGCCAGACTCACTAATAGAACGGCAAATAACCACCAGGGAGGGATCATCCCTAGTGATAAATCATTGAGTACCACGAAAAGAGAAATGATGAAGACAATAAGACCAACGACAGAAAAAATAGGATAGCCCATGTAGAATCACTTCATTCTGTTCATATACTCCTGCGTCTGGATCCCAATCGCCTTCGTGTAAGTGTTGGTCGTCCAGAT
>JAJYUV010000054.1 GCA_021792355.1 Thermoplasmata archaeon | reverse complement strand
AAGTATTCTTAGAAGAAGACGAAGAAGTAGACGCAGCTGCTGCAATTATTATGATGACCACAACCACGAGGATGACTGCAACCATCAGTTTCTTCCTGCTCCTCTTGGGCTTGGCCGGAGCAGGTTGGATTCCCTGATCCATGAATCAGTATTTTCTTAGCCATACATATATTTTGACTCATAAAAGAAAGAATTGTTTCATGCTGTCTTATACTTGTATATATCACAAATGATAGGGGCTCTCAAATCGAATATCTGGACTGACATAGGGAGAGATCCCTAGGCATCCTTTCAATATATGATCCTCAACATCTGAAATTGACACAGGTCACCAAAAATAGTGCAATTTAGGAGACAAAGCTAATCTGTAATGAAAGAGGTAGATCTAGCTATAATCTTTTCGTGCTGGCAAAAAAGTGTATATCCGTTTGTATAGCTGAAGAGATCTATAGGACTTCGTGTGTAATTTGAGAAAACAAAGGTGTTCGGCGATTGAGTGTTGTTAATTTCATATATCGAGAGGTTGACATACTGTATCCTTCCAACAAGTGACGTATAGGTGACCGGCATCTCGCTCTCATTGTAAGGTTTATCGTGCCACCAACTGGTCATAAGACATGTAGAGTATTCTTTATTGCCAATAGTCTTACCTTTACCAACGAACAGATTGGCTCCGTAACCCGGAAAGGAAACAGTTCTAGAAGACCATGTACTGCTGTCTGTTGCGGACATTTTAACACTGCCATTAGAAGAGAAATACATCTTAAGATTGACATGGTCTCCGTTCACTATATTCATCTCCTCTATCCCTGGATGGTGATTGGATGGATATATGGATTCATTAGAATACCAGACATCGTACATAAACTCAAACCCCTTGTAGTAATTGTAATGGCCATCTGAATATCCCGGCCAGTGATATGTTATACCAACTTGGAACCAGTACCCTTCATTTGTCAACCCATTGAGCAAATAAGCAGGGCCATAACCATAAGCATCTTGTTGAGCTATTGCCGAAACAGTGAAGGATAAAACAGTGAAGTTGCTGAGAAAATTTATCTCCTCAGAATTATAGTAACTCGTGGCTGGAGCTCCCGTGGGGACAGTTACCAGCTTATTTGATGGAGTTGGATGAACCACTACGAATACTATTAAAGAAATGAGTACAATTATCGCCAAGATTACTGCTACCCATTTCCTTGAAAGCTTTGGCTTGGGGGGTTCTGGCTTACGCGGGTAGCGCCTTTTTGCCACAATTTATCATTATTTGGTTCTATATATATTATCGCATTAAGATTTAATACTCCCAAAACGACAAAATAATTCAATTAGGTTTAAGACATTCCTGAATACCGCACTTCTCTTGGCCCCCTAAAGCCAGGGGGTGCGATTCATCTGTGGAAGCACGGGAGTTTTTTTAAGATATCCCAAGAACGTGCGTCAACACCTTTATATTTCTTCGTATTATGAATATTAAAGAAATGCTGGCAGCTCAAAAGGAGGAGAATTGAAGTGAAAGACAATGACATTCAAACAACCCTTCAAGGTACTCCAGTAAAGACAAGGCACCCAAGAGCACCTAAGGCAGATAAGCACGGCGAGAAGGGGCTCTCATTAAAGATTGTCGACTTCCTCAATTCTTCTTCCTTGGGTTATAGCTTCAAATTCATTGATTCATTCTGTGATATAGCAGACGAGAAGAACGGGGTCTATATCGAGGTAAAACTTGATCACTTTGCCTATGCGCAGATAATACATGGAATCGTTTCCTCTAAGATAAAGAAGGGACTCTATTTAGGCGTTGCAGACGACAGGTTCGTGAAACTCTATTCCTGGATTGCCTTTGAAAAGATCGAAGAATTTGTGAATGAATTTGACCCGAGGCATGTATTCTCTCCGAGCCAGGTAGATAAACCGGAATTAAACGAAAAGGCAGAACGCCTATTGGGAGAACCAGTAAAGATAGTAAAACTTGAATTCAAGACAAGTGGCTATACCTACATAACCAAGAACAATATGGGTGAAGTAAGGGAGATTACAGACAAATACAGGATACATCTGGACCTATTAGTCAATTGGCTTGATGGCGTTGGAGATTCTCCTGCCATAGAAATAAACGCGCACGGCTGGTTAGTCAACAACGAAAGGCCAGATATTTTCTACAACGAGTACCCTCACGAAAGGAAGGGGAAACAGATAACAGAGATTGAGGGACCCAGGAGACCAAAGTACATTCCGATAAGAGAAAGTGACTTTGAATACATCAAGTCACTTCGGATAAGGCATGAAGACCTCCCCGGTGTGCTTCATGAGATTGACAGACTAATTAGCAGAAAGAAGAGAAGGGAAAGAGGCGTGTTCTGGACTGAATCTGATATTGCAGATATATTAGCAAATGAGCTGATGGAACTAACCAAGCCCGACTATGTGGTCGAGCCTTGCGTCGGCGGAGGATCGTTGATCAGGAATATTGTCCCGATGGTCAGTGGGGCAATGAATGACATAAGTATAGCCCATGTGGAGAATTGCAAGAGTATTTACAGCGGCTATGATTGGAAGTTCACAACCCTCGACGTTGTCGATACTCCCACCGAAGAACTGATTAGTTCATGGGAAGTTCCAAAAGGAAAAACGCTGCTCCTATACACAAATCCGCCATTTGGAACAGCTGCCACTAACAGGTTAGTATCAAAGAAGACAGAAATGGATGACGCAATTTCGAGAAAACAGCAGATACAGATCCCGTCTTCGCTCAAGAAGTACGGTTCGGGGGACCTCTTCATTCCCATCATAGGAAGGCTCCTTGAGGTTGCTAGGAAGCACGAAGAGAGTTACGTTGCATTCTTCTCTCCCTTTGGCCTTTTCTGCGGTAGAAGAAGGTATGAGAAATTGTTCAGTGAAGTTGCAAAGGACTTTAAGTTTGTCAAGGGGTACGTATTTACAGGTGATAAGTTCCATGACATAAACAAGACGTTGGCGGTAGCTTTCTCGATCTGGAAATTCAGCCCCGGTTCAAACAACACACATACTTCGCTCTCATTTGAATTCGTATACCGTGACGGTAATAAGAAGAAGATCGAGTTCAGGGAAATGCCATTATTGAAGGAATACTGGCATTACGACCAGGGGAGAGAAGGATTACTCAAGGGTGAGATAGTAGCACAGCGCTGTGAACGCTTTAATACTCCGCAGCCAAAGGTAATACACTTAGACCCAAAGATGGGAGGGTCTGAGATGATTCCGGAGAACGTGAAGAAAAAACTGAGTGTTGATGGACTACCAGACGAACTGGTTCTGGGCCTCTGGGGGTTGTCCGTGACCCTGGGTGCATTTGGGACTTCGCTCTCAGACCCGATATTTCCTCCATACATGAGGGACGCATACGTTCATCTTCCGAACTTCAAAAAGCAGGAAGCCATAGAGGTGGTTGCTTACTCAGCTCTTCACAGTCTCATAAAGAACTATGCTGAAGACAGGATAGGTTTTGTTGGAACAAACAAAGTATTCAAGTTCGGAGGAAAGGTATTGACGGATGGAGTGGAGCACCTCTTCAAGTTGTGCAAAGACTGCGAAGTATATGATGGCCTGACGATTCCCGAGGTAGTTAAGAGGATAAAGGATTCTAATTATGACCTCACGAAGCTGAGGAGGGGAATTATAGAACAGGTCAAAGCCAGGCTGGAGAAAATCGGTTACTGGGATTATGTCCCTGTCCCACGAGGACTAGACCTCGGAGCAACAACGTTAGAAAGATGACCCGCCCCCCAAAAGATTTAGGAGGGGCCTTTGAAGGGCAGGCGTAACCTAGATTTGGGGCTTAAATAAAAAGACTGCCTGTTAGTTAGAAAGTCACTCAGATACCTTAGGAGGGGAAAATGAGGGGCAGGCAACAGGTCAATCTTCAGAAGAATAAATAATTCTTTCGGGATTAAGCGTGGCTAAAAGTACAATCCTGGATTATTCAAGTATCCTTATCAGTTCCTCTAACTTCTTCGAGAACCTCCTGCCCTTGACAGTCAACGATACCAAATTCCTTGGAGGATACTTCTTACTGTCCACCCTCGTTTTAACAAGGTCCAGCTCCTTTGCTTTTGAAATGCTTGAATACAGCTGGTGGACAGGGATATCAGTCTCATCAAGTATTTCCGTGAGGGCCTTCTCCTTCTTGTCGGAAAGATAGACCAGCAGCCTCAAGAATCCTGACTGCTTCTCCAGGACCTTCAGAGGATCCATTGTTTATTAATTGAATACAAGTGCTTAATGATTTCTCATTCAGCAATAATAGTTATAAACCTGGAAATTATTGCTTGTTCGACAATTATATGAGGTCACTCTTCCCCTACTACGGAGGCAAGTTCAACCAGCTGCGAGATATACTGGAGGTAATGGGGAAGCACAGGGATTCCTTCGACGTGGTGGTGGACGTATTTGGTGGGTCCGCCAAGGTCCTGCTGAACATACCGGACGAGTGGAAGAAGCTGAAGGTCTACAATGACCTTGACAGGGACCTCTACGTCACTTTCAAGGTGCTGCAGAATAGGAGGAAGAGTCTCGAGCTGTCGAGGAGGCTGAGGGTAGCCTTCCAGCATCACGATGCATTCTTCCTGATGAGGCATCATAATTTCAGGTCCGACGTGGACACAGCATTCAAGGTGTTCTACCTGCAGACATATTCATTCATGGGAGATGGCACAACATTCGGAAGGAGATTCAAGGGACATAAAGGGGTTCCCAGATTCCACATAGAGAATTTCCTCTACGTCAGGGACTGGACGATCGAGAACATGGACTTCAGGTTATTGATGAAGAAATACAACAAGCCAAGAGTATTCTATTATTTGGATCCGCCATACATCTCATCTGGCAAGAAGTACAAACATAGCTTCAAGCTGCAGGACCTGATCGACCTGAAGAAGGCAATGGACGAGCATCAGGGAAGCTTCTTGCTCAACCTGTCGTTCTACGATCAAGGAATGGAGGATATTTTCGGGAAGCCTAACAGGACCATCGACTATGCGAACCCTCTTACCGAGAACGGGAAGAAGAGATGGTTGTGCGGGTACTGGTGGAAATTCAAAACTAATTAATACACAATTACCATAATAAAAAATGACAGAAATTTCTGGAAAGGGATTCAAAGTTCCCTCAATGGAGAGTCTGAAATCCACATATGAGAAGTCACTTGAGGTCGGCTCCAAGCTGGAGGAAGTACGCCCGGAATTTGAAAATAGAATTAAACAATTAAGAGATAAGGACCTAATAGCCATATACAAGAGTCTGAATACTTTAATCGCGTTGAGTGCATACAATTTGGCCACTTCATTGGCAATCATCAAAGAAATGCCTAAAGGCGGCTTCCCATCTAATGATCAAGTCAATGAACAGGGCCAACATATAGACCTAATAGAGGACATAATAGAGGGGCTTTCATCTAATCTTGACTCTCTGAGAAAACGCATCAATAGTTAATCAAAGGAACCGTTGAAGCCTCACAATGCTGCTAGAAACCCTCCTCCAGTTAATTCATTTTTTCACTTTTTTCATTTTCCAAATCAAGCTATAAGCTTCAAATATCCAACCCTGAATTTTCGTTCGTGATGTGCATGGAAACAAGTAGCAATTTAGAGAATCTGGACGCATACGACATGGGACGGATGGACGAAATTGAGAGATTCATGAAGGCACTGGAAGAGGGATACAAGCAGGCAACGACCAAGGAGGAACTATTCAAGTTCATGATCAAGCAGATTGGCCCAACCGAGACTGAGATGGAGGGAAAGGAGAATCCATTTTTTTGATCATGGGTGACCGTAGTGAAAAATACGCCTTTCAGAAAGGAATATGTTACGGGAATGAAGGACCTGTTTGACCTCATGTGGGATGTCGAGGAGAACGCTTATCGACAGACGAAATCAAAGGAGGAGTACCACGAAAAGCTGAAAGAAGGATTCAGTTACATAATTGCGCGGATCGGAAAGAGCAGAGCTCAAGACCTTAAGGAGGAAATGGGGATTGTATAATCCCCTCATCTCTCGACAGTAAAAAAAAAGTCAAACCGACACGTTACTTCTCATGAGGTTACTAAATATTTCTTCGTTGCCTTTTATGTTTTCTCCAACCGTCTGGATGACCTTTGTTTTCGAAAGCTCGTATACCCAGGGACGTATTCTCGTTAGATTGTATGATCTTGAGTAGAGGCGCTTGAATTCTTCCCTTATATTTCCTATACTCAATGTCATCAGTCTCCTTATTGATATGGCCTGGTTGTAATAAAGATAGGAAGTCCTCAGATAAGGCGTCGTGGCAGTAAGGTTCAGGTAATCAGCCAAGTAATCCCTGCCGTTTCTCAACACATATGAAAAGACCATCTCCGTTAAATTGGTAGAATTCTCTTTCCTACCCACTACTCCCTCTAGCTCCTTGAACTCCTCTCCATAGTCCAGCTTCCCTCCATTTTCCTCGATTACCCTAAGCGATTTCAGGAGGGGAATGTATTTTTTCCACTTCAAGTATGCCTTCTGCTCTAGGTCTACCCTCCCCCTTACTATGTCATCCATCGACTCTATGATGCCTATCAGCGGGGCATGGGCTGTCCTCACAGCAGGGATCTGTGAGAACTTATCCTTGGCTACTTCCAATAACAGATGTTCTAGATTCCTTGCCTTCTCAAGCCTTTTCTTTACGACAAGGGATAATATGTCCCCTGGAGGCGAGCCTTCAACGTAAACCTTCCTGCCCGTAATGGAGACACTCAACGATAATATATCATCGAACCGCTCGAACCTAAGGTGTCTTTCATCTCCAGGTGCGTCATCTATCAGGT
>JAJYUV010000053.1 GCA_021792355.1 Thermoplasmata archaeon | reverse complement strand
TCATGATATGGTTGAGTTTACCGAAGACGATTACCCTGAACCTGTACATGAAAGATGCAGGGAGGGATTTCACTGGGTAAAGGGTTACAACAGAAGTTTCGGCATGGAATATGTGAAAGGTCACTGTGCAAAGAATCCACGTTTACATAGGAGAAGATAAACATGAAGGAGATCAAACATGGCTTTATGCCGATGGGAACTGAAAAACGCAAGTACTGTCTTACAAAAGACACTTTTGGTGGTAAGAGAGGAGATATTGTCGAAATCCGAGATGAACCTATAGATGGATCATATTGGATGGACAAGCTTACCAGAGGGAATTCAGTTCAACCTTTTGTTGATTTTGATGCTGTCGAACCACAGGGATGGGAAGTAGATTCACATTGTCCATCTGGAAAAGAATGGGTTAAAGCGTACATAAAAAAAGACGGCACTTATGTGCATGGTTTCTGCAAAGATAGGAGAAAAAAATGAAAAAATATGTGTTTGAAGACAAAATGGGTGAAACACACCATGTGAAAGCAGACAATGAACAAGATGCTTGGGAAAAACTTACTAAATTAATGGGTTGTGACGAATATGATAGGGACATGCTTGCCGATGACTTTACACTTAAGACCAATGATATGAGACCTTCTGCATCACCAGAATGGTTTCAAGCCACTGCTGTGAATAAACAACAGTGTGAAGAATACGGTGGTATTTGGGTGCCTTCCTACCATAAAAAAGATGGTAATTATGTTCGTGGATATTGTAGAAAGAGGAAATAGTATGGATAAAGAAGAATGTGAGTCATTAGGTAGAATATGGGTTTCTGCACACCAAGATAGACGTGGAAATTATATTCACAGCTATTGCAGAGAAAAGAGTAAAAGAGAAAGAGAAAGGCATGTCAATGAACATGCTAAAGTTTTTTTGAGGTATCAACACAGTGTTGGTTCTTCAAAAGGGTTTGGTGGGCCCGATGTTTATGTGGCAGTTGTTACTGCTCCAAAGAATGTGCCAATTCCCGATAATATGCCCTTAAGAGAAGATAGCCTCAAAAAGAGAAGCATGAAGATAAAATATTTTGGGGAGGGATATTCAAAACATCAAGGATCCAGATCTTCTCTTGGGAGGGCAACAAGAGAAGCAGAAGAATATGCTGAGAGAATAAACAGGAGGAGATAACATGGTCACAAAAGAAGATTGCGAAAGAGAAGGAAAGATATTTGTTCCTGCCCATACCACAAAAGAAGGTTCGTACATCCATGCCTATTGTAAGGAGAGGAGCGATGATGCTCCTTCATACAGGGATCGGAACGGTAATACCAGAGCGAAATGGAAGAGGCATTCCGATTCCAGGGAGACGGAATATATCCTTAACTCAGAAGGTAAAGAAGGAGTCGTCAAGTCACATGATGGTTATACTGTCTGGTGGGTTGAGGAGAATGGGAGAAGAGAAGAAGGAAGAACCAGGAATGTGAGAGAAGCGAAAAGCGAAGTTGAAAGGAGAATGAGGTTTTGAAAATGAGTGGAAAAGAATATATGCACATGGGAAAGAGAGAATGTGAAGAAGCGGGTAAAGTCTGGGTTGAAGATCACATGAGGAGCATGACTTATGTTCACGGATATGTATCAAAAGGAAGAGGAGGATGGAAAGCAGGAGCGGAAACAGAGGAGGTCGAGTTCTAATGAGTAACAGGAATAAACACATAGAGCCATACTGGAAATACAAAAATAGACTGAAAAATTATGACCTTATGATCTTTAAGGAAGGTGATAACACATACGAGGCAGGTATTGTTGATAATTCTCCAGCATACAGAAAAGAAGTAAAAGGTCGTTTATATGCTCTAAAATCAGGCTTTAAAACTCCTTCAGATGCAATGGCATACTTGAGTCGTGAGGAAGAATCCCTTCCAGATTTGGAATGTCCAGAAGGATATCATTTTGTGAGGAGACATCACAGGAATGTTAAAGGAAATATGACTCCTGTCAGTGGTCATTGCGTCAAAGATAGAAAAATGAGGTGATAAAATGGTAGAAAGAAGAGAAATTGAGGAAAGAAACAGAAAGCGTATCGGTGATCCCAGCTTTGGTGGAAGAACAAATTGGGATACTTATGAGGCAGTGAATATCATCGAAAGTGATGAATCACTTCAGAGAAGCTGGGAATCGTGGTCTGCGAACTTCAACAGGAAAATAAGGGATGGAACTTTCAATGAGGAAAGGGCAAAGGAAGCACTCAGGAAGTACCTTCTGAGAGAGGTTAAGAAGAGGGATGAGGACATAGATCTGAATAAGATCAATATGGATGAACTCGTTGAGGAGACTGTTCTTCTCAGTGAACCTCTCCCTCCAAGGAGAAAGGACTACGCACCAAAAGACATAAGGGAATCTGAACTTGAAGCACGGTGCAGGGAAAGGAACATGGATTATGTTCCCGGATACCACAAAGATGATGGCACTTATGTTCGTGGATATTGTAGACATACAAAGTTCACTGAATTCATGAGAGAAAAAAGGAGGAGATAAACATGTCGAGAATACCTGAAGAAGATCAGGATAAAGCATGGTACTGGGAAAGCCCAGAAAGAGATGAGTGTGAATCAAAGGGCATGTATTGGGTTCCTGGATACTTCAAAGAGAATGGTGAAAGAGTATCTGGCTACTGCAGAAAGCCTCCCTATGAAGGTTATTCACCAATCGGGAGAATCACAAAAACAGGTCGTATTGCTGTTATAAAACCCGAAAGAAGAGGAAAAATGAAGGGCAAGTACCTTGTAAATGTGTATAATAAAAACGGAACACATTTTTCCAGGACACGATATCCTGATAGGGAATCTGCTATAAGGGAAAAACGAAGAGTTGAAGAAGGAGACTGAATAATGGTAACAAAAAGAAACATAAACGGTGTTGAAGACTATTTCGTAAATGAGGAAGGGAACTGGTCTGATGAATATGACAGGAAACATGCCTTCAGCTATAATGAGACTCTTCTGGAGAATGCATGCAGACAGCAGGGGAAAACCTTTGTCAGTGGATACAGGAAAGATGATGGAACCTACGTTCATGGTTATTGCAGGGAACCGACTACTGAGGAGAGAGAAGCCAGGATACAGAATTACAGAGAACTTGCAGAGATCATGTCCAAATACCCAAAGAAGAAGACCTTGAAGGAATCTCATGCAATGGGTGGTGGTGATTATGTGGATGTCTATCAGCCAATGAATCCGCTTGAGGATATCATAGGTGGCGAAGTGAAGTTCAGGCATTCTTCTGGAAAGAGAAAAACAACTAAGAGGAGGAGATGAACATGGCAAAGATGATGCGATTAACAAAAGAGGAAAAAGAGGAACTGAGAAAACATGCATGGGCTCATGCTGTAGATTACGGAACTTTCAATCAGGGAAAGTTTTTCCTTATATTTCCCAATGGAAGGTTTTCTGAACCTTTGGATGATTCAAACATACCAAACAAAGGATGGGAGGGAGCAGTTGGAAGGGCATATTTTGAGAATCCCTACGACTATGATGATTGGGGAGAATATGCTGCGCAGAATAATCTTGATCTGAATGATGCCGATCCGACTGAATTCATAGAGAACATTAAAAACGGGATGGTTCCAGATTCTTTTGATGTTGAGTTTACCGAAGATGACTATTCGGAACCTGTACATAATAACCGCAATAAAGATGGAATATGTGGAGAAGGTTTTCACTGGGTGAAAGGCTACAACAAAGTTGTTTATGAAGGTGCAACACGTGGAAGTACTGTCATGGCACATGTGAAAGGTCATTGCGCAAAAAACCCACGAAATCCGAGAAGGAGGAGATAAACGTGTCAAACTATAGAAGATATGGAAATGAGAGTAGAGTAATTCCAAGATTTGCTCCTGTGGAAGATCCGCATTGGATTGGTGGAAATGACACAATAAATGGTTACTGTGAGGAAGGCTACGAATATGTGAGAAATCCACGAGTTGCCTATGGTGGCTACTGCAGAAAAAAGAGGAGAAGATAAAGATGGTAGAATGCCCAGAAGGATATCATTGGGTTAGGGGTCATGACAGAAAAGAGAGACATGGTATCTCGAAGGTGGATGGTCACTGTGCCAGAAATCCTGATAACAGAAAGACAGCTAATGTTGGAAAATATCGGGTGAGAAAAGGATTCTGGGATATTGATGGAACCTATTACAGAAATGGGAAAGTTATTGGTAGGCTTTTCAAGGATTCACATGTAAAGGAACTGGAGAAGGAAGGGAAGATCGAAGAAATATCATCTGGGAGGAGGTAACAAAACATATGACTTGCCCAAAAGGATACTATGAAAAGAACGGAAGATGCGTAAAAAGCATCACCATAAAGCGTAAGGGAATCTATGGAAAGGGATTTCTCTCTGAACCGCAGTCTGAGCAGTACTCAAAGATAAGGAGAGAGGAAAGCAAAGAAGGTTCCAATACAGTGGAAAGACAGATGGCTGCCCTGAATGCTTTCAGTCATGGTAAGGGACCCGCACACAGGGATCTGGAATATGCAAAGAAGATTGGAAAGGAGAAAAGATTAAGCAGGGGTTCTGAACATGGATGCCCTGAGGGATATGAATGGGTTTCCTCTCATAAAAGGAGAGGTTATGAAGTTTCGGGTCATTGCAGGAGAGTGAAATGAAATGAGTTATCAGAAAAAAGAAATCGGTGGCGAAGGAGAAATCCTTGGAAATAAGATCAGCCTTAACTATAAAGGCTCAAACAAGTGTCCTGACGGCTACTACTGGGTGAACGGCTATAACAGGAGAGTCGGTATATTCGGAAAGGTTTACGTTGCTGGACACTGTAGGAAAGTGGGTAGTGAGGAGATAGAAGACAGAGCATGAGAAAAATAGAACCAAGTGGAATGAGGTGTCCTGAGGGATACGAATACGTGCATGGGCACGATGAGAAAGGTATCCATGTCAGGGCATACTGCAGAAAAATATCCAAGAAGAGGATAAAGGTGAACATTGACATGAGATATCCCGGAAACACAACCGTTAAAGCATCTGTTGGGCAGGGATTTAGACGTGAATCTGAATCTGTCACTGTTCCAACAGAATCTCTTTTCAGAAGTGGTGAGGTCGGAAAGGAACTTCAGGATATGATGAGTGAGAACTGGAAAGGCAAAGATGGAAAGATAAAGATGCTTGAAAAGAGGGATGAATGACATCGGTGATGCCTGCCATAAGAGGCTACCAGTTCCATTGGGGGGTGATATGAAATGGAGCATGTCAGAGGATACGATAAGAGAGTTCGAGGAAAGTATGTTCATGTGGAAGGATATGAACGGAAATCTCATGACACCCTTACGGCGCATGATCGTGAAGTTGACCGCAGGAATGCAGCCAAAGGTGCGAGAGCCAGAAGGAGAGAGTAAATCTCTCCATTTTTTTGAATTAGTGTTCTACCAAAATATTTATTAAGTCTTAACTTATTATAACATTGGTAGAAGTGAAAAAATATGAGATGAGAGACAACGACATATATATCGTCTATGCAAATGATGCGGAAGAAGCTGCCCGTAAATTTGAAGCACGGCAATGTTCACATGAGGTAGACAGAAAACTGGAATGTGAAGAATACGGCGGAACATGGGTACCTTCCTTCCATAAAAAAGATGGCACAAAAGTACATGGTTACTGTAGATGGTAAAATAGAATATTTTCGATTATTTTGAATTAGTGTTCCCGTCAAAATATTTATTACCTTTTGATATATTATACTTACATGAAAGACTTTGATTGGGAAAGAGATATACAGAATGAACGAGATTGTAATTCAGATCCCGCAAAGATATGGGTAAGCACTTACATTAAACATGATGGTACTGTTGTCAAAGGTTATTGCAGAGACAGAAGAGAACATGAAATCCCTCACCCACCAAATGGTGTGAGACCTTACATTAACACAATCAAAGGAAGAGCACGATATTTAAAGACGGAAGTGGGTGATGTGGGAGATTACAAGACCAGGGATGGATATTACGTGTTGCACAATGGAAAATACCACGATATTTATGTGGTTGAGTAACTGATCAAAAACATAACAGATAGGAAGAGCATTCTCCATTTTTTTCAGACTTTAAATACTCTTCTATCCAACTCAGTATGTTTATATATACTTTTCTTCATATAGATAAAATACCGTGTACGGTATAAACGGAGAGATATAATTGAAAGGAGAAGCAACAAGCAATCTGAGGAGAGTCTATGTCTTATTGACCCTCATCGCAGTCGTCATGACTTCGATGACATTTGTGGTGTCAGCAGGACATTATGAAGAAATCTCCACGGCAGGGGTAGCCTTGCCAGCAAATAGCGTGAGTACAGAACTGAATCTGACATTGAGCCACCTGAGTTACACGACTGAACCTCCACAGTTTAATGTCAACTCAAGTAACTACGCATTGAATGCAACCTATACACATACAGCAGCAGGCGGAACATGGGTAACAAATGCAACATATCAGATATTCCAGCATAACGCAACCGGAAAAAACTCAGCCAACGCAACAGTGTCAGCACTGAGTTACAATTATTCTTCTTATGTGAAGAGTGCCACGTATTTCTTTGCTGACAGCAAGATCGGTCTTAACGGAACAATGACTTCACCCGGTCTTGAAATTGCATATGGCAATACGTCCTATGCAGCGGATGTCAGCACTACAGCAATGCCATCTGGAACAGGTGGACAGACTGCAGCCAATAAATCCACGGCACAGACATTCTTTGTTGAAATCAATGCAACGAAGTCTGGAAGTTCTTACATATACAATGCCTCTTTCGCATACTGGTATCTCAGTTCTACTGGTTTTGTAATCAACTACTCTAAAATGTCAGGAACTCCTTTACAGGCGCTCAACATGTATGAGGTCCAGTTCAACATACAGAGCGG
>JAJYUV010000052.1 GCA_021792355.1 Thermoplasmata archaeon | reverse complement strand
AATATGCGGAGAAATTTTCTTGTTCATAGCGAGTGTAGTGTAGCGGTAGCACAAAAGCTTCCCAAGCTTTTAACCCGGGTCCGAATCCCGGCACTCGCATAGCCAAAGTGTTGAGGTGCAAGTACATTTTAGCAGGTTTTGTAGACGCAGGGAGATGATAAGAATGGATTCCCAGATGCTCAGGTAAGGAAATTTGAAAATAAGCAGTAGAAACATCCAGTTATAGTGGGAGGACACACAATTACAATCTTTAATTTAAAGGGTTTGCCAAACACGAGGATTGTAGATCAATAATAAAGCAAGTAGATCATTCTATGAACTCTTCGCAGTACCGTTCCCTTGTGCTGAACATTTTCTTTAACACCTTATTAGAACTGCAATGAAATGCAAGTTCCTTAGAGAGCTCCTCTCTGAAACTGTAAAATTTTTTCTTACCATTCATTTATTTTCACATCAAGTTCTAATGATAAACATCCCCCAAGATAGCAAATCGTTCAAGGAAGTCCGCTTCTGGGGAATGACTGTAAAGCAAAACCTACAGAGCAGATAAGCGTTCCAAATATAGTTATAAATAGTCAGGAGGGGAACACTATAAAAGTGATCAAAATATTGAAAGTATTAAAATCGTGTCGGGTGTAGATCAGGATTTCTTAATCCTGTTCTTCTTAATAGCCACCATCGCTATAACAACCATTACTGTAACAATGACAATAGAGATTGCAATGATATACAGAAACGGAAATGGCGATGGACCAGTAACTTTCGCTAGGCTATTTATCGGAAGCTTGCTTACAGAGTACGACGAGATAGTTATGTTCGTCGTATAGGTAGAGTACCCGGGTGCTGATACCTTGACCTCATAAGTCCCGGGATTGAGAGAGATGTTGAACTGACCGTTAACCGCCTGATAAAGCGTTCCGTTTATTGAGATTGATGCATTTAATGGATATATGCTGCCAGTTAAGAAGCCCTTGCTGATGACCTTTACGAAAGTCACCGGATAGCTCAAATTATAACCATCCACCTTTAAATAACCGGAGGATTCATTGTATCCTAGCACAGACACAATGGAGTATCCTGGGATTGAAGCAATAGAATAAGAGTATGTTCCATTGGGGACGATGAAGCTTATGTTGCCTGTTGAATATCTGGTAGTTCCATTAAGAGTCACAGACCAGATTGTGCCGGAAGGAAGGCCATTTTCATTAAAAACAACCTGGTATAACTTCGAGACTGTCGTATTCAAACTGAGATTAACCCACGAGGTTGAAAATGGCGGTACGTATAATTGGTGAGTTGAAGTCACGTATCCTGGGGCAGAAATAGAAATCGTCACGTTACCGCTGAACACGGGGAACGAAAATTCAGAATTCACGATACCAACTTGCATATCGTTGATGTATAGAGACCCGTTATTTGGCGTTACAAATCCTCTGACTGCTGATACTGTATCTGCTCTGAGCAGGGTGTAGTAATCGTTAAAGATACTCCCATTATAGTAATAGACAATTGCAAATCTGGAATAGTTGATGCTAGTTGCGGAATTCATCATTGGCCCGTAGCCTTTGACGCCTGAAGGGATGTATGATACCATACCGCTTAGACTAATTGCAACTAAGTAGGAATCACCATTAGACCATTGGCCGCTCACGATGTAATCATGTCCATCCCATTCTGTGGAACTTGGGCTAAAGTACGGGAGCCAAGTATCGGTCTGCTGGAAAGAACTACCGGAATATTCAAAAATTCCAACGTAACCCGTTCCGTTTGAAGCGGTTCCAACGATGTCGAATGAATATTGTCCTGACGAGATGACTTCAGAACTTGTTGACATCACATTTCCTATTCCAGTACCCTGGGGGAGCATTGCAGTTAAATTCTCTGTTGTTAAGTTTGATAGATATAGCAGACCGAGGAAACCCTGATTCCAGTAGGTGGAGAACACTATTGCATTAATGCTACCGATATAGTCAACTGCAAGTCCCTGTTCACCATTGCTGTATTGATACGGATAGATGTAGCTAGTGAGATTTGTGAATTTCGTACCACTTATCTCTCCCAGATAATTGTGGCCTCTTGCTACAAGAGCAATATAGATTGAGCTCCTGGATGCGGTTACGGATGTAACGGTGCCTGAGACCATGTGCTGCCAGGTCTGTGGCACCAGGCTAGTTATGTTCTCTAAGTTCATGTCGGAAAGATTGTAAAATCCAAGGATGCCTCCATTTCCGTCATTGGAGCCACCCAACACAAATCCAGAGCCAAATGAAACTGCTGAACGGAAGTATCCCTCTATCTGAGAATTAACCGGCATGAATGAATCATCAGACACGTTAAACAGATCGAGACCTTGGCCATAATACAGTATATGACCGTCATTGTAGACGGACCCCGCATCCCACATTACTCCTGAGATTTTTGAAGAAAGGTAAACGCTGGAAACGTTCTCCTGCTCTGAGAATGACACTGAGATCGAAGCTATGAGGAAGGCACTTAAATTGTAAAATTCGTGAGAAGGGTAATAGATAGAGTAATCAGTACTCACAGGGTAAACATAAATTTGGCTTGACTCGGGAGGTATCTCAATTGTTTCGTTCCCTTTTATAGTGTAGATACTTCCACCTGCAAACACTTTCCAGGATACTCCCGCTGGAAGATTTTCGCTTGAGAGTGATAGTTTGATCTTGAGGCTGCTAAAGTTGAGGAAATAAAGTTGCCCTTCGAGAGCAAGCATTCTGAACTCCTTTCCATTCCAGTAAATTGATTCGTTTCCTGCGCTTACTACAATTGAAAAATATCCTTCATTGGTAACAGAAGTATCGTCGATTGTTGCTGATGAGCCGGATGGGAGGTAGCCGCTTATTACAGGTTGGCTCTTGTTAAAGCTCAGGTCGGAAAGACTTGGGTCATATAGGAGCCCCGACCCTTGGGTCGTAACGTAACATGTGTTACCATAAATTTCCATCGTCGTTATCACCAACGTAGGGAGGTTATAAGTTACATTATCCCAGGTTTTGCCCTCATCAGTGGAGGCAGATATTCCGTGATTTGAAATAAAGTAGAGGATGGTGGAGCCGTTACTGAACTTTTGATAAATAATGCCGGGGTACATGTAAGTATATGGAGTCTGGGTCGAAGACTGGTTTGCGTAAGAGAAGGTCTTGCCTCCATCGTGGCTTATCATTGCTTCAGTAGAGATAGTGGCCGCTATTACGCTAGGATTGTATGGATCTATAGAAATTGTTTCAAGATGATCATTGTTAATCTTCGACCAGATCAATCCGTAGTCACTGGAAGAGAAAAAACCTGAATAGTTTGATGCGTACAGAACAAATTTATTAGCAACAACTTCACCTGTAATGGCAGAACAATTTCTTGGAGAATTATCTAAGACATTCCAGATATACCCAGAGTCGTTAGATACAAATATTCCAAGGTTGCCAGCATAAAAGATTGTAGAAGAGTTTGGCAGAAATGCGAAAGCATCCATCTCAGATGCAGCCGGGTTATCTACACCTGCTTGGTCAATTTGAGGGAGGCTGTAATTAAGACCCCCATCATGCGATATCTCCATTTGACCAGCCGCGTACATGATAATTGAACTGTTAAAAGGATCAGCTGTTTCAACACCTCCTTCAAATCTATATTCCCCGATAATACCAACATATCTAGGCGGACCAATCCATGAAGAACCATTGTCGGTGGAATAGAAGGGATTGAAATTTCCTAATGATATGATAGAATTATTTCCATCTATAGCTATTCCTTGGGTTATGGATGATGATCGGTTGTTTATGCCCCCCCACGTGTTTCCACCGTCGTGACTCGCAAACACTCCCTGCTCGCCACCCACATAGACCGTGCTATCATTCAGAGGGTCAACAACTATCACATAGGCAGCTTCAACAACGTTCATAAGCAGACTGAATGTGTTCCCCCCGTTAACAGATTTAGCCTCCCATGCATCTCCCCCCATATACATTACACTTGCATTGGACGGGGCATAAGTAATAACTGCTGGACAAGCTCCTACCGCAAATGAGGAAATGCCAATTGAAGTGTAGTTAACAGAACGCCAGGTCAACCCTCCGTCAGTGGATTTGTAGAGGGAATCGTTAGTATACCCCTGCCAGTGCGTCATCCACTGAATCGAGGAGTTTGAAGGATCAGCAATCATATTAACTAGACCACTAGTTTTAAATGTTTGTCCTAGGCTGTAATTCACCCCACCATTTGATGATAGAAAAATTCCCATTAGACTAGTATCTGGAATATTTGCTGCAAGCTCAATTTTACTTCCATTGTTTAAAACCAATCCGGACGCAATAGAGTCTGAAGTTGTCGATATGACTTTCCAGGTACTTCCTAGATTAGGTGAAAAAAGAACACATCCCTCCATTATTGCGTAAAGACCAACTCCCGGAACAAATTGAAGTATGTCTCCTGCTCCATTGTATGTTTCCTGCCAGCTTGCCCCCCCGTTGACTGTCTTGAAGACACCTCCTGAGTCGCCCCATTCATTTGCTATACTTACTACTACATCGGGGTTTGAAGGGTCCACCCAGATACTTTGAATCATCGTGAAGTTGATGCCCAGATCTACCTGTTCCCACGTCAGACCACCGTCCGTTGATTTCATTATACCGCCGAAACCGGCGTTTGCAGTGGAACCAGACCCTTCATAGATTATGTTCGGAAAATATGGAGAAAAAGCTATCGCATTCGTCATGCCGGTGCCCTTTAGCGACATGTAAGCACCACCTGGAACTCCTAAGGATATCGAGAGGTTTCTAGGACCAAAATTGGTCCACCCCCTTGCAAGTAGGACAGACGAGGAAGAAGTCGAGTAATGGTAAACATCATTGAGTATGAAATAATCTAGCAAGACAGTAGTAGAGATTTGAGTCTTTTTGACTGGGGAGAATTCAAGATAGCAGAGTGTTGTTATATACGGAATGTAGACAAACGAGCCGTTGCCGTACACCTTCACGATTCCATCAGTCAGGTTTTCTGCAGTGAAAGTAACGTTTTGTGACGAAACATCATTTATTATTCCAGTAAACCTAAGCAGGGAAGGGTCGAATGAGAATAACTGAGTGAGATCCGTAAAATTGCTTCCATTATACAAGTATACTGGGATGGATACATTCTGAAGGTAAGACCCAGTGACATTTCCCAAGTATATTCTAGAATCTAATCCCGTTGAGTTATTAACGGAACTACCGAATTGAAAATTTTCAGGATGGTTACGAAAGATAGACGTATCATTAAGATAAGGTTGGGGTTCAGATGTCTTAACGTGTAAGTTTCCGGAAGGTGCATTGATCAAACTTGGCATCATGGAGACAATCATTGCTGCTACGAGAAATACGGTCAAGCATTTTAGAAGAACATCTTTCGTCGAAGGCCTAAAACGATTTATTTCCATTCTAAAACATACCTTCATTCAAATGATTGAAAAAGCACCTTAAGTATCTTACTATTGATTGGACCTGACTTCCTATGTAACTCCGTGGATACCTTGTGCTGACCATCTCCTTCAACTCGTCCCTTCATTTAGAGTTAAAGGTGATATCACGTGAGCCACATTTCTGGTTCGCCACTGGCTCTCAGAGGTAAATGACTATTGGCACTTGGTCTTCCGATGGAGGGGAGCAACTATCTTTATGCACCTTTTATTCCCTTGTTCACCTTCCCTATCGCATTGTCGCCCGTGTATCGACCTCAAGATTTCCTGTTGTTCCCGAAAACAGGTAAAGAGGTAGTACATCTTCCTCTCAAGATTGTTAATCTGTGGTACTTCCTGTTCCAGTGTTCCTGAAAGGAAATCAGTCTCGGAAGCGCATGTTCCTTTTCATCTGCTAAAAATGTTCGTAGCTGCCCCCTTTCTACCATAAAATTATCGGGTTCACTAATTTGAGACTCAAGGTTCCTTAATGTGCGGATTGTGTAGAGCTGGAAGTCCGTTCTGAGTGATCCCTTCCTGATTTTCCCATCATGGTGGGGAATTTCATCGGATATGAATTTCAACTGCCCCTTAACTCCTTTCTATGGAAATTTCTAATAACTGCAGTACAGGATAGATTTGGTTCATCTCAAGCCCGATGGAATCCAGGTTTCTAACACTCCCCATATTCCTGATGCTCACAGCGTTGTGTCGTTTCAGAAAAAGTGGTCTCCGATCTTCACGAAGTAAACTGACAATCCTCCATAAATGGAAAAAGATGTGTATTTTAAGGAAAGGAAATATGCCAATCAAATCAGTTGTAAAGAAAACGTTGGGGGAGAAAGAGGGAGGAGAGGTCCCCCCACCAGTTCATTAGGTATTCTCAAAGGACGACGAAGAGCTTGCGAAGATCGTTGAACAGTTGAAGGTTGTTGTGAAGATAGCCTGATGTGATGGTGGCGGTTCAAACACAGTGAACGGGTGCACGAGGGAGGGAATTTTCTTAACACAACCTGCAAAATCGAAGTAGTAAGGCATTTGCAAAATGTGTCGAAGGGTAAATCAGTGCAAGCATTAATATAATGACGCAATGGGGATTTTCGTGTTCAGTGACTCGCAAGAGAAGATAGATGCTTCATTCAGATTTCTGCTCATTTCAAGATCAGCAAGAAGCATCTCCCTCATCTTCGTCACGCTGGCATTTTCTCTTTATCTGAGTAAGCTAGGTTATGGCGTAGTATTCATCGGACTGATATTCATACCGATCATACTGTTCAACATGGTCTTCTCCGTCATCCTTGGGGTATTGGGGGACAGGATAGGATACAGCAGGGCCCTGATCGTCGGGGAGGTTCTTCCTCTGATAGGACTGGCGGGTCTAGCAGCCTCTACAAACATCTACGTAATTGCAACATCCGCAATAATAACTGGAATAACGGGGACGGCAGGTGGAATGAGGGGGGCGTTCTCCCCTGGAACTACTGCATTCGTTGCCAG
>JAJYUV010000051.1 GCA_021792355.1 Thermoplasmata archaeon | reverse complement strand
CGACGTCAATCCGAATTTTGATAACTTCTCAAATGCCCCTTCTAAACCTTCAGCGCTCAATTTATCTGACAGGGGTAGAATCATGTCGTTTCAGATATAAGTTTTCCATTGGGGACTATGGCGGCAAACAACAGTTAGAAATTTTCCGTGATTTTCTTTTCCGGACCCTGAAAAATTTTGCTTGACCGTAACAGTTCAGTGGTCTGAAGTTGTCCTGAACCCGCAATTTGAACCGAAAGATCCCTATATACTGACGGCATTATATTATTGACTTGAAGAAAATACCTGCAGAGACGCCAGGGGACCAGAAGGTGATCGACGATCTCTCAGAGATCATCGAGGATCTTCGCAAGGAGAACTCGGATCTCCGCAGGAATTATGAGGAACTGCACAGGAACTACGAGAAACAGAAGAAGGAGTTTGACGATTATAAGGTAAGGCATCCCGATAACGTGGGTGTGAAGAACGGAAAGCCATACTTTTTCAAGCCTGGGAGCAGCACTGCGGATCCCGTTGAACCTCCAAGGACGGAGAAGAAGAAACCCGGTGCAAGGATCGGCCACAGGGGATACCACAGGACCATGCCGGATCACGTGGACGAGGAGCGTAGAGTGCCCCCATCACACAGTGTCCTGACTGCTGGTCAGACCTCAGCGGATCTGTCACCACGAGGACAAGGATCATAGAAGACGTCCCCGTGACAAGGACACTGTCATAAGATATACAATAGGGAGGCGGTACTGTCCAAACTGCAGGAAGATAGTGGAACCCGTAATCGAGGAGGCGCTTCCCAATGCGTCCCTGTCGCTGAGGATCATGCTTGCCATTGCTTACATGAAGACCGTGGAACGTTTGCCGGCAGCAAGGGTATCGGAACTGATGATTGATCTCTTCTCCCTTCATGTAACGAAAGGAGAGGCTATGCACATTGTTCACCAGCTTTCAAGGCACCTTGGGCCCGATTACAGGAATCATGTGAAGAGGATCAGGAAGGCAAGGGCAAGGTACATGGACGAGACCTCCTGGCGCATAGACGGCAGGAACTCATACATATGGGTCTTCGTCACTGAGGCGGAATCCCTCTATGTACCGGGATCAAGATCCCATGAGGTTCCCCTCAGGGTGCTGGGCAAACACAACGGCGTGGACATGCACGACGGCTTCTACACCTATGTCGCGCTGGCGAAGAAGACGGGTAATCCGCAGGCATGGTGCAGTGCCCATGTGAAGGGCGATGCAAAGGAACTCATCCAGTACAACGAATCCGGGGGGAATTACATACTGTCCACCCTGAAGAGGGCATATGAAAAGGCGGGCAAGCTGCTGGAAAAGCCCGTGGAATCCATAACGGAATCCGACATGCAGGCAGTGTGCGAGGAGTTTCTGCAGATCGATATCCCATACGAATCGAAAAGATGTGCTGGATTCGTCCGTACCCAGTTGAGAAGGGAGAGGGATGACATATTCAGGTACGTCCTGGATAGATCGGTGGAATCCACCAATAACAGGGCCGAAAGGGCAATAAGGCCCATCGTAACGTACAGGAAGGTATCCGGAGGATCAAGATCAGGGAGGGGAGCAAGGGATTTCTCCAGGGTCTATACCGTACTTGAGTCGCGGAGAAAGAGGGGAAAACTTCCGTTCAGGGCTGACCCGGGATAGTTTCAGACGGCTGAACTCTTACATATCAGCGCAATATTCATATAATTTCCCATATTCCCACGCTATGAATCAGAATTCAAAAGGAAACGAAGAGCAGATGGATCTCTCGCGTTTATGTCCGCAATGCTTGTCTTATCGGTAATGGTTCTTGCCTCAGTTGCTGTTCCTCTTACGAGTCTCCATGCGACCGGAAATTTGAATGTGGGAATTGGCCAATCCGGCAAAGTTCCCTCCTACGTTGGTGGTAGCGGGACGTACAATAGTATGGTAATGACCACGGATACCATTTACGGTATATGGGGGCAAGAGATAGCTCACGAGTCTGATTCTTTCGACTACACCTGGGCTGCCAAGATTTACTCGAGTACGTGGCAAACTTGGTCAGTTGATACGATGTATGGGGGTTCAGCAGATACATACACTAATGGAGGGTTTGTCAGCTACAACGATTATACTGGTGGGGTATACCTTGTGGTATCACAATGGGTAGTACCTAACTCCGATGAGCCACGTATTACGGTGTACCAGTTCGAATATAACCACAATTTCGAGTGGTCAAACATATGGGGGCAATCCTGCCATATAAACTATTATGTTTTCCTCTACGCTGGGACATCCCTCAACAAAATTGAAGGTTCGTGGAACCTCAATATGGGAAGTACGACTTCTGGCGTCATTATTGCAACCTCTCCCCCAGTCCTTTTCGGTGACTGATCTTTGCCGAAGCCGCATCTTGTGAACTCTCTCAGGAAGGCACTAAGGGTAACTCGGCTTGCAAAGCCGGTTTACCCTATTCTTTTGTTCGTGTCTTTTCTGGTCATGATTGCTCCGGTTCTCGGCGATTACGTGGCAAAAAGCGGGATTCCACAATCTGCTCAATATATGCATTACTATGATATGAAAGTCGATACGATCCTTCAACTATCTTTTTATGGTCCAAATAACTCCGAAGTAATGCCGACTGCTTACACAAGCTTTTCATTTTACATTGATCTTGTATCCGCCGGGTATAATTTGTCCTCCTCCAATGGCTTTGACTCTGCGTATAATATGACGGACTTGCGCAGTATACTTCTTACGGATAATTTATATTCGAGTGGCGGAATGCCAAATGGCGTAATGAAAGAAGTAGGGAATTCAAATGGGATACTATTGGGGGGGGCTTATGATAAATTATTTGGTTACTTTGTACAGAAGCAATTCAGTTACTACGCGAATCTTGGAGGAAATGGCAGTTTCAGCAATCCAGCAACAGGTTCCATTGTTTCTGATATCAGTTCGGGATACTTGTCCGATGGATATCTAGCCTACAACGTTACTACCTACAGTGAGCTTTCTGGAACGGTCTCATATATCATCGGCACAACTTTTCCATCGATTCGAGGATACGCCTTCGACCTTCTTGGTGGAACGCCTGTGATAAGAAATGCCACCGGCTGGTTGAGCGATTACTACAACACAAACGCGGGAGGCTTCGACGTGCTGTCGGTGACCACACTAATGTCGCTGGAAAAGACGAACATTGGATTCGTTCCTTATTATAAGGGATATATCACTGCCGGAATTCTGGTCTCCTTGGTTCCAATAGGCTTTACTGGCGTTCTCTACTTAGGTGAAAGAAGAGAATGGTTCCTGAGGAACAGCATTGCTTTTGCATTCATTTGGGTGATAATCGGCATCTTGTTGGTGTACTCTGGATTGATTATTTACTACTAGCGTCTTGACAATGTTATGATACGGCATATTTACTAATCGTTATCGCCTATAAATCACCATGAAAAGAATATTCGTGGAGATTGATGAGAGTACACTGTCGTAACTGAATAGCATTGTATGGAAAGATATGAGAACTGTTTTAGGGGTAAAGAAACGCTTTCTTGAGGGAGGCATTGAGAGAGTCCTGCATGATGATCCCAGACCCGGCCAGCTAGGAAAATACGGTGGAAATTCGACAGGGTAAAGGAAGACACGAAGTTTCAAAGTATTATACCGAATAGCTTTATTGCCGTAACTAGGAGTCACTGACTGCCTGATTTTATTCGCGAATGCGAGTGAATTGGCTAACTTTCAAACTCCTTGAGATGAAACCGCTCTCGCCTTATTATAAAAACAAGAAACAAAGTTGAAGGGATAGAAAACGACGCATACTCGAGCTTAAGCACAACGGTAGGGAATATAACAACCTTGAGAACAAACTGCCCATCTTGGGAAATTATAGAAGCAACTCCACTTACTGAAAAATCAGATTGTATTCCATTCGAGAGAGTTTCGTTCTCTCCGTTGATTTGTACAGTGATAGTGTTACAGTGTGCGGAAGAAAATGTAACTCCTAAAAGGTAGCCGCTTCCGACGTAGTATGTTTTTTCTTGGCCCGGTAATACATAGTGCGTGCTCGAAATCAGGAATGGAATGTGCAAGAGAACCAGAATTGACGTAAGAAGGAGGAGCATCTTAAAAAGTTTCATAGAATGTCACGCCTCCTGAAATTCCAAGATGCCAAGATCAACGCTCCGACGCCAACCATCAAAAGAACGATGAGTTCAAGAACAAGAGTGCCGAAATACTGAGTCGGAACAAAAATAGGTCCCGATACGGGAGACAGCATTGCGACATTTCTAAAGAAAGATTCCTCTTGACCCAGTGGAGATGAAGCACCAACAATCACCGGAACAAGATAGATCAATGACAGAGCACTGACAGTCCCAATATTCTTGGCCGTTATCGAAACGGAATAGGAGATTAGAGAGTAGGAAACGGAATAGAAAAATAATACCATAAAGTAATTGAAACCTGTCGTGGTAGGTGAAGAAAGGATAACCACCAAATTCAAAGGAAGAAGAAAAAGTGAGTTTGCAATCATAATGCCAAAAATCAGCGTTAGAGAACCAGAGGGGTAATTAATAAGCCCCAGTATTTCTTTTTTTTCGAACAGACTCGAAATTCTTGCAGAAAAAGTTAGAAGCATGGCAAAGATGTCCAACTCAAGGAGCAAAGCCACCACAACAATATCGTCAGGATAGATTTGCCCCAAATAGGAAATCAGCAAAGCGAAAACATAAGCGACAAAGATCATGGGTGAGTTTGACAGCCACCGGCTGTACCATATGACGACGGAATATACCCTAGACATTCATATCTCTCATCGCGAGTATAAAGTCGTTCGAAACGAGGCCTATCAACTTCTGCAAGTCTTCTAAATCATTACCTATGGTTACCACAGGAGGTTTCCTTTCGAATGAAATTCCGGAATCCTCAATTCTTTCGGTATTGGGCGCATAGTTGAGAAAAGATATCGTGATGTTGAGGTCGGTGGTTTTAATATGCTGCGTAAGCGCACCCTGAGACGAGTTGTCCTTATACATTCTCAACGCGTCGGCGGACAGAGTCATCACCTCAGCAATGTCGTGGGCTGAGATCAGTATTTTTCCCGGATATTCATTGATAATTTTAAGTGTTCTGAGTCTCCTTTCCCTATCCATTGCGGACACTGGTTCATCCATGAGATACGCTTCCTTCTTGGTGCTCATGGCCATAATAAATGCTAGTCCTTGCTTTTCACCAGAAGAAAGAAACTTAGGAGTCCTGTGTCTTATGTAATGCAAGGATAGTTCCATCTCAAGTCGTTCTATTTCATTCGTGGATGCGTACGAACTTACGAGATCGTATAAATCGTTAACAAGAAGGTAAGAAGGAAATGCGGGTTCAGATGGGACATATCCCACGTGCCTCCTCATGTTCTCTGTTTCTAGCTGTGGGTCCATCTTCATTATCGAAATTGACCCATAGCTCGGCCTCTCCAAGCCGTACATCATTCTGAAAATGGTAGATTTTCCTATGCCGTTTTCACCCAGCAATAGTGTCTTATTATTCCTTGTGGCGAAGGACAGATTTGAGAATATCGTCTTACGGCCGAAGCTTTTCGACAAGTTGACAACTTCAATAAATTCTGACATGATTAACCCTTATCCACGTACTGAATAGATTCTTCTTTCCTTAAGACATGCGATCGGTTGTGGTTTGTAACACATATGCTTCCACTTGTTAAGGGCCACACCTTTAGGAGAAATCGATGCAATGATGTTTCCTAATTATCACTTCCATGAAAAATGTTCTTCCGACTCCTTCCTAAGCCTCTTCCCCCTTAATATTGTTAGGAACTCCTCAATCTCCCTGATCACCTGAGGCTTTCTTGATCTGACCGACATTGCCGCCATCTTCTTTTCCGTGAGGCGATCGATGCTGTCCACAAACACAGTACGCTGTGTGAGCATCGTGTATATGATCTCAAGGAGGTGTCTCGCTACTGCCACTATGGATCTGTTCTTTCCCAGCCTTCTGACCAGGCTCAGGTGTTTCGACCTCATCCTCTTGGAATACTTGATCACGGTGTGAGCCGCGTTCACCAGGATGAACCTCAGCATCGAAGGACCATGCTTGGTTATGTGACCTCTCCTGTCAACGCTTCCGGACTGATCCTTTCTGGGAACAAGACCGACATAGGAGGCGAGCTTCTCCCTGGAGTGGAATCGGGAGATATCATCGATCTCTGAGATGATGCAGGCTGCTGAGTACAGATTGATGCCCGGGATGGTCATGAGGAGGTGAACGTCTTCGTTATCCGCAACCATTGCTGCTATCTGGTCTTCCATTGCTCCCTCCTTTTCGATGAGATCCGACACGCGCGAAAGCAGGTCGCTCATCAGAATCCTCTCCGTAGTTCTGAGCTTCTGCGATCCGGATTCGATCTCCCTGAGGTCTTTCCTTCCAAAGATATCGGTCGCACTGACGGAGATACCGTTTCCTGCAAGGATTGCATGCACGCGGTTCTTGATCATTGTGATCTCTTCGCCCAGGGATTTCCTGTATCTCACTATGCTCCTTAAATCATCAGAGAACTGGGAAGGGAGATGCACCTCAGGCAGTTCTGTTACGAATACGGTATGTTTATGTGTGTCCAATCCAATCAGTCTTCTATTCACCTTTGTTGCAGGGTAGTATGTCGAGACGAAGGGCAGCAATCTACCGAGCGACCCCGAAGGTCATAGAGTTCATCGGCTGCCTCTCCGGCTCTCACGCTGTTACCGTCATGACAGCGTGGGCAAAAGAACATTTTTCATTGACATCTACCCATTGGGGAAGAGCTAGTTGCACCAGATTTAACTTTATAAATTTCGCTTTACCATTTCCAGACGGAGACAGGTTCCCCGTCATGAATCATGATAAAGAAAGAAACCGGCAGACAGTGGACGCTATACATTCCCGGAGAGCAGGGCTGTTGAAAGGCGTAAACTCACAGTGATCGACTAAGCGGAACAAACTACCTTATCGG
>JAJYUV010000050.1 GCA_021792355.1 Thermoplasmata archaeon | reverse complement strand
TCATTTATCAGACGGTCGAAGTGCTGTACAAACACAAGGTAAGTATTAGACAAGCTATAGGGGATGACCCAGACCTAGTGAGTGACCCGAAGTTGTACATAATCACGGAATCGCCGATACCTGCTTCTATCATCCCGGAATTGAAAAAGTCTAGTAAAATCAAGGGAGTGACTATTTACTGATAGATTTAAAATCTAGCCTAGTTGTGTATTAAATCTCGAGGAATGTCAAACCGTATTTGACATGGTTCTCTGGCTTAAATGAAATTGCAGCCCAGTCTGAGAGGATTTCATTCATCTTACAAATTCATTGCTACCAAGTCCTGAAATATCCTATCTGTCTCATCTCGTAATTCTTATACCATTTTTGTTTTTTTCAGTGGAGCTGAATTGTCTCTTCTCTGCGTATTATGAATCGTCTCCAGCCCTCCCCTTTCAGCTATTGCTGTCTGGAAAAAGTCGTTCATAAAATCTAGTTATATGGATTGACATTAAACATCGAATGGTGAACATTCTGCTTTCTGGGGGTGGAACTAGAGGTGACGTTAGTCTTGTGAAACTTCTGGCTAAATCGATTCCAGAAAGTGGTAGATTGCTTTACATTCCAGTAGCAATTTCTCTCACAAGATCTACCTTCGGGCAATGTTATGATTGGATTACCTCTACGCACGGATGGAGCAGCCTTACGAGGATAGATATGTGGACTGACCTTCAGAACAGGAGTTATGAAGACTTGGCAAGATATTCTGGCGTCTTTATTGGAGGCGGAAATACGTTCAGCCTGCTAAAACAGGTAAGGGAGTCGGGATTTGACCGCTTGCTTGTCATATAAATCACGAAAGACCTGCCAGTTTTCGGTGGAAACACCGGTGATATAATTCTTGGAAGAGACATCGGAACTGCATATTTTGGAGGAGATGCTGACAAGAATGAGGTAGAACTAAAAGTTCTGAAAGGATTGGATGTTGCAAGAGGGTATTCAATGCTTCCATCACAATGGTCTTAAGTATGACCATTTCGCAGCCGAGTACTCAGAAAGAACAGGAATACCAACCATAGCCTTAGGAGAAAGTACTGGAATACAAGTGAAAAACCACGAAATACTGGTGATTGGACCTAGTTCAGTCAAGGTCTTCGATGGAGAGAAATCGAGTATCTTCAGAAAGGGAGCAATCTTAGGATGACACAGTCGTACATCACGCTTTCTAGAGAGGGCGATTGTCTCCCTTATTGGAACTCGTAGATTCTCATAACTGTATCCTGACACGCTATCGAATTAGAGAAGTTTAATATAGTGGATAATCTTACCATGAAGTAGAAATGATGACTATGCTGCTAAAATATTTACAATATTGTATGAAAGCATCCATTAATAGAAACGGTGCCCTGGAAGACGGAGAAACGGAGAGAGTTTAATGTCCCAGTCTAAGCTTCATTCGAATGCAATTGGCCTTAGACAATCTTTGTTACAGGGAGTTGCAAGCGCTGCACCTGCCGGTGCTGCAGTTGCGACTTTTACAGGGGCAGCTTTTTATGCAAGAGGTGCCCTACCACTAACAGCTCTGATTGCGTTCTTCGTTGTGCTCCTGAACGCGTATATAATAAGCAAAATCTCCCTGAAAGTCTCTGGTTCTGGAGGTTACTACGATTACGTAAAAGTAGGACACGGCCCCTCAGTCGGTTTGTTTACAGGTTACATGTACATCTTTTACCAAATAATGGCGATAGCCTTTGTAGCACTTAGCATAGCCGTATTCGTACCAGCGGCACTTTCTTACCTTTTCAACATCAACATTTCGCCAATCTTCGCCGTTCCCCTTCTACTAGCTGCCTTGTTGTACGGGTTTGTTGTTTCTGTAAGGGGGATTAGGATATCCACCTCCTATACTATGATAATGGCGCTTATAGAAATTGGGGTAATCGTCGCCATGGGTCTCTACGTACTCGCCACACACCCTTCCATAAACAACCTTTCTGTATTTTCTCTCAGGTTCTCAGATTACTCTCCAAATCCAATCATAGGTGTCGCACTTGGAGTTCTGTTGATGTATACTTCATTTGCAGGATTCGGCGCATCAACTCCACTTGGTGAGGAGACTAAGAATCCAAGGGTGTCTATTAGTAAATCCGTTTTGTATTCGGTGATCATCCTAGGAATCTTCTACGTCTTCACTGCTTACTTTTTCACCGTTGCCTACGGGCCAACAAACATGGCCAATTATGCTGGAGCCCTCGTACCAGGAATATCCATCCTGGGTAGCTTCGTTGGTGTTGGTGCAGCGATACTCATTACAGTACTTTTCATAAACAGTCTACTGACCGGGCTTGTTGTTTTGACTAATGCAACATCTAGAGTGCTAATGACAATGGGAAGGGACGGTCTTGTTCCAAAGGCACTGTCCAAAACACACGGTAAGAGATTGACTCCATATATTTCGGCCGGTATCGTCACGTTGTCTGCTTTTGCAATTTCAGCGATAGGTGTTGAAATATTAGGCGGATTCAACGCATTCATAATGGCAGCTATCGGTGCAACGCTCGGAACACTTTTTGTTCACATCATCATCAACTCTGCCTTCCCGTCAATCAACAAGAAGTTCATTGGAAGATTCGGATTAAGAACCATCTTGCTCAGTTCTGTCTCAATTGCTATTTTTCTGTTCATCTTTGGATCAACATTCATCGGGGTCCCAAATCCAGCTGTGGTAGGCTTGAGCGTCTTCATAACTGACCCGGTGTTAACGGGTTCGCTCGCATTCGTCATATGGACGGTTATAACAGTCGCATTTATGTACATAAAGAGGCGAAGACTCAAAGAACTCAAGAGTACAAGGTCAATGGAATCATCAATGGATACAGTAAGCAAATGACTAAAATTTTCTTTTAATTTTTTCTTCAACTTTTTTAGGTATTCCCGCAACTGGTGGTACTTTCCGTGTTGCCAAAAAAGTGATTCTGTCATCCCGTATTTCAATGTCCGTTTCAGGATTCAATCGAGTTGCAATAGCCCATCCTACTTGCTCTTCGTCTCTTATATCAATATCGTCACTCACGACAACACCAACCTTACAGTCGTCAAGATTATCGTGTGAGAAAAGAACGGTCCCTTCCCTTGTCTTGAATATCGTACGATCTTCTCTTATCAACTTCTCAATTCTTAGAGGCTTGGCCCTGGTAACAAATACAATCTTTCCAGTTCTTCCAAGTTCATCCCGAGTAGGATCGGAACTGATTACGAAAACACCTAAAATTCTCGCGACGTTGTTCTCTGAGTACTTCTTTATCTGTGCAAGATTAGTCAGAGCAGTTTCAATGTTTAATCGAGTCATTCCTTCATTCACAAAGACGATCTTGTTCCACAGAGGATCAAGTCCGAGTATTGAAATTCCGAGTTGTTTGGCCATACCAGGATTGGGGTTGTCCAGATACGCAAACGAGATGAATCTCCCACCATAGTGAGGCCATTTGATATCAAATTTAAGGCCCTTTGGAAGTGTCTGACTTACCGACTTCATAACAATTGATGATCTGGGTATCGAGAAGAGATTAACGTGCTCGCTTGAATTTGAAGGTTGAATATCATAGTACACTGGATCCTTTTTCATCAGAATCGATTTGACTTCTGCAACAAATTTCGTAGAATCGTATCCCATATAGCCGACATATTCCGCAAAGGGGCCTTCATCAAATGTTTCATCTGGTTGGAATTCAGCTTCTATCGCAATCTCTGTGTCTCTAGGTATTGGAATTGAGTTCAGGCGACCCGGTTCAAAAGAGATGTTAAAGAACTTGTTTGCTTTTGCAAACTCATTATCTATGAAGGATGCCCCTAAGATGTAGAATATAGGATTGGTTCCTACAAGGATGGTCATCCCGAGTCGTTCACCCCTTAGTCTTGAGACATTCAAGTGTCTCCAGAGATTACCGTGGCTACCAGCATCAAATGCGAACTTGTTTCTTTCAAATGGTTGAATTCTTGAAAAGCTCAGGTTTACGATGTCTTCACTTTCCGGGTCTATTGTTGTGGTCAGACCAGCAGTTATGTATCTGCTGAGACCTTTCTTGGATCCATCCATTTCATAGTGAGATGGAATGGGGAGATCGAAAAGGTTGATCTCTTCACCGGTGATCGTTTTCTGAAAAGAATCTTGTTTTCTGGAGACAATTATTGACTCGGTAGGAACGCTAGCTGCCATGGTTGTCAATCGATCCATAGCTCCTCCTATCGACTTGAATCCAGCTATTCTAGCGAATCTTTCTTCACTTCCAAAAATGTTTGTGACCAGGGTGAAGCCATCGTAACCATCTATATTGTTGAACAGAACTACTGGATTTCTCTTCCTAAGATTTAGAAAGTAGGCGGTGGTTTCAAAACCCACCTTAACTTTCTCATCCACTTCAAAAATTTCTTCCGGATGGTTCTTTCTCAGTTCCTCTATAAAGGATCTGATAGAATAGGCATTGGTTTTATAATTCAACGGAAAGTCTAATTAGAACCCAGATTAAACCTTATTGCGTCAGAGCTTCTTCCTTGTAAACAAAGAATGTGCGAATTCAAAAAAAATTAGGGAGCGGTTAGCTCCATGTGGATGTCAATTTTGACGTTGTCTCCCACCATGAGACCTCCCCCTTCAAGTATCATGTTCCACGTCAATCCAAAGTCTTTCCTTGCAATGGTGGTCTCACCATCAAATCCTACTCTCTTTTTTCCATATGGATCCGTAATTGGTCCTTGGAGTTCTCCAGAAATTGCAACGTTCTTCGTAACATCCCTTATCGTTAACTTTCCCTCAACATCTATTCTATTGCCAGTCTTCCCCACCTTTGTACTCTCAAATAGTACTAGAGGATATTGTTCGACGTGAAGGAAGTCTTTCGATTTCAGATGTTTGTCTCTATCTTCTTCGTTAGTGAAGATTGAACTTGCTTCGATCTCGAGCTTTACCGCAGAATTTTCAATCTTATCCAGGTTTAGCCTAATATCTCCACCAAAATTCTTAAATCTGCCCTTCACGTTAGAAATCATCATGTGCCTAACTGAGAATTCCAGATTGCTATGCGCTTTATCTATCTCCCACTTGTTCTGACCTTGTGTTGTCTGCATAGATACGTTAGTAAGACTTAGTATATAATAATAACTTAACTCTTTATGAAAATTTCAGAAACGGATCTTTAAAAAAAAACAAAAATAAAAGAAATTACTTGATTCCGTACTTTGACGTGGTTCTTACCATTAGGAAAATTACGAAGGCAACGATCAGGAACGTTATAAGGGTCGCTAAAAATTGTCCCACAAGGAATGGACCAACGTGGATTGTTGTCCAATTCACTCCCGGCATGGCGAGATTGATGAGCGGCATAATGAAATCATTGACCAAGCCTACTACTAGCTGTCCCAGATATATGCCTAGGATAAAGGCTACCGCCATTCCCATCACTTTGTACTGCTCTAGAAAAACTTTGAACTCCTTTACTAGACCCTTTGGAGGAGCGGGAGCAGGAGGCGCAGGTTTGGGCTCAAGCAGCGTCCTGATCTTCCTCAATTCTTCAAGCATTTCGCCATCACTTACAACGGTGTTGTTTAGGGTTTGATCTACTGTCATTTTTCCAGCTCTAAATATAAAATTTCGACTACTTAAAAAAGTTATCGAATCAAAATGTGAATTGGTTTCCACGGAGAAACGTCTTTTGTTCTATCATCCTCTAAATATGGGCCTCTTGGAGAGCATCACTGATAGGGATAGAGGCGCTTTTGGCATTTCTCCGACAGATACCAGGATTTCCTGTTCCAGCTCTTCACGGGACATCTCACTTTGTCCCTGCTTTCCTCGTATCCGCACTGACAGTCTGTTGGACTCAATTTCTCTGTCACCTATGACGCATACATATGGAACCCAGTTCTGCTCAGCGTTCCTAACCTTCTTGCCCAGGGACGCGTCAGTGTCGTCCACGTCAACCCTTAATCCCCTTTCACTCATCGACTTTGCTGTCTCTACACACTTTTCTAGATGTCTGTCCGCGAGTGGTATAAGTCTTACCTGAGTAGGAGAAAGCCACAGTGGAAGAGATGGAGTCTTTCCTTTCTTTTCTTCTTCAGCTGCCTGTTCGAGTAATGCGTAGATAACCCTCTCGATGGCACCACTAGGAGAATCGTGAAGAATTATAGGGAACTGTCTGCTGCTGTTTGCATCTATATATGTCATATTGTATCTCTTACCGTTCTCGTGGTCCATCTGGACAGTTGAAAGGGCAGTTGCTTTTCCCATAGAATCAACGATGTTGAATTCAAATTTCGGATCAAAGTATGCATATCTGAAATTCCACATCTCAATTAAGACTGGTTTGCCGAATGTTTTCACGAGATACTTTATGAAATCTCCGTTTTCTCTCCAGAATTCTTCCGTCAACCTTATAGCCGCCTCGTATGACCCTTGCCGTATGCCAATGGAGTCGAGAACTGCCATGCAGAAATCGAACTGGTTTTTGAATTCATCCTTAGCCTGATCAATATCGGCGCACATGGTGTGCATATCAGGCATTGTGAATGCCCTCAATCGTTTCAATCCGGTGAGCTCTCCGCTAAGTTCCCTCCTAAAACTGTACCTCGTAATCTCATAGAATCTGAAAGGTAGTTGTTTGTACGAAACAGTCGCATCGCTCATCAAGAGAAACTGGCCGAAATCGGCCGAAAACCTGAGGAAGAACTCCTTGTCGTCGGATTTCACGATGTAGTGCCTTGAAGGGAACCTGTTGAGATACTCCTTTAGGGCCGGGTGTCCGTAGTCGTACATTATCGGAGTTTCCACCTCGATGGCACCATAGCCAATCGTCTTCTCTGTAACGTACTTCTCAAGTAGACTCTTCATCAATCTTCCGTTAGGGTAGAACCGCATGTTACCTTGGTCGGAACCAGGCTCGTAATCGACCAGCTGCAGTTTCTGCATTAGTTTGATGTGTGGTGGGACCTGTTGATACGTCCTCACCTTGGTGATCTCATAATCTGCGAATTT
>JAJYUV010000049.1 GCA_021792355.1 Thermoplasmata archaeon | reverse complement strand
GATGAGGGAGGATCTGGGGAAATGAAACCCTCAAAATGTCTCAACTCTTTTCAAATCGCCAGGATTAGTAAAGTGGAGTGATCAGAAATGAGTGATGAGAGGAAGAGGAAGTATATACCTGTGATTCCATCTGCCAGGAGGCTTATAAATTCTCTGAGAAACCTAAGATACGACTATGTAAAGGCTGTAGCGGACATAATCGATAACTCGATTCAAGCATCAGCAACTAAGGTAGATGTTATGATGAAATTTGATGGAGAGTTTTCTTGGGTGAGAATAGCAGATAATGGAAAAGGGATGACATCAGATGAGCTGACAGAGGCGATGAGACTTGGAACAAAAAGGACATATGAGAAGAATGAACTTGGAAAATTCGGATTGGGACTGAAAACAGCATCGATTTCGCAGTGCAGGAGACTTACAGTAGCGAGTAGGTCAATCTTGGGAGGGTCACAAATAGAGGTAAGAAGGCTCGACCTAGATGAGATAGAGGAAACAGATAAATGGGAGATAATGGATCTTCCCGCAGAGCAATGTAATCCTAAAATCATTGATCCCCTTCGTAACTCTAACGGGACTGTTGTCTTCTGGGAGTTTCTTGACAGAATGATGAAATATAAGATACCCTCAGGAGCCCCCGCAATGAAGAAATTCAATGAGATGGCGAGAGACCTTGAGAACCATCTGTCAATGGTATTTCACAGGTTTATATCGGGTGAGGCCAACAGCAGGCCTAGTGAAATCAGTGTGAATGGAAACAGAGTGAAGCCATGGGACCCATTTGCAAGGTCTGAAAGGGCAACACTGTCACTGGACGAATCAACAATTGCAATACAGGGGCCCGAAGGCGTATACTCAGTGCGTTACAGTTCCTATGTGCTGCCGAATCAGGAAGATTTCTCTTCGAGGGAGGCCTTTGAATATTATGGAAGGGGAAGGTGGAATGAGCTTCAGGGATTCTATATCTACAGGGAGAACAGGTTGATACAATATGGAGGATGGAATAACATGAGAACACCAGATGAACATACTAAATTCGCCCGTGTTGCCCTCTACTTCACATCTGATGCCGATATGGCACTGGACCTTGATGTGAGGAAGAGCAGTATAGATCTACCGCAGAACCTGATTGAAGCTTTAAGACCTGTAATCGTGAAGGTCACCTCAACAGCCAACAGGCTTTACAGGTCTAGTGGCAGTTCTAATAGGTTCAACAACTCTGAGAGCCAGGGTAGAGATGTCTCCACCGTTGGAAGAGGACGTCCTCCACTGCATGTCAGAAGCAGTGGGGCGGAAACTGTAATACCGCCTGTTAGGGAAGGAAGTAATGCCAGTGCGGGCTCAACAAATCCAAGAGATGACCAACAATCCGGCGTTTATATGGACGATTCAATTCGCAGACTTATGGGACAGGTTCAGGATATCACTGCTGATGCTGAACTCCGACTTTCCTCACTGAAGGCCCTCTTCCTATATGCTCTAGAAAAGGGGGCAGAAAGAAATGGTGATATTGGGTCTTTGGAAAGAATTCTGCATAGGATAAGAACTGATTTTCCTGAGGTTGCATCGTTACTTGGAGTGTAATTTGAGGTGGGAATGATGAGGCCGATTATTTATACGGGAAGTGATTCACCGTGAACGAGCAGGAAGCACTTGGAATAGTCAGACATCTGATAGCTGTTGGAATATCCAAGGAAGATGCTGTCAAAAACCCTGTGATACCTCCAGAGTTTCGCGAGAAGATATTTTCTCAGATCAGTATTGATGAAAATATTGTACTTGAGCCAGCAAGATTCATAACCGAAGGAGCGGTGAGCGACTGGTTTGCGAGTGTGGATCGAAGGCAATGGTATTACTGGCCAAGACTGAGAGAATTTCTTCTTCAGCAGAAATGGCCTTCCAAGTCATTGAAGGAACTGGATGCTACAACGGACAGAATAATGAATAGACTCCCGTCTCCATCGGATGATCATTTTGATGTGAGGGGTCTTGTTCTCGGGTTTGTTCAGAGCGGGAAAACGGCAAACTTCACAGCTACGATCGCAAAGGCGGCGGATTGTGGATACCGGCTGGTGATCGTACTGTCAGGAATTGATAAGGGTCTCAGAATGCAGACTCAGATCAGGCTAACAAGGGAACTGATGGGTTATGGGAGTTTTTCCGGAGATAATAATCACGTTCCACTTCCGCCTACCGGAAGACAGTGGCACAGATTCACCACATCGGATCTGGATGGAGATTTTGACCCGGGAAACGCAAATCAGGCCTCACTTCAGGGGCCCGAACCGGTACTCCTGGTTGTCAAAAAGAACGGTCCTGTGTTAAGACGCCTGATCCACTGGTTGGACGGAGCGAGCAAGGACATTCTCACAGAGATACCAACACTCGTGATCGATGATGAGGCCGATCTGGCCAGCATAGATACACGAGGATCGTACCAGCCAGAAGATGAACCTCCTTTACAAGACTATGAACCTCCATCAGCGATAAATGGGCTGATAAGGCAGCTCCTCAACCACTTTCAGAAATCTGTATATATCGCCTACACAGCCACTCCGTTTGCAAACATTCTGATTCCACACGATGCCTATGACCCAACTCTTGAGAACGATCTCTATCCAAAGGATTTCATAGTTGATCTTCCTAAACCGGAGGGTTACTTCGGAGCAGAAGAACTTTTCGGTCTTGAGAGTGCTGATGGAGAGAAATCAACCTCAGGAATAGATGTGATACGCTTGGTCCCTGAAGATGACGTATATGAATTGGAAAATGGCCATCTTCCAAAAAGTCTCGAAGAGGCCATTCTGGGATTCATACTATCGGGTGCTGCAAGAATCCAGAGAGGATACCGAAATGAGCCAACGACCATGCTCATTCACACAAGTCACAGAATAGAATCCCACATGGACATAGCAGAGATTGTGGGCGATAAGATTTCAGAATTCAAAAACGAGATGCGTTACTCAGATGATCCTTCGATCCTTCCAAGACTGAGAAAGATGTGGGAAGAGGATTTCATACCTCTGACTCAGGCGATCTCACCAGGGTATGAGGTTACATTCGACAGATTGAGGGAATATGTGGTGCAGTTTATCGAGTCTGCGCAGGTGAGAACTCTGAACAGTTTCACTGGACAGGTTCTTGATTTCGTGCGGGAGCCTCGATTAAAGGCAATATGCATAGGTGGAAATAAACTTTCGAGAGGCTTGACACTGGAAGGTCTAGTTTCAAGCTACTTTGTCAGAGATTCACCGAATTATGATACGCTGATGCAGATGGCCAGATGGTTCGGCTTCCGTCAGGGATATGTTGACCTGACCAGAATCTGGACAACAGCAAAACTCTCAGATCAGTTTGCCCTTCTTGCGTTCGTGGAAAATCAGCTGAGAGCGGATATCAAGGTTTACGAGGATATGCAGCTGACACCCCGTCAGGTTGGTATGAGGATACTGAAACATCCATCGATGCAGGTCACGAGCCCGCTCAAGAGAAGATATGCAAGGGAGATCGTGATTTCCCAGAGTTATTCAGGGAATGTTGTTCAGACATTCAAGTTTCCCTTTAACGACCCGGAGGGACTTGCATCTCAGGAAGATCAGAATCGCCTGGCAGTTCTCTCTCTCGTAGGTCGTCTTGGTAAGGTGAAGGAATGGACTAAACAGGGACCTATATGGAATGATGTCGGCCCGGGTATTGTTAAGGATTTTCTATCAGACTTCAAGCAGAGCGATTTCCCAGAAAAAGCAGGACTAAACAGAGACGTCGTCATATCGTACATAAATAAACTTAACGCAAGAAATGAGCTCATAAACTGGACAGTCTCTATCATGGGCCTTGAATCCCGAAACGATGACTTGGGCGTGACGTCTTGGGCTGTCGAGGGAAAACGAATCAACCAGATAAACCGTACCAGAATTAAAGGCAGCAACTCCATAGGTGTTGTCACGTCCCCTGGCGATGAGAAAATTGGACTGGATTTCAGTGAGATTGAGAGACTTGATGAGATTTCCTCGCAGAAGCAGAAAATGGCTAAGAATGTGATCGCAAGAGAGGTCCGTTCTCCTGAGAAGGGTCTGCTGTTGATCTATCCCATAAGCAGCAGGTCTTTCCCAACGGATCATCACCCCCTCAGAGTCCCTCTATTTGAGAAAGAAGATGATCCAAACAGAAGAGACCTGATAGCACTTGCCATTTCGTTCCCAGTATCACGAAAACAGGAAGCTGTCCAAGCGTACCTCACCGGGACTGCTGGATGGAGGCCGTATGATCAGGAGACCTGACAGACCAGAATGGACAAAGCTTGAGGCAGAAAGACCTGCCGGCGACACTTACGTTGCCCGTCTAGGCTTTCCAGAGACCTCGGATATTCTGCTTGCTGCGATTGACTCTTCTGGCAGCAGACATTTCCTCATACCACTCGAATCCGGAGATGATTTCAGGCAGGACAAACGGAGCAGGGGTATAACTGCAACCGTGAAGTCACTCCACATCCACGGAAACGCGGGGGATACACCAGAGGTCAGATATATTGATATCCAGCTTGAGGAGGAATCAGAAAAGGAGATGTTTGATATCGTCGGTCGTCAGATGGCCCAGACGATCGGTCAGACCAATAGGCCCAGATCGGATTCGGTCAGACTCGTACTTTCAAGATGGAGACATTTCTGGGGCAGTATCACAGTGAATCCGCTCTCAAGGGATGAGATAATCGGGCTGTTCTCTGAACTATGGTTCATAAAGAACTGGATCTTACCTTTTGAATCATCTATTCTGATTTATGGATGGCGGGGCCCTTATGGTGGTACGCACGACTTCGAATGGAAGAATGTTTCTGTGGAGGTTAAGGGAACAACAGTTTCAGAAGGGATCAAGCACTGGGTGAATGGGCTGGACCAACTTTCACCACCAGGTAATGGAAGGCTATACCTTTTCAGCCTCAAGATGAGAGAAGAGAATGGTGCAGCCTACACCCTCCCCGGAATGATAAGGTCCTGCTTGGAGATGGCTAGGGATGATGTTGAGCTTGTAGAATTTCTGGAAGAATCAATAGCAAGAGCAGGGTATTCACCGACCTATGATGACCTTTATGAAAGGTTCGGATTTCATGTAACTGGTGAAGCCCTATACGAGGTTCGAGGGCGCTTCCCCCGGGTAACTCGCGACTCATTTCCTGAGGGAGGGCTAGATGGAATTGAAAAAGTTCAGTACCAGGTCAATCTGGAGGGCTATAGCGATCTGATAGTGACAAGGAGACCAGTGAAGGGTCTTTTTTCCGATCATGACCCCTGATGATAGCAGCGGGAAATCTGGATATTCCCGTGGTGCAGTGGGCCGATACGGGACAGATATCACATTTTGGTTTTTTTGGTGTGCAGACAATTGAAGCAAGATCTATAAGTGAATAGGCGAACTCTTTCGAACCTTCAGAGCCCCTGAGTTCGGAGTATCTATCCCTAGTTACCTTCTTTCTTCTGATCGAATCTTCATATTTCCAGCCATTGATTCTACAGATGACCCTCACCGTGTTTGTGTCTAGCAGTATACCCTCCTTTCCTCCTGCGAATACCATGACCGCGGATGCCACATAGTCGCCTATTCCCGGAAGCGTCAGGAGCTTCTCCCGATTAAGCGGTACCACACCATTGAATTTCTTCACGATCTGCTCGGCTGCTTCTTTGATCATCCTCGATCTCCATCTCAATCCGAGTGAGGAGGTAACAGAAAGGATATCATTGATGCTTGCATTGCTCAGTGCCCTGATATCAGGAAATTTTCTGATGAGGTCAAGATACACGGGGACCACATTCTCGGCCCGGGTTCTATGAAGGAGGATTTCAGCTATGAGAATCCTGTATGCATTTCTCTCCGATCGCCAAGGGAAGTTCCTTTTATTGGTCTTCCCCCACTTCAGCAGCTCAGCAGTAAAAGCGTTCATTTCCCATGCTCAAGAGGTTTGCAAAATGGCTCTTGCAGTCTTCTCGGAAAAGACCGGACTGACAGAGTCTGCAAGCATCTGATACTTTCTTCCCATTGTGATTTCTCTGGGGAATTTGAATCCGTGATTGAAGCCCATTATTCTTGAGACCTCCAGAGGGGAGACAACTCTTGGATTCCCAGAGCGGGGGTCAGAATCGGGATGGAGCGTGTAGGTTTTCATGACATTTCCAAAAGACTTGGCTGGTTTATTCCACTCCAGTTTGGTCCATCCATACTTTCCAGATTCATAGTATTTTACGTACTTATGAATGGTTCGCAGATTCGGCCACTGATGGTCCGGATGGCCACCTCTCTCTAGGTTTCTGTATCTGCCTATAGCGTCGAACACAGTTGAAGGATTTTCCCTCATCGACTCTAACGTCTCCAAAAAACCTTTGGGGTTCTGATCCATGAAACCCACAGCGTAAAGTCTCATTCTTGAAGTTGCAGCTCCAAAATCCGAATACCTGAAGAGATTCACCGTCACGTGATAACCGGCTCTTCTGAGTCTTCTGATTTGCTTAAGAAATTCAGGATCACTTCTCAGAGGCGGGACATTCTCCATCACAAATCCTGAAGGTTCAATTTCAATAACGCTGTCTGCAAACTTCCTGACGAGCTCATAATCTCTGTGGTCCGCACCTCGTCTGGTCGTGTTCACGCTGGACCACGGTTTGCATGGGGGTCCACCGATAACTAAATCATAATCACCGTCAATGGTCTCTCTGAAGAGGTCTGCATGGATGAACCTTGAATTGGGCAGCTTCTCATAGATTTCTCTCACATCTTCTGATATATCTGCCCCTGTCACGGAATACCCTTCCCTAGCAAATCCTGAGGACAATCCCCCCATTCCACAGAAGAGGTCCAAGACTTTCAGTGTTCCCATTACTTTATTAATGCAATCGCCTGGATATATCTTTCTAAAGGTAAATTACCATCTCAATTACTTTTTCCCCAATTTTCAAAAAAAAGATATTTTAGTAGTTTAAATTAGCTCTAATTCCTCCATCAGCTCATCAGCCCTCTCGCTAGATACCTTCGTGATCACGAAGCTCATGTTCTCCTTCAGGAACTCGAAGTACTGTTCTAT
>JAJYUV010000048.1 GCA_021792355.1 Thermoplasmata archaeon | reverse complement strand
CTGGGAAAGTTATGAGTATGGAAGCTCGATCTGTCTGGTAATCCCATTTTCCAGTGATTGAATAGGCCTGGCAGTCATTTACAGCCCAGATGGTTCCGGAAGGGAGTCACTGCTCTGTCAATATGACACCATACACCCAACCCAACTGCATCGAAGTACTGATTACGGGCACATTGCTCGAATTGAAATCCGTAACGTATATATTTGCGTTGGAAGAATCTTACAATATGCCGCTGGGTTCAGTGGATACCTGTTCACATATTTCCAGTATCCTGACAGCATAAGGAGATCACTGCATTCATCCAATGTAATTGATAGGATGAACAAGAGATTAGACGGAGAATAAAGGTAAATGACACACTGCCAAGTGAAAGTGCCGTAATGAAGATAATATATCTAAGAGTGGCAGAGCTGAATGAGAAATGGTCACATAGAGTCGTAAAAGGATATTATAAATGCAAAGATCAGATCAAGGAAATGTTCAGGGAAGGTATCCTTAGGTTATACATAATTCTGAATACTATGCTTCCTCAAAAGGCTCTCATTCCGCTGTCTATAGACTTCTTCATAACGGCTACATAGACTATTCACTTTGCAATCTTTAGATTGAAGCAATGCTGAAATAGTGTATTTTAGGGAAATAGAGTCCGGGGCATCTTAAGATAGTATTTCTAAAGCGATAAGACTGCCATGGAACTCCGGAGGTTCGATCACGTTATCGCCCTTCATAAGATTTGAAAAACAAATAAGACACACGCTGTAATTATCCTATTGGCTCCAGTGGTCTTCAGTTGCTCGGACCTTTCTTCAGATATCTTATCTAACTTGATCGAATATGAGAGTTCATCTGGGCCACCACAACATTAGGAAGATTTTCCATTCTTTGAGGGCATTCTAAGATTAGAAATATTCGAAGGAATTGCCCGCAGTACATTATAAGTTTTCTCGGACCTGGTAAAACGGCAAAACTCATGTAATGTTACGGTTTTACATTCCTAGATGGTACTGGGCCGTAATATTCCCGGCGATCGGATACTTGCCAGTGAAGTAAGAAGAGTCTTTCAGATAATGTATAAGATCAACTTTTGAATCTAGCACGTTTCCTGGCGAAATTTTTCTTAGCTCAGACAGGATTTTCATTTCTCATTCTTTTAAATGAATTAAGCCAAGAAAAATTAAATAATGTGACCGCGTTCCTGAAGCAGATCACCACAAGGGGATTTTAGCAATCCAGCCAGGCCTCGTGGGATCTATGAACTCGTTCACGTCACCGTGTTGCTTATAGTACTCATTATATTTCTTCACCTTGGCTTCATCAATATCTACCCCAAGACCAGATCCTTTTGGCAAATCAACGTAGCCCCCTCTAAAGTCAAAGGGTTCGCTTATTATATCATCAAGCTGATGTTGATAATGTGTGTCTGCTGCCTGATAAATGTAATGAGAACTGGCAAGGTAATGCAAGACAGCTGCGGTTGATATTCCTAGCTCACGATCACTGTGCATGGAGACTCCAAGGGTGAAGACTTCTGCTATGTTCTCGACTCTCCTCATCTGCCTGGGACCGCCCCAGTAGTGAATATCACCCATTATGATATCTATTGGTCTCATTTGGATTGATACTGGTATCTGGTCAAAGTTTATCACAAACATATTGGTTGCAAGAGGCGTTTTGATGTCTTTTCTGACAAGAGACATACCGGAAATTCCCCACGCGGGGTCTTCAATGAATTCCAGATTGAGGTCCTCCATTTTCTTAATCATTGTGATTGACGTGCCGACGGACCAGGCAGCATTCGGATCAAACCTTAGGTCCATCTTGTCTCCAAACTCTCTTCTTAATACCTGCATTGATCTCACTTCTTCTTTTGGTGGAACCGCTCCACCCTTTAGTTTCAGTGTATCATATTTGTACTCATCAACCAGATCATTTGCGTATTTCAGAATACCTTCAGCATCATTTTCTCCGCCAATTCCTTTCTCACCCTCATATCTGTAGAATAGATATCCTGCGAACTTGAGCCGGGTTCTCAGAGTTCCGCCCATTACAGCACTCACGGGCTTGTTAAGTTCCTTTCCTGCAAGGTCAAGTAACGCGATTTCAATACCTGCGTAAGCATGAGGAGGAAAGCTTGCTTCGTATGGAATTCTGAAATAATTCACGAACTTGTTGTAAATTTTGTTGAATTCGAATGGGTCTTCACCAATAAGCAGATTCTTGAAGGCCAAAATTTTCGCGGCAGTTTCATTTCCACCATAAGTTTCTCCGATACCAACTTCTCCCGTGTCAGACTTTATCTCAATTATACTTCGCGTTGTGCCCGTCTCAACACCCATACTCCATCTCAATGGAGCCTCCAATGGCACCGTCACAGGCGTGACCTTTACATCTGTTATCTTCAATCATTCACCTCTAAGTTATATTGAAAAGGATTTATTCATATTTTACGAACACTTCTTACATGTAAGAAGACATTCTTGTTATTTCAGTGACCTGAACCACCTGGAACGCCAGATTTGAATGAGTCAGCACGTTGTCTCAAGAATTCTTTTATAGGGATTCCACTTGGAACTCTAGGGTTGTTTCCACTTTGCTGTTTCCGGTAATCCTCTTGGCTGTCCCCATTTGCTTCTGCTGGGCGAGCCCGGTAGACGGGTAGCTCGTGCTTATTTCCACTGCTACACCGTAGATATTGCCATAGTATGGATAGGATTTGCCTGCGCCAAATGCTCTCCACATCCACAATGTTGGAAAAACACTCTTGTCCCACTTCGCAGTGAACTGCAAATCTATCCTTTCATTTTTAATGCTGAAGTTTCCGGAAGTAACACTTGGGATATATACTAGGTCATCGCTGTTCTCCTCACCGCGCTTTGGAAATCTTGAAAGGTCAACCTTCTTTTCCTGTTTGTCCAAGCAAAATGGCCATTTTCCCCTGTAACCAGTCTTGAGAGTGGCGTTATCACTTGGAAGGTACTTGTCAACTTCAAACTCGCAATCATCAATCAGTATTTCAGCAGTTTCATCAATGAGGTCTCCACCGAAAGTAGGGTGGTGCAGCCAAGCATAATCCAGGTCGTAATCCGACTTATTTCTTAGTTGTTCATGCATGATAATTTTGTTCCCGTCCAGTGAAATGTGTTTGGTCAGTGTAAGGGGATATTTGAACAGGTCAACTTGGAGAGTAATGCCACTCTCATCAAGTGAACTATCATACATGGCTTTCCATGGAACGTAAACTGATTCCTCATGAAGACCGTATTCCCCTCCTTGATAGTTGGAATAGTAGCCAACGTTTGGAAGAACTTCGTACCAACCGCCTACAAGGACAACGTCCAGCAGGTTCTTCACAGGATACAGTCCCTGCAATCGACTGAGAGGAACTGGGTCCTTCACTTTTGCCAGTATTTCCCTGTTTTTCTCTATCTGTCTTATGCTCCATATAACCCCGCCAAGCTCAGGAATTATGGAGATTTCAAGATCATCAGATCTAAGAAAGATAACTTTCATTCCATCGAAAGACCATCTATCTTCAATTGACATTACTTCTCGCCTTGATCCTCGGGAACACTTTCCTGCAGAAATACTGATAATCCACCATCCATCTTTATAGAAATCCCGGTAATATATGCAGCTTCATTTGAGGCCAGGAAAGCAGCCAGAGACGCAATTTCTTCCGGTTCAGCGATCCTCTTCATCGGGTATAGTTTTCCCCATTCTTCAAATTTTTCGTTAATCTTTGCAGTATCATTTCCGACTTCCTCAACAGCAGTCCACTCCAGGAGCGGAGTTCTGACGGAACCCGGGCAGATAGCAATCGATCTGACTTTCGGAGCATAGTCAAGTGCTATGCTTTTCATGAGACCGATAACGCCGTGCTTACTAGTAACATAAGCAGCGAGTCTCTTTTGGATCATCATTGACTGAATGGAGGCTAGAAACTCAATCACCCCTCCTTTCTCCATCATGTGTGGAAGGCAATACTTTGACACGAGAAAACTTCCACGGAGGTTGGTACCCAATATCCTGTCCCAATCTTTCTCCTCCGTTTCATGTACTGAGCCAAAACTCTCAACTCCGGCATTATTCACAAGGATATCTATTCTATTCTCTCTGCTGGATATCTCACTGACAGCATTTCTAACGGCATCCTCACTGGAAACATCGCATTTAATGAATCTCACATTTTTATTAATCTCTTTCTTAGGCGGTGCAAGGTCAAGATTGTATGTTTTTGCACCTTCCATGCTGAACCTGTCGGCAATGGCGCTACCAATGCCACTAGATGCGCCAGTTACCACAACTATCTTCCCCTTAAGGTCATCGTACACTCTAAACACTCCCCACTTTGTGATTAGCAACATCCATTATGGACTTTCTCAACTTGACAACAATTTCTTCTATGACCTCATTATTGTGGGAGTAAGTAATTCCATGGTGGAACAGGAATGACTTGTGTAATAGCACACCATCGCTCTTCAGTTGTTCCCTGAAAATCCCATAACGAACGCTGTCAGCAGATGCAGCACTAGAATAATCAACAATATCTTTGTTCGTGAAGTAGACCTGGAATTGCCCACCCATACCTTTTAGCTCAACTGCGATTCCAGAGTCGCTTGAGATCTCGTGTATGGACTCTTCCAGATAGGACGTCTTTTCTGCCAAGTATTTTTGAACCTTCCCGTCTTGCAACTTTGTGAGGGTAGCCTTTGCCGCCGCAAGAACAACCTGATTTCCATTGTAAGTTCCTGCGTAAGTGCTCTTACTACCTGGAGCGGCGATGTCCATTATGTCCTCACGTCCGACAACTGCACTGAGTGGGTAGCCGTTTGCAATAGCCTTACCAAGCGTCGTGATATCCGGAATAATACCATAATGTTTCTGAGCTCCTCCAGGAGCAATTCTGAAACCTGTTATGACTTCATCGAAGATGAGAGGTATTCCGTACTTCTCAGTTTCCTCCCGGATAACCGGAAGAAAATCTGGGTTTGGAAGAACGCACCCCATGTTGAAGCCTATCGGTTCCACGATGACTGCTGCAAGTTCATCCCTCTGTTCTCTTAGTGCCTTCCTAGTAGCATCAACATCGTTGAACCTAACAACGGATATCTCTTTTGCAGATAGTGGGGAGACGCCATCGAAGTCTGGTGAAACAAAATCTTTCGGATCTGAACCAAGCGGCGGACTGTGACTATAGGCTATGTAATCATACCATCCATGGTAACAGCCCTCAAATTTTAGAATTCTGTGCCTTCCTGTGAAGCTCCTTGCCATATGAATTGCGTGCATGACAGCCTCAGTTCCAGAGTTTGCGAACCTAACCTTCCTAGCGGATGGTACCATCCGGTGTAGCATCGAAGCAACTTCAAAACTAAGTTTTGTCTCATAACCTGAAAGCAGGCCAATTTCGATGGCATCCCTTACTGAGGCACCAATATCAGCGTCATTATGCCCAAGAATTACGGATCCGTTCCCCACAATAAGATCAATGTACTTGTTTTCATCAATATCAGTTAAAATTGCCCCTTTTCCCCTAGAAAAATATAAAGGGTTTGGGGAGTCCGACCTGAAATTTGATTGGACTCCTCCAGGGGTTATATCCTTATACTGGAAGTAAAGCTTCCTAGATTTCGTATCTTTCATTCTAGCACCCCGAGGTTTACATTTGGCGGATTTTCTCGAGTTGTTTCTCCTCCACAAACGATCTACCAAGCGTTCCATTGTGTTGTTTAAGGGCCACCCATATTGTAAGTACTACAATTATCAGGAACACCAGCACCAATCCAGCCGTATATGGCTCAACGAGCGTAGAGTATCCCTCGTAGAATGCATAGATAAATATAGCAGCTCCGCCAAGTGGTGAAACAACTGACACAAGGAAGTTCCTAGGCGTAGTCAGTTTCTTTTTGAACTTCAGTGGTAGAGCCCTCATCATCGCCAAATCAGGTATTATGTGATGGAAGTACCACATTGCGACAAAGATGCTTCCAGACAGGAAAGGAATGAAGAACATACCATTATAGTAGCCGTAGAAGTAGAACATCAGTGATGCAAGGATAAGGGCAACGATAAGATTCATGACGAACATTATGAACGAAGCTCCAGATGGGACATTTCTCTTCTCATCCAGTTTTGTTGCGTAAGCATTAACTTTTTTGCCGAAGAATTTGTCCCTTCCCAACGAGTATATCACTCTAGCTCCCGCTCCTAGCATTCCGGTGGAAACCATCATAATAGCAAGTATATAATCCACAATCAGAATCCATATACCTATCGGACCTACTATGGGGTAAAAGGCAGTAACAGCCGGGTTGACTGAACTCGCAAAACTTCCAATATTGCTTGCCCCAATCAGCGATACTTCCGCATACATACCAATGACCCCGATTATGGCAGTTACCACTATCCCGATAACCAGTGACCTCCACAGCGTACTTCTAGAGGATCCACCCTCTTCAGAATACGGTATTGATGTTCCATAGCCGCCATAAAAGAGGAAACCTGTAAGAATGACTCCAAGGAAAAGCCCAGAAAATCCAGTGGGTGAAGACCCTATTGAGAAAGGAGCAAGGGACAATGAACTACTTGCAGCATTGAGCCCTAGTGCAGAGAAAATTATTACGATGATGATTTCGGATAGAACAATCCCTATGATAAGATTGAAGGTCATTCTAACATTCCTCAACGTCGATACGTACCCCCAAACCAACACTAGGATCATGATGATAAAGAAAAGCCAAATAGGGAGCAGAACACCGTAAATCAAATCCACGGTAGTGAAGACCACGAAGGGGATGAATCCTGCCTGAAGAACTCCACTAGCAAACACTTCACTTGCGATATAACTCAAGGCAACCCATTTTCCCGCGGCCTTTCCAAAACCAAGTTCCGCTAAGCCGTAATATCCACCCGCAAATGGTATGTACCTTGTATACTCGAAGATCGGCACCGAAGCGAATAGAATAAAAATAGCACCGATTATTGGGATCAAGGGTGCTGCCATACCGGCATAGGTAACCGATCCAGCCGCATTTCCAACAATCATCGCCAGTGGAGCGATAATCGCCATAGCGAGAAAAGCATAAGAAACCAACCCAAGTTTCTTGTCCTTCAACGCTTTAAACTCACTCTCTTCAACCGAACTCTGTTTTCCTTCCATGACGTAATATATAAAGTGGCACATTAATAAATGGTAATTCCGACATGTAAGAACCTTAATGAATTAACTCACCAATTTCCTCACACTTAAACTTTG
>JAJYUV010000047.1 GCA_021792355.1 Thermoplasmata archaeon | reverse complement strand
GTGTGATTGATTAAAAAGATTTCATATTGGGCACTTTTCATATTTACAAAAACTCATCCGCGAATATAGAGAATGATTTTCTCTCGAAATTAAATGTAACAGATGTTATGATGCTCCGACCGGGATTATAACCGATAGGTTCATATTACCCCATCTTATTGCTATGCTATGAATCCGGTTTACGACGTCGAACGAAACGTTACAAGCGTCAAGCAGAGGCTCAGGAACAGTGATCTGCCGGAAAGTGTCAAGGATAAAATATTCGAGTTCGTCTCTGTCCTGGTAGAAGGAAACGGAATCAAGAAACACCGTGAATACTTCTATTTTGAGCGGCTCCTGATTCTTGCCGGGATACTCGGCCCAAAGATCTTAAGGCCTTCCAGGGAGGACGTCATAAAATGCATTTCAGATCTCCGGGAAAGGACAACTACCAGGCATACAAAATACAGCCCGTCCACCATTTCAGATTTCAAGAAGACACTTAAGAAGTTTGTCAAGTACACGAATGATGGGGTCCTGGATAGGTTCTGGAACGACATTCATGCAGAGAAGATCGGTTCAAGATACAAGCGGCCCGATCAGATGATAACCTATGAGGAGCTGCAATCATTATTGAAGGCCTGTAAAAACTCCAGGGATAAAGCCATTCTTTCCCTTCTCTGGGATAGCGGGATAAGGGCCTCGGAGCTCCTAAGTCTTAAGGTCAAGGACTTCCAGTTATCCCAGGATGGTCTTTATGCTACGCTGAATATAAGCGAAGGATCCAAGAACTACAGGCAGCGTACTGTAGTAGTAACTGGAGATTCAGTCGTTCTGGTCCCTCAATACGTGGACTTCCTGAAGGACTTCCTGAAAGACAGCTTCAGCGAGAAGGGTTTTCTGTTTGTTGGAATAGGGAAGGAGAGACATGGATCCAACCTGACATATGATGACCTCAGGGCTATGATCGGGAAGGTCAAGAAGAGATCCGGCATAGACAAGCAGATCTCTCCTCACCTTTTCAGGCACAGCGCGGCCACCAGGATGGCGGTCGACATCCCTATCCAGGTATTTACCAGGCAGATGGGCTGGAGCTCCAATAAGATGGCTGATAACTACACCCATCTTGATTCCAAAGGCCAGATTATAGCGATCCTGAAGGCAAGCAATATACCGATAACCGACGATGAGCTGAAGAAGCCTGTCTCGAAGACAGCAAGAAGATGTCAGAGATGCCATACCGTAAACACGGGAGGCGCAAGATTCTGTTCCAATTGTGGGACGCCCCTCAGGCCTGAAGACTTCATGAAGGCTGAGGAACACAGGATAAAGGTCATGGATGCCATTAGAGAGAGCTCTCTGTTTGGTCAGGATATTAAATTGGCCCTGGATAATCTACCCGAGGAATCAAGGCTTGATCTTCTGGCGTCGTTGCTTCTCAAGCTCGAGAAGGACGGCAAGCTCGATGAGATTAGAAAGAGGGTCGAGAAGGAATGATTCTCCTACCTTCCTATGCGCCTGCATGGTTCATATATAGAGGGAAAGAAATGGATCCTTTTGAATCATTCAAGGAGAACATGAGAACATCGAATTCTCTCAGCTGCAGTTACGTTCCTTTATTCAAACAAAGGAAAGGAGGTGAGGAAGTGCAAGGAATAAGTGAATCTGAAATAACCCTGAAGGTTACGATCGATGGGGAGACCAGGGAGCTCAAGCTGACACCCAAGCAGAGCGGGACCCTGAAGGCAATCGCATATCTTGACGGCATCAGTCCATTCCAGAAGGTCATCGATGCGATAGTATCTGACCTTAAAACTGAAGTGCTCGTAGTGCCGGAAGTGGATCCTTAAAAGTAATATTGCCCCGGGCCGGTTCTCGGGAAATCAACCCAAGGCAGGGACAATATCACATCATTTACTTTAACTATTTTATTAATCATATAACGTGCCCCTAGTTCCGGATACGTGATACCCATGTATCAGAAACGGGAAACGAATCTTTGATACTCATGCATGATTATTGACGATCTTACCTGGTAATTTATTCAGGCATGATACCCATCCATTTTGGGAGATGCAGCCGCTTTTTTCTACCCTTACACGTGTATTCTTGGATGAATTAATAGGGGGTATACCCTCCCCCCCTATGCCAACTGGTCCCCATATTTTTGAAGACAAGGCAGCAAATAGCGCTAAATCACAATCATAAAACTACAATTTGACACATGGTAGCCCATTATGGATCCTTAATGATTACGGTGCCCCTGGAACGGCCCTCTATCCTCACTTGCAGGTGATGCGCAGCATGATACCATACTGTCTGAGCGGGTATGTCTGCACGACGGGAGATATAACGTATTGATATTCTATACTTGGAGGCGTCAAGGTATTCTAATATGATTGTGCATATGAGGTCCTGGCCTTCCAATCAGGGACCTCCAATGCTCATAAATAAGATAATAGATGGATCCATGGCCTCACGACTTTACGAGGCCTACGGTCATAACGGCAAATCCTATGATAGCTATACCAAGAGGCGTTGAACTGTCTGGCGCTCTTGTGTATGCATAAAGGATGGCTCCGGCCATTATGAGGAATCCCAATACTGCGATTACTTTCTTCGTTTTATCACCTCCCTTAATTTATCCTCGTGACACCTGAGGAGATGGATGCTCAGAAACCGGACGGAATCCTGGCATATCCTGCATTCCCATCCGAGTGGCGTCATCACATAGAACCTTGAGTCAGGGTAGAAACGGACCTTTCCCTGGATCTTGACGACAACTACCATGGATAAGGCCTCCTCTCGTTCTCCGGTCTGAATATCCCTGAGCCTGTATACCTGTAGCCGTTCTGTTTCATAACTCTCGCTATCTCTATGAATGTCTGTTTCGACACTTTCATTTTCATACGATAACCATCCTGGAATGGGATCAGTAAAGAGGGTATCTCTGGCATCAGAAGGCACCACCCCCCTTGAAGGCATCAAGGGTCCTTTCTGTCTTGAAAGGATGTAAAATATGGCGTGAGGACCTATCGTTTAAATTTGACACGTTTTGCCTACCGTTTCTGGGAGTTTTAAACCTAAAAATCCGGTCATGCTTCTGGACATCTGTTATGGTCGAAGACCCTCTTTTCTTTCTGAAGGGGATCACCCTGGAGATCTCCTGGAACATGGATACCGGAAAAATGAGAATGATCTCCAGGTCATGGATGTCGATATCGACCCCAAGGATCCTTGAGAGATCCCTCCAGTCATTCTTGCGATCCTTGAGGTAGAGGCCTAACTCGTTATCTGAATACTTGAAAAGATGGGACTCAAAAGGAAAGAAGGGAGGACCCGGATGGGATCTCTTAACCTTGATTACATGCTCGTAAGAGTGATCTTCCAGGAGGCCATAATCGATCGCCTTCTCAACCTTGTAAGGCCCGAGGTCTTTCAGGTCAGTCATTTCAGGGCCTCCTTGCCTGGCATGTAAAAGCCATCCTCCGATTTATGGATCAGGCCCATGTCAATGAGCTCCTTGAGCGCAGAAACTACCTCTGCCGTCGACAGGGTCGAGTCAAGGTCGGACAGCCTTCTCTGGATGCTGCCTGGTTTCTTGTCTGGCTTCTCGGCAAGAATCAGGATGAGGAGTTGCTTCGCCCTTTTCTGTCTGTCTGGGATCTCAGCTGCCTTGAAGGCCTCTATAAAGTGAATGTCATCCTCCTTGTCAAGAACTTCGCCCTTCTCCGGCTCCCTGGAGAACTCATAGAACTTGTAGGATGAGATCTCGTCCTTGTGGATCCTGAAAGTGATTCCTTTCCTGAGCTTCTTGAATGGATTGCGGATCCCAGGGTTTTCTGTGCATACTCGGACGAAATACCCGGGGTGATCATCCTTCTCTGTCTCTGTAGGTTTTGATCTAACCCAAGTATCCCATCTAACCCCTGCGTCTGAGGATTCAGGATTACCCGAGTTCCCTGAAGGGGTTAGATTGAATTCGTTAAGGTTAGTTAGGTTAGAAGGGTTAGTTAGGTTAGATGGGTTAGAAGGGTTAGTTAGGTTAGATGGGTTAGAAGGGTTGCACAAAGTTGTTTCGATTTTGTATCGTTGTTTTGCTTCCTTAATCAAAGCAGATGTGCAGTCGAATGCAGTGATTCCTTTTCCTATGGTCCTTCTATTTTTCATCAGGCCAAGCCGTCTTACCGTATTTGAAATATTTCTGGAAAATGACATCTTATTGAGCTTCTCACTGTTATAGCCAAGGGCATTAGCCACCCTCTCTGAGAGGTCCGGTATCGTGATCTGGACTGCGTCATCAACACTATTAGATGGATCTAACTTTGCCTGATTTACTTCGTTTATAATTGCCTCAATTTCAAGTATTACGGTTGCTTCCTTGGAACCCATTGCATGATCCTGGTCTTCGTTCTTCTGCTGCTCTAAGAATTCCTTAATTTCTTGCAGAACTGAGTTGTCTCCGTTGCTATACTTGGCGATGAATCGTGCAATTGCAAGGATGGGCTTGGCTTTCTCGTAATCTCTGCCTATGAGCTTCAGGTCGTTCGTAATCTCCATTGAATCGGCGATTTCCTTGATTTCCTCAAAGTACTCCAATGCAAGAACATACAGATCATCCCGCATCTCCTGCCATGCAGGATCCTTGCTGGACAGCGACAGATTAGACCTTTTCTCATCAAGTGTCCGAATCAGCATTATCACGTAAGACCGATTCTTGATTGTTTCAAGGAGAGGATCGATTGCACAGAATATCTTAGGGCTGTAAGTGGAATAATTGACCCTCTTTCGGTTTAACGAGTTTCCTTCAGTTCGCATCACGGATCCGGTTGACTTGTAGCCTGAATTGAAGATCGGAAACAACTCAAGCATCCTGTCGGTCTGTCTATTCTTGTCAAGGCCTTCTATTTCGTCGACTATCATGGTAGATCTTTCCGCTTCTATGGTCCTGTATATCACCGAAGGGGTTTGATCCACTCCCATCGTCGCATTGAAGCATATGTGAAAAAATACCTCTCCTAGCTTCGTTTTACCGGAATTTGTTATACCTTCGATCTTAAGGTATGGTATTGCGTCGAATAATACAAAAACGTAAGTAAGTATGGAATAAACGGCGCATAGAGTCGATCCTCCTTTTACCTCACCGAAATCGATATACCTGTCAAATCTTTCTTTTATTTTCTTGAAGACGGTCCAGGGATCCACGTGGGCTATTCCGTCCAGGAAGTCTTTGCGGGAGCTCATACTCCATCTTGACTGTATGGGCTCCTCTGGCATGTTCACGAAAAGATCTCTCTTTCTGAACTCATCTTCCGAGCATGCGAAGATCTCGCCTTTGCTAGTTATTTCGAAATTATACTGAACGGTAATGAAATAGCTGTGTTGTTGTTTCGTGTCCTGTTTTTCTATCTTTGTCGGAAATGATACAGTATAAGCCAGGACACCATCCGGGAGAATCCCTTGGCCCGTGCTGAATGTCCTCTGGTCCTTAAACAATATCTCAAACTTTCCTACGACCTTTGATTGAGACTCGTTTTTCCATAGCTCGGAACCGTTCTTGAAATCATCAAATAATGCTTGGTCCAGTCCGTGTTTAAGGGCGTTCTTTTTTACGAGATTCCTGATTTCGGAAGAGTTCTTACGGTAGAATACGGACCCATCCTGACTATAATTCTGGATCTCTGCTGGATCTTTATAGACATCCCTGAAGGGAGGATCCATCTTTTCGATTACCTCAGAAATTGATAACTTTTTATTCTCGTTCTGGTTATCTTCCTTGCTTGTGGTCTGTGGGGGACTGACCTCCCCTTCGGATTTTTCTGTCATTTTACTTTCTCCTGTTTAGGATTGTCTTCCTTTTCGTTACTGAAGATCTCTTCCAGGATTCGATTCAATTCTCGCATCAACTCATTGTGTGTCATTCCGCATCACTGTCTCTGTTTCTTTGCCCAGGTCGATTTTGTTTTGCTGCGCGTACTTAGCAGACTCTACCAAGAGCGCAGAGAGAGAAATGTTCCGTCTTCTTGCTTCTCGCATTAGGTCTATCTTATCCTTTAGCCGGATGTATATTGTAGCTCTTTCACTATACATTTACTTTCCCTACAGGACATATACGGCGTGCCTATTTAAATCTTGTGAATATATACGCCCCGGAGTGCTTAAGTATGTATGCGTATTATACAGCTATGCCCTTACAGAGGATATCTGTCAAGATGAATGCGTGGGAGTACGATTACCTGTATCGAGTGCAGGAAACTGTTCTACTGGTTGGGTGCAAGTTCAATGAAGCGCCCCCTTTGAATGAAATAATCAGGGGGCTAATCAGGTACGTCCGGGCGCTTGTCAGAGGGAGCCCGCAGGAGGCCTATGAATTCAGGAAGACCATGGATCTTTTCTCTGAGATGCCCAGGGAGGCCTACGACCAGATTAAAGGATCTGCGCAAACATTGCCAACTGCCGAAGGGGGAAATTACATTTTCATGGCTTCCGACACAGATATCGTTGCGATGGAGGATATAATGAGGGCAGTGCAGTTCAATGCAAGAGGTTCTAACCCGACCTTTCCTTTTATAATAAGATACTGTATCAGGTTCGTTTTTGCCAAAGAGGGATTTGTCTACAATCTAAACCAGGGCAAGTACGGTTTTGTTGTCAGGAGCATCCTTGCATCGGTTTATGGCCTAAATATAGGGGATCTAATTGAAATCAACATGAATCCCGACTTTACCTTCCAGGACCTCTCGCCTGATTCCAGGACTACAGTGTCAAGGTTCAATAAGGAACTGACAGCACTTGAAAGATTTGTCTCGCTTAATTTCCCTCAGGGTGTTTCAAGGGTTATTAAGATGGGCGGGACGGTCCCACCTTTTATTGATTCACCCGATGAATATTACCAGGCGAGGAAAGAACACGTTAGCGTCATAGCGGATTTCAATTACCTGGATTTTCTCACAGGCCTTTCGATTGCGTCCTTCATGTGGGAATTCGATAACAGCTCCATTCCATGGATCATCAGTCAGCTCTTTATTTCAGGACCAAAGAGGGGAGAGATCAGCGAAAAACTCTCCAAGCGTAAGAAAAAAGACGAGCATGCACGTACTGTTCAGGAGCATATGATGACCTTCACGGCGTTCTTTGCGTTATCTGTAGTGCTGACAAAAACGACTATAATGGAAATCATGAGAGACGTCGTCAGGAAGATACTTTGACCTTTTTCAGATATAATAATGCCAAAATAAAATTAAACCTTATATATGGATACTACGGAGAATCAGAGTAATGCGCACCCGCTGGATTTATGCTCCGACCGGGATTTGGACCCGGGTCGCCGGCTTGAAAGGCCGGTATGCTTGGCCGGACTACACTATCGGAGCGAGCCTAGCGGAAAGCCTTATAAATTATATTACCTTTTTTGACTCTTCGA
>JAJYUV010000046.1:1186-7560 GCA_021792355.1 Thermoplasmata archaeon | reverse complement strand
CCGGCACTGACGAGCTGATTGGAGCCATGAAATAGCACTCAAAGCTAAAAAGTGGGATTTCAAGAAACTTTTATAGTACCATCCGAATAACGAACCACAGATGGACTCCCTTGAAGACAAAATAGTTCACAGGAAAATAGGGAGAAATACAAATCTCACCGTAAAGGAAATCCTAGACATGGTAGAAGAAGTAAGGAAACAGTATCCAGAGAGAGAGGTATTCTTTGACGGTGATGAGTTTGCTATTTGCTCGAGGAAGAAGAAGCATATCACAGTCTGATTGGAATCTCCTCTAGCATTTTGCCTGAGTCTATCAACCTTGTTATCTTCTCCACCAAAGTTGTCGTTTCCATATCTCCCCTGAAATCGCCCAAGGTATCGTTCAAGATCGAATAAGCAGTACTCAGGTGCTTCCCAGAAACTCCATACATTTCCATCCCTCTGTAGGATACGAGCATTTCGATTGCGACTATCCCCTTTACGTTCGATATAATTTCCCTCATTTTCCTGGTAGAGGTGGCACCCATCGAGTTATGGTCTTCTTGGTTTGCGGATGTCGGTATGTTGTCTGCAGAGGAAGGATATACGAGTACCTTGTTTTCATTGCACAGGGCGGCAGCCACATATTGCGGAATCATTAACCCAGATTCAACTCCAGGCTTTTCCGCTAGGAACGGGGCAAGTCCTGAAAGAGACTTGTCGAGCATTCTGAATGATCTCCTTTCCGAAATGTTGCCCAGCTCTGTCATTGCGATAGAAAGATAGTCCGCTGCCAGTGCAAGAGGCTCACCATGGAAGTTGCATCCGGATATCACCTCATCGAACACCAGTGGGTTATCGGTCGCTGCGTTCAATTCTGCACTCACCACACCACGGACGTAATTCATTGTTTGGAGTATCGAACCCAAGACGGTTGGAATACACCTCAGGGAGTAGGCATCCTGTACTTTGGATTCCGTCCCCTTTCTTATTCGATCGCTTCCTTGCACGATGTTCCTGATCGCTCTCGCAACGGTACCCTGTTCTTGATGTCCCCTTGCCTCGAACAAACCACAATCGAGTGCCTTTTCAGTGGCACTAAGAAGATGCATTGACATTCCTGCTGCAATAAGGGCATGCCTGAATAGATTCTCAGAGTCGTCAAATCCCAGCGAGAGATTAGACAACATGTATGAAGTACCATTGATCAAAGAGAGTCCTTCCTTTGATTCGAGGGTGAGTGGCTTTAGTCCTTTCTTATTCAGAACTTCTTTGGTATCCAGCACCTTACCGTCTTCAACTGCCCGCCCCTCTCCAATAAGCGCAAGAGCTAGATGAGACAGTGGTGACAGGTCACCTGAAGAACCAACGCTTCCCTTCTCTGGAATGAATGGAATCACGTTATTGTTCAAGAGATCGAGAAGGGATTGCACAAGTTCGCTCCTCACGCCGGAATAGCCCTTGGATAGGGAGTTTGCCCTGACCAGAATCATCGCCCTCACCGTTTTTCTGTCAAGTGGTTTTCCGTAACCTGAAGAATGGGACCTTATCAGATTCCTCTGGAGTTCTTTGATCTTGTCCGGACCTATCCTTTCACTTATCAGGTCACCAAAACCGGTGTTCACACCATATATGGGCGCCCCAGAACTGATGTAATCTTCAATTTTTTTTCTGCTGGACTTTACCCTTTCTGTAGCCCCCTTTGAAATAACGACTTTCTCCCCTCCCTCTGCACATCTTATTACTTGGGCCAGAGTCAAGTCGTTGCCAGTGAGTATAATCATGACTTAGAATAGATGACGGGAATAAATATTAACACTTTCCACCCTACCCTGGACTCCCTTTGGTTAAAGCTAAATTGGAAATAATGGTGCTGTTATAGTGACAGTGGATTTCGGGACTTATCATCATTCTAATCCGGACGAATCCAGGGAGATGAGGAATAGGGTGGCAGGTGCTTTTTCCGCAGTACTATTGACGCTTTATGAACCTCATTCAGAGATACGGATACTCGATGCCGGGTGCGGGTTGGGATTTCTTTCATACGTGGCTGCCAAGACATTCCCGGAAAGTGTAATTACTGGAATAGATACTTTTGGTCACGAGAGCCTATCTCACTCTTCGAAGATAAACGCAGAGAATAACATGAAACTCTTGGAGGTTGATTCAAGGGTTCACTTCTTCGAACACGATCTAACTCTCCCCATTAGATCCAGAGTGAAGTACGATCTCGCGATATCAAGCCTGGTATTTCACAATCTAGGTAGAAGGAGATTCGCAGGTTATGAAAACGTATTTACTGTACTGAAAAGGAAAGGATACTTTGTGATTGGAGACTTCTTCCCCAATGATAAGACAGATACCAAGTTCTTGACTTCCCTTTTTGAACTAATAGAGGACAGCCATGGAGCGGGTCAAGGCAAGTGGAAGTACGGAATCAAGATTCTTAGGAAAAGGTGAGACTCCTGCACTTCACTTTTTCAGTTTCGATTTCTCCAGATTCAAAGTCACAGCCCTTTGAACAATCTTTGTAAGCGCTTTCTCATCGATCCTATCTCCCTCGAAAAAGTCAACTGCACGGACGGTCTTGCTGTTTAATCGAGTGTTAAACAGTCTTGATGGATCTGATATCTGTGATCCTCTTGAGAAGGTAAGCCTAACCGCTTTCTTCAGGATGTTACCGATACAAATTATTCCCTCTAAAGACCAAACTGGAACTCCCAGGGGATTGGATGGTTTTTTCCACTTCACTTCTTCAACTATCTCGGGATTTGACTGTTTTATGATTTCACGTAGACTTGACATCATGCTCCCACGCCAGTCATCAGTTTTTCTGATGATTTCGTCGATCTGTTCCGATGGATCTCCTGCCACCTTCAGCTCATCCCTTTTCTGTCAATTTCAGTAATGTCACTAAACAAGAGACATTATTAAAAGTGGTGCAATCATTTCCCGAGATTAAAAAGACACTTGCTTTTGGATTTGTCCAAGCTTCAACACTAGATGAAGTGAAACAAGGATCCAACGACAGACAGAAGGAGATGCTGGAGAAGTTCTTAACAAAGAAGGGATGGGAACGGAGGATATATGGAGATTGGACCAAATCAGGAAATACAAAAAATTTAATTCACTCCCATGAACCACCCAAACGGGTGATGAAGCCCGCCTCAAAGTACCGCTCCCACGGTTGATGACTTCTTCATCTTTGAGGTAAGCCTCGAAGAGAATCTGAGAAAGTGAAACGTGAAATGAATCTTGGCGAATTTCGGTTAGTCGTACTGGTTATGGCAGGAAGTGCATTGAGTGATGGACTCAGATAACTTGTTTCAGGACTCTTGACCAAAGGAGATTTTCCCTGGGAAACATTTTTTGTCAATTTCTCTGGAACGTTCCCTCTTGTATTGTTATTTTTCGTATTCATTGAAAGAGGATAACTTTCTCCAAATGTCAGAGGTCTTATTTTCATAGGAATATTTGGTTGATACACTACATTCTCGACCTTTGGTTTAGAGACAATATCCCTGATAAAAGAGTCTCAACTTTTCCTTGCGGGAGCAAACATTTTCATAAACGTTGGATTATGTCTTGTTGGTGCCTACCTCGGTGGTGCACTTGGCACGTGACTGGGAGGATTGTAAAATGGACTTGGAAGAAAATGCAATTCTCATCTCCTCAACAGAAACATACTCTGGATCTATGGAAGGAAGCATACCGACTGCGATAGAGTGCGAGATTGTGTATCATGAAAACGAAGAAGTGATCAGAACGTTTACATATTGATTTGGCATGTGGGAAATGATGTGGGAATGACTCAAGAGACGGTGATAGACGAAAAGGGCAGAATTGTAATCTCTAAAGATGTCAGAATCTCTCTAGGACTCAAGAAGGGGATGAGAGTAAAACTACACATCGAATCTGATCGACTTATAGTTGAAAAGTCTGTATCCCCAGAAGAATTCCGTACCAAGATGAAGGGATTCATTAAGAAAAGGTCTAAAGTACCCATAAGTGATCCTATCGATCTTAAGCGAATCTGGGAGTGAGGCTCTATTGGTCTTATCATATGTAGATGCTAACTACTGGATTTACTGGTTTGACGAAAGATTGCCCGAACACGACTCTGTGGACTACGCAATGCAAAAAGCAATTCAGGATGGTGCTGTGGTCAGCACAATAACATTAATGGAAGTAGCGCACTATTTTAGAATCATTCAACCCAAGATTTTGAGCGAAAAGATGAAGATGATAACCAATCTCTCCACTCTCAAGTTGATTGATTTTACATCGACCATTATGCAATCTTCGATTAATTTCCTATCTATTTATGCCCGCGTGGGTCTTGGTTCAAGAGACTGTGTAATTCTAGCCACCATGAAGGCGATTGGATCGGACGTCCTTCTAACTCACGATAAGTCTTTCAAGAAGGTTAAAGATATAAAAATAATTGATGAAATTGGATAATAAATAGAGAACCTCAACATCACTCGTCGAAAATTAGAATGGACCGGTCGGGATTTGATTAATGTTTTAAGCGAATACTATTCTGGTATCGACCGTAACATGAATTAAATATAATTACGCCTTGTATTACGTGATGATTAAGTTATGAAGCAAGAAAAATCTGGTTTTCAGCCTGCATTGACTGTTAAAACTTGTATGAGAAACATTGTTAAGAGAGATTTTTTACTCCCAGCAATTCAGAGGGAGTTTGTTTGGGATCATGAACAGATAGTTGCCCTTTTTGACTCTCTGATGCGGGGGTACCCCATTAATTCTTTCTTGTTCTGGCAGGTTAATAGCGATAAGATAAGAGATTTTCAATTCTACGACTTCATAAGGGATTATAGAGAAGATAAAACGACACATAGCAACAAGGCAACTATTCTACAGGGAAGCGATATCACGTGCATACTTGATGGTCAGCAAAGGCTAACTGCCCTATACATAGGACTCCTGGGCTCCTGTGCCTACAAGATACCGTGGAAAAGGTGGGATAACCCTGAAGCATTCCCCAAGAGAAGACTGCATCTGAATGTGTTGTCTCCTTCAAAGGAATCTGAAAGGGAACTGAAATATGACCTCAAATTTCTAACCAAACAGGAGGTCGAGAGCCCAAAGGATGGGGAAAAATGGTTCGAAGTTGGGAAGATCTTAGACTTCGGTAGCTTAAAGGACATATTATCATGGCTGAGAAACAACGATGTAACAGATAATGAATTTTCTGTAGAGTGCATGACATCACTTTTTGATGCTATTGTTGAGAAGGGAGTAATCAACAATTACCTTGAGACGAACCAGGAACTCGACAAGGTGCTAAACATATTCATAAGGGTAAACAGCGGCGGAACTTCCCTAAGCTATTCAGATTTGCTCCTGTCAATAGCGACTGCAGAATGGAAAAACATAGATGCCAGAGAAGAAATAACAAATTTCGTTGAGGACTTAAATACAGTTGGGGACGAATTCGATTTTGATAAGGATTTAGTTCTAAAGGCCTCTCTGATTCTCAGTGACATTCGTGATTTTGCTTTCAAAGTAGACAACTTCAACAGTACCAACATGAAAAAGGTTGAAGAGAATTGGGATCGTATAAAAGATGCAATTAGAATGGCAGTGAAACTTGTATCTGGATTTGGTTACAACTGGCAAACATTGACTTCCTCAAACGCATTAATACCTATTGCATATTTCATCATGAAAAAAGAGATTCATAGCAACTTTGCTGAATCATCTCACTTCCTAAACGACAGAGAAGATATTAGGAAGTGGCTTGTAAGAGCTTTAATAAAAAGACAATTCAGCGGAACACCTGATAATGTTTTAAGGAAAGTAAGGGATGTAATAAACTCAAATGGAAACAAATTCCCAGTTGATACCCTTATCAAAGAGTTTAGAGGCTCAGATAAGAGTTTAGACTTTTCAGAAGATGATGTTGACGCCTTATTGTCTTACGAGTATGCAGATGACCACGTATTCAGTATATTGTCTTTAGTCTATCCAGCCTTTAATTTCTCAGAAAGGCGGTTTCACATTGACCACATTTTCCCCAAGAAGTTTTTCACACCAAACAAAATGACTAAATTGGGTGTCGGGCAGGAAGACCAACAGAAATTCTTAACAAATTATAACATGATTGGTAACCTTCAATTACTTCCTGGTCTAGAAAATCAGGAGAAATCTTCAAAGGATTTCTTTGAATGGTTAAATTCGACTTTCTCCGATACAACGAAAAGGAACGAGTTTTTGGAAGCTCATCTTATTCCGAAGGATGTTGATCTGCATTTCAGCCAATTTCTGAATTTTTTGAAAGTCAGGAATCAAATGATAAGGGAGCAGCTAAAGCGTGCTCTTTATGTAACATAGACCTTGTCCTTATTCATTCATAAGGTATCGCA
>JAJYUV010000046.1:0-1176 GCA_021792355.1 Thermoplasmata archaeon | reverse complement strand
AAACTATATGAGTCCCCCTCATATTATCCCGCACAGAGTGCAGCGAGATTGTGCGGTCAAAAATCCCCCTCCCCTAAAATTATTCCCTATGAATAATGTGCCCGAAGCGAGCCGGAAGTCTTGCGAAGCAAGACCGAGCGGTGTAAGCGTTAGCGGTGGGTGGTGTGGAACACCAAGCGTAGCGTAGGTGTGTAGCACCACCCATACACCACGAGCGGCGAGCACAGGACACCACCCTGAATAAGCAAAGCGAATGAAGGACTCTTCGAAGAAGAGTGCGAGAAGTAAATCAAGAGGGGCGCGGATTGCGTCAGCAAGCAAGATGGGGTGAATTTTGATTGGAGGCGAGGCATGATGTCATGTGCTCGGCGTGCAGGCGAGCTGAGGGCACACACAAGCTGACGAAGGCTCAAAGAGGGGTTAGGGGTGAATTTGAGCCGGAGCATACCAAAAGGTACTAAAATCTGAAGGAATATAGAGTTATATTATGACCACAGCAAAACAGTCAAGGCTTGTAAGCATACCAAAATCCGATCTGGACAGCCTTGAGGCTACCATTGAAACTCTTGAGAATGAGTATGTAATGGATCAGCTGGAAAGGAGCGAACAGGACATACAGAAGGGAAGAGTTAGGAATGTTAGAGAGTTCCTGAAAGAGCTCTAATAATACTTCTTTGCTTCGTCTTTGTGAAGGATTACTCTGAGCGTCATTTTCTTTTACTCTTCGTTTATTTCATACCAGATCCTGAAAGGACTAATTCTGAGTTTCCATAATCCGTGAAGCTTGCGTCTCAAGGGCTTTCCTGACTGAGGCCCCTGTTCCAGCCTCTCTGTCATTCGTTGCAGTCATTCCTTCTTGTCCTTGTGATTTCTGAAAAACTCCTTTTCGAACGCTTCTGTGGATTCCACGGTGTAGCTCATGAATACTAGCCATTTTTCCCTAAAATTACTGCAATTAGAAGTACTCTCCTCAAATCTTCTCAACGCTCTCGTACGATCTGATGATCTCTTCTAATTTTTTGAGGGTCTTGACTTCACGATTGTTCTTGAATACAGTCTCTGGAACCTTGAGGTATGTCCATTTACTGCCAGTCAGTTTAGTCGAATCTTCGCACCACTCTCTTGCCCTTTTGTCCTTGTTTTTCACTTCCACAGACTCTTCTCCTTTGGTTTCTA
>JAJYUV010000045.1 GCA_021792355.1 Thermoplasmata archaeon | reverse complement strand
GGGTTGCTCTGGGAAAACAGAATTCAAAGGTTCTTGAACAATATTACACCAGAGGGAATGTGGGGGTCAACAGGTTCGAGGGCATGTGCGGGAACGGAAATGTAAGCGCGGGGAGAGGGATTCACCGTAAAGTTTTAAGCGAATCTTTATATTTTACCTTTGCATGATCCATGCATGGAAGTCAAGGACAGCCATAAGGTGATTTATGGGAATGAGAAAGTGAACAGATGGTATATGAACAACCGTCAGGGATCCCCGATATCCGCTGATATATGGAGAAGGTATTTGGCCCTCTACTGTGAGATTATGCAGACAACCCCTGACGACATATTGGCCCAGGCAAAGAACAAGACATTAGAGGAAAGCTTTGAGAGATTCAGGGATCTGATGTTATCAAAGGGAAGGAGAGGGGCATACGTGGAAAAATTCAGACAGGTTCTGAGATCATGGACTTCATTCAATAAAATTGACTACAGGATAACCCTGAAGATAAAGAATTCAAACAAGAATGAAACCACTGAGGATGAGAGGGTTCCAATGAGGGATGAACTGTCTAAATTCCTGCTCCTTTCAACACCCAGGGCAAAAGTATCAATCTCTATGATGGCATTCTCAGGATTGAGGCCGGAAAGTTTGGGAAGCTATGAGGGCAGTGATGGCATAATTCTGAGCGACTTAGAGGATTTAGACATCAGGTCACTGACATTCAGGAAAATCCCCGCAAAGGTGAACATAAGGAGTTCCATAAGCAAGGCTGATAACAAGTATTTCACCTTCCTCAGTGAAGAGGGATGCAACTATGTATTGGAATACCTCAGGGAAAGGAGAAACAGAGGGGAAGTACTGACACCAGACTCCCCATTGCTCCAGATAGACCTCAGGGGAGCCTTTAAGATAACCAATGAGCTGAAGGAAAGAAAGTCAGGTCATACATTCCTCAGAACGTCCCTTATTACAAGGGAGATAAGGGATGCCATCAGATCAGCAGGTATGCGTTTCAGGCCATATGTTTTAAGGGCTTTCTTTGCCACTGCATTGGACAGGGCAGAATATAATGGACTGATTTCACACGCATGGAGGCAGTTTTTCATGGGCCACAAAGGAGACATTGAGTTCGTATATAGCACCAACAAGAGATTACTCCCTGAACAGGTAGAGGAAATGAGATCGGCATATCAGAAGGCTTCCAAGTTTTTAGAACCTGCAGAGACAGTCACAAAGGAGGATGTTGAAGATGCAGTAAAATCATTCACCTCAAAATTCCTGAAAATCATGGGCTTCTCTGATTCTGAGATCAAGGAAATGGCTGAACTTTCCGATGATGAACTGCAGAAAAGGATAAGTGAGAAAAGAGGGATGGCATTTAACAATGGGCATAAGCAGAAAGTGATACCACTGACCGATGTTGAAAGATTCCTCAGTGATGGATGGGAATATGTCAATTCACTCCCAGGAGATAAGGCAATAATCAAGATCCCCGACTAAGCAGCCTTATCCTCTTTCTCCAGTAATTCTGAAACCTTCTCCCTGAGAAGGTAGTTTTCAAAGTCCTTTTCATTATTCTTACGGGCAAATTCAAGCAGGTTAAGGAACTCTCCATGTTTGTCATACCACTTCTGATCCCTGAACACTTCTTCATATTCCCTTATCCTATCCAGCGTCCAATCGGGATCAGGATTGATATCAGTTCTCTGATAGACCCAGTATCCATCCTCACCCTTATATTTCTTAAATTGTGGCATTTTATCGATGTATAAATCCTGAAACCTGTTAAGCTGATAGGAGAGATGGTATTCCTCATTCACTGCCTTAACGAGGTCATGCTCCTGTATGGTGCAGGTATCATAAAACTGAGTGTACCAGAGGATAAAGTCCCTGACTTTCCGCTTATTCTTTTTGGCCTTTGCCACGAATGATCATGCAGTAAGCCTATTTAAGGATTAAATCTATATTAAATATCGATTGCGTCTTATAAAATCATATTTTCTGCTCCAACATAATACTATGCAATGCCCCATTCTCTAATCGTGGTAAAAATGCAAATGGATTTGAAAGCATTGAAATTCAAACGAAAATTGAGTCGGGGTGCCTATGACAAGAGCGCCATAAGTGTAGCAGTCCCCAAGCTCTTTTTGGAACTTATGAAGGCAGAGAATTGCCAGTACGTTTTGGTGAGCATTGAGGATGAGGATCACCTTAAATTGGAGGTGATCCGCAATGAATGAACAAAAGGTCAGAGAATTCAAGAGCTATGCAGAGGGTCTGCCAGACCCACTTAAAACATTGATCCTGAGTTCACCGGACAGTATGTCAGATGATCAGATGGTTTCAAAATTCATTGAATGGAGAAAGCTTCTAAGGTTAAGCAAAAAGGAGGACACACGATGAATCGTGAGGAAGAGGGCCCGTCAAGCCCTGATCCAGACCTGCATGGGAATCATGGAGATCAGGTTTTTAAAGTTTCCCATCCCAAACCCATCTGTCCCAGATGTGGCAAGAAAGCGGTCACATTTTACATTAGGGGCAATAAAAGAGAATATCTGCCCATGGGATACTATTGCAACCAATGTGATGAACCAGTCAAACCAATGTCAGCAGTCCCTCCCAGAGTATTCAGGATGTCAATAGAAGAGTTCCTTCACACCACATCTGAGAGATATGATGTCATACTGGGAGATCCAGCGTGGACATATGATGTTGAAGCAGTAAGGCCTGAAGACAGAATTTCGTCTCACTACCATCAGATGAGCACTCAGGAAATATGCGATCTGCCAGTTCAGAATATAGCAAACAAAAATTCGTATCTATTTTTATGGGTCACCTCACCAAAACTTAACGATGGTTTAAAAGTTCTTCAATCGTGGGGATTCGATTTTCTCACCAGCATTGCATGGGACAAGGAATTAATGGGATTGGGTCACGTGGTAAGAACTCAGCATGAGCTTATCCTTATTGGCCGGAAAGGCCATCCGAAACCTCCTGCAATCAAGTTCCGATCCGTAATTAGAGAAAAGAGAACTGACCATTCCAGGAAGCCTGAAAAATCATATGAAATCATAAATTCGATGTTTCCAGAGGCAAAGAAGATCGAACTTTTTGCCCGATGGGTTCACCAAGGATGGACAGGAGTTGGCAATGAAGCAGAAGTGAAACCTGAAAAAGTGCATGCAAAAAATCAGAAAAAGTGCATGCAAAAATTCGAAGTTGAGGTTATCTAAAATGACAAAACAAAAAGCAGAAAAGAAAAAGGACAGAGAACAAAAGAAATCCATCGGGGTCAGGAAAGAGGAAATAGTCAGGAGCATTAAAGCAACTGAAAAATTTATCACCATCAGGGATACAGGTGAACTTATCTACTTCAATCCAACGGATGGCCAGTGGTATGATGGTGGAACTTATGCAGAGGAATTTACAAGAGATAAGGCAGGGGTGAACTATTCAACCAGCTTACTCCGCGAGGTCAGGGAAACCCTGAAGGTTGATACATATGCTGATGGAAAATCCTTTGTTTCCCCTCCAGAGTGGATTAACTTAAGGAATGGGGCTTTAAATGTCCTTACATCAGAGTTCATTCCCAGGGATCCCGAGCCAAAATACGATGAAGAGAACAAAAAGATTGACGATCTCAAAGAGGAAAGGGAAAAGGATGAGGGAAAGATTAAGGCCACAACAGCCGATGATTACCAACGTGCAATGGAGAAATTGGATGGAAAATATGACCCGCTAATAAAGGAGGTCAAAGAAACCATCAAAGGGAAAAAAGCCGAGTGGAAACAATCCCAGACTCAGAAGTTTGCAAAATTCTGTTTTACATCCGGTATTCCTGTAAAGTATAATCCATCAGCAAGATGCACCAGAATAGACGCATTCTTCAAGTCGATGGAATTAGGGGATGATACGGTACAAGGGATCATGGAACTCTTTGGATACTGTCTCCTCAAGTCATATCCAATCAAAAAGATGTTCCTGTTTGTTGGCCCACATGATACAGGAAAAAGCACTATTATGAGCCTGTTGGAGGCACTCTTAGGGGCTGAAAATTACTCAAGCCTTTCATTGGATGCAATGCAGGAGGATCACTTCGAAAAATACAAACTCTACCACATGTATGCAAACATATCGGGAGAATTGGCAAACAGATTCATAAAGGATACTTCACTTTTGAAGGAACTTTTGGGATCGGATTCCGTGTCGGTAAGGTTGATGTTTTCCCAGAAGAAATTCAACTTTTGGAACTATGCCAAGCTGATATTTTTGGCCAACCAGATACCTGCAACATACGAAACTGACAATGATTTCTTTCCCAAAGTCCTGATATTTGAATTCACCAAACAATTCAAGGAAGGAGAGGAAGGAACCAGGCCTAAAGAGGAATTAATGGCAGAACTCACAACAGAAGAGGAGATTTCAGGACTGCTGAATAAGGCAGTAGTGGCTTTACAGGAACTACTTAAGAGAGGGAAATTCAAAACCACTAAATCTGAACAGGAGAATAAAGAATTATACCTCATCAAGTCGAATCCCTTCCGATACTACATTGATAATGTCTTATGCTTCAATAATGGGGTTGACCAGATCTACGATCCCGATGGAAACTTAGTGAGGGCATACAAGCAGGATGTTTATGCTAATTTTGTTACATTCTGTAGGCGTTACAATATCACCGGATGGACTGATAACAAGTTTTTCAGGTTGATGAAAAAGTACGCGAAAGAGGAGGGCATACCTGAGAAAAGAGACACCGATGGAGTTTGGTACTATTCAGGAGTATCCATAAGAAATTTATTCCCTGAGACGGAAAATAGCGGTTCAGACTCTGATATTGACGATCTTTGATCCATGCAATGATTGTAAGGATACTGCAATGATTTTTCAAAATCATTGCATGAAAAAAATATCGTAAAATACTAAGTCCCCAGAATCACATGCAAGGATTGCAAGGATTTTTCTATTCTTAAGATGTATTGAAAAAATAAAAGAAGATGATATACACAAGTAAGGTTTCGAAAAATCATTGCAATCCTTACAATCATTGCATGATAAAATCTGACTGTTTGTTTTAGGACATAGAAATTTAAAGGCTTTCCTGATAATCTGAAAGGTTCCATTTTTCTTTTCGATCCATGCAAGATCCTTACAGGATCATTGCAGAACCCATGCATAGTCTGAGACTTCCCATGATCATGTAGTAGTCATCGATTGATCGATAACACTCCGTAAAATAGGCATGAAAATCGATAGACCAATCGATAACAAGAGGATAAATCCAGGTCAAAGGGGAGGGGTAAAGGTGAAAAGGCATACTCCATCAAGGAAAGGCAGGCCTCCATGCCTCACACCCATGTACGCGTAATATTTCTATATTGTTTTTTCTGAATGTTTTTTCTGATCTTTCACGGGAAATGCGGGGTTTTTTCTGAATCTTTTCTGTGGTTTTCTGTAAAACTATATATTCCAGTCTGTACATCGTCAAGGCATGGCAGAGGAAAATTACCTTCCCAATGTTGAAGCAGACCTGCACCGGATACCGATAAATTCGGTTATTCACACCCAGTATATAAAAATGAATGAGGAGTTCAGCCACGAGCTGAGCCTATCGACTGCATTCTCTCAGGGGCAATTTCAGGAGATGGCAATCTTTGAGCAGATGGCCCGATCTCAGGCCAGAGGGTTTCCGGAAATCCTCAACGCGTACAACGCAGCAAGGGAGAATTTGGACAGGAAATATATGGAGCCATATTCGAAGGGTTGGGAAATGTTCACTGACGAAGCGAGGGAGAGAAAGGAACTTTTAGAGAACTTAGCCTATGACTTAGGCCTAACCAGGACGGACGAAAGGCCAGAGGCCCCTGAGAGGATAACCTACTCCTATGCCTACCAGTTCGATGGCAGACAGTTAGTCCATGATCTGTTCAAGGAAAGGCTCAGGGAAAACAGGAATTTAGTCATCCTCTTCTCCGGCAAAGTCGGCGGCGGCAAAAGTTACGGATCATTATCAGTTGCAGACTACCTCACACCAAGCATGCGGGTAGGCTACAATCTGGATTCATTGGTTTATAGTATCCCAGAGTTCATCGAAAAGGTCAAAACACTGCCTCCAGGAGAGGTTATTATAATGGACGAGGCGGGAATTTCGGCGGGTTCCAGGGATACCATGACCCGTGATTCTAAGGTTCTGAGTAAGGTTATCCAATCAATCAGATATTTGCAGCACTGCACCATGTTCAGTTTGCCAAACATCAACTTCCTGGATAAGGCCATCAGGTTAATGATTGATGTTGTCTTTGATCACCCTGCAGAACTTAAGCAGGGTGAGTTTGTCCCCTATGTCCCAGTCCTCAGTGACGATGGTAAGGATGTGGTTATGAATCCATACGTGATCGGAGATATGGTCATCAGAACTGTCTATTTCCCATTGCCCCGTCCTGCTCTGATTGAGGACTACGAAAAGAAGAGGAGACTTCACAACATGGCCCAATTAAACCAGTTGCAGGAGAGCATAAGCCCAAAGGAGGAATCTGATGGCAGAGGAAAAAGCCCAAACAGTATCAGAAACTTAAAGCCATTCAGGGATAAGGAGGTTGTATAATGAGCGAAGCTGACGATTTCATAGGCAGGGCAATGGAATGGAGAGAAGACACACTGAGGGAAATGAGACGATATAATAGCATAAAGGAGGCTCTGTGGTTCGGGACGTGGGATGACTACATTGCCGCGGCGGAAATATACATTAAGGAGTATATCCCAGAGAAAGCCGTTAGGCATTTCCTGCCTCCCGATAAGGCATTCACTAAAGAGGACTATGCTGATATTCTCTGGGAAATCATAAGGCAATACAAGTCTATATGCTCTTATAGGTACACGGTAAAACAAGGATACGACAGAGGCGATTCTGAATGCAAGGAAGCCATAAGAAGAGGTGAAGAGATTGGCTTCTGAGGTCATTAAACAGGTTCCAGAGAATAACATATCTGCACGTAGGTTCAGGATACTCATTCCTTTTCTGTTGGTTGTGGGAATCTTTGTCTTACTATTCTTTTTGATGTGAGAGCTATGAAGAGCCATCTACCAGAATGTAAAAATTGCGGAGTAGTCATGGTTCACCGATACATGATCCATCTAAGCTCCCAATACCACATCTGCAGGGCATGTTGGATTAATGCCAATGCCAGACAGAAATCAATATGGCGATCCATTGCAGACAGGAATGAACAGAAAAGACATGACCATGACAAGAGAAGGTATGGGATATCTCTCTGAATTGATTTCAGGCGATTTAAGGCGATGGAAATCTTAAAAGGTGAAATCATACCAATAATGTTGATGGAGAACTGAAAACCTATACAGATGGAACGATTGCACCTATACACAATGGAGAGACAGCTTCCATGAAGTGTCCACTTTGGGAAAGGTTGCCAAAAGAGGACACATGGATGGCATGGAAATCTGATAGGAAATAGCATAACTGACCCTGAATTAACTTCCATTACTACAAAAAAATTGAGATGTTGTCTGCTGAGTATATAAGCAAATACCTTTTATTCTCTGATAAGAATATTTAGTAAACCATTCGCTTAAAAGTTTAAAGCGCGGGGAGAGGGATTCGAACCCTCGCTCTCATTCGAGAAACAGCTTAGCAGGCTGCCGCCGTACCGCTGGGCCATCCCCGCTCAGGAGCTGAAGCGGTCTTGAAGATCGTTGGCAACCTGTTC
>JAJYUV010000044.1 GCA_021792355.1 Thermoplasmata archaeon | reverse complement strand
GTACCACATGTTCAAGAGCTCTTAAAGAGTCTATTTTCTATCTGTGAGAGAACAAGCATTCCTCAATTATCTTGGATCTTCACGAAAGTAGGAGGTTCAACCTTTGTACAAAAGACGTGATGTTTATTGCAGTCTAAATAAGGAAAAATGATGGATAGAACACTTGGATGTACGGGCCCGCGGGTATTAGATTATAGATTATAAGCGAATACCTTATATTTCACCTAGTTATAGGGTGTCATGGGATTCAAGGCGAAACACCTGAAACTTCTCAAAGATCGCGACGTAAGAAGATGGAACGAAAACGTAGCAGCCGGATCCACAATAACCGGAGAGGTCTATCTTAGGACTCTTGGTCTATACTGCGAGTTACAAGGGACAACACCAAAACGCGTGATAGAACAGGGAAAGACCGGAAAGCTAAAAAAAGAGTTCAACGACTTCGTGCGCAGACTAGAAGAAGAAGGAAAAGCGGGGTCCTACATAGTGAGATTCAAGAAGGTGCTGTCTTCGTGGACACGATATAACGACGTTCAAATAGACTTTAGATCAGTCAAGATCCGAGAAGCCTTTAGGAATCCAACAGTAGAGGATGAGAGAGTTCCTAATCAAGAGGAATTGTCCAAGATCATCACCAGGGCTACTCCAAGGGCTAAAGTTTCGATATCCCTTATGGCATTCTCTGGCCTCAGAATTGAAAGCATCGGAGACTTCAAAGGAAACGACGGCCTGACACTCTCAGATCTTCCAGAATTGAAGTTCAGCAATGATAAGATAGAGTTTGAGCGATTGCCTACAATAGTCAAGGTAAGGTCCACACTTAGCAAGGCGAGACATAAATACATCACGTTCTTGCCGGAAGAAGGGGCCACCTATGTCAAGAAGTATCTAGAAGAGAGACTAAAGAATGGAGAGAGGTTATCAGGTAGTTCTCCACTAGTCGCAATAGAAGGAACTCCACGCTCAACGCACAAAAGGCCAAGGACGCAATTGATATCAAGGGAAATAAGAAAGGCAATTAGAGAACTTGATTTCAAATGGAGACCATACGTCCTGAGAGCCTACTTTTCGACTGCTCTTGACGTGTGTGAGAACAAAGGTCTTGTCTCTCATAATTGGAGGGAGTATTGGACTGGACACAAGGGAGACATATCGGCTAGATACTCGACAAACAAGGGGTTAGCCTCAGATATCGTAGAGCAAATGAGATCGACCTACCTCAAGTGCGTGCCATATTTAGAGACGGGGAGAAGACCATTATCAGAACAAGAGAAAGAAGAATTGAACAATGCATCCACGAAGTGGTTTCTGACTATGATTGGATTTGATGATAAAGAGATATCAGAGGGCAAGCTGTTGGATCTTCCGCCAGAGGAACTACAAAAGAAGGTAAGAGACAAAATGGGGAAAACTCTAAACAACGGCCACTCTCAGAAAGTCATTCTTGCCAATGAGGTCAAAAAATACATAACCGAGGGATGGGAATTCGTGACTACTCTAAACGGCAAAGAGGCAATAGTCAGACTTCCCGAAAGGGCGTGAGAGAGTGAAAAGACACGCAAATGAGATTAGATGCTATCTTAAAGCTCAACCTGGAGATGGATCAATTTTGAAAGACGACCAAAGTGAAGGAGGTGACAAGATGGGTGAAAAGAGCGAGGAGTTCTGGAATGGATATCACGCTGGACTGGCGGCTGCACAAGGGACAATTAGCAGCATAATGGCGAAACAAGGAATCACGGAGAAAGAGAAGGAAGTTCTGCTAGAAGTCGTAAGCGAGATACAAGAAGCCAAGCAGAAAACAGAGATAGTGCTTGAAAGTTCCATCCAGAATATTCTTGAGCAACTTATGCCAGATTAGGAGATCAGTAGGCTAGAATTTTATCCTTTTAATTTTGATTTCCTTTTCTATTTTTAAATTTGACATGAGTTTAGGCGATAGGCGAATTACGAGAGGGGAGAAAAGGAAACCCGAGTGTCTCCTTTCACATGCGTATGCGCATACATGTTAGTCTAACAGAGTGCTATAACGAGTTATAACGTGGATTCTGTGGATTTTGTGGTTCTAGAATAAGGGCTAGCCAAGGAATTTTAGGGGACTGACTAGAAAATCCACAATGGATTGAATATAAAATAAACAAGAAAAATAGGGGGTTTTGGAGTGGATTTGAGCTTACGAGTCGAACTCAGGGTGTTCTTCTTTGACTTGCTGTGCTATTTTTATGAGACTAGAAGGCGTGACGTGTGAGAGATTTCTCAGTCCTCTAAAGAAGTGGACTATCTGCCCATAAGTTTCTGCTCTCTCTTCATCGGTTTGTTCGTGATATGGATTGTCACAGCTCCAGATTGCATTTCCGATTAGGACAGTTCCTAGCGTATATTCCTCGCTGATCCAATTTCCTACGATTTCTTTCACAATCGGTGTTATCAAAGAATCCCTTGCTTTCTCAAGTTCCGATATTTCTTCAAGGAGCTTGATGCGTTCCGCTATACTCTCATTGACCTTTTCGTTAACGTCGTTCAGTTTTCCGTGAAGTTCCTGGATCTTTCTCCTGAGCTCAGCTTGAGTCTCATGTTCATCTCGAAGATCGTCTACCTCATCGATTAGCTCATCTCGTTCAGCGATCTTGGATTCCACTTCGCTTTCAATGACCTTAAGCCTGTTTTCCTCAGAGACTAGAGGACCCACGTATTTTTCAACCAAAGGCAAATAGTAAACGCTGTTGCTGTCTGCAATTTTCAGTAGGAATTCTCTGTGCTGAGTTCCCAATCCCTGATCGTAGGTCTCCTTTATCAGTCGTCCATTGAAATCGCTGTCATCCAATTTTCTCAGATCGTTGTAGATCGTCCTCGGGTCGGTATCGAAACCAGGCAGCCAAGAAGGCAAACTGATCCCCTCTTCTTCTGTAACCTTTAGAGCTATGTCAATGAGCTCAGGTATGCTCTTGCCAGACTTGGTAACCCTTTCGTTCTGTCCTTCATCCATCTTTACATGTTTATCTATCATTCTGATTTACCTCCTCAGGTTTAAAGATAACCTGAAACCGTCCTGAAAAAAGTGGACCTTAAATCTTTTGATACTTGAGTGTCATTTTTGCTTTTTGAGGTCTTTTGATACTCGTGTATCAGAGCAGAATTATTCGACATCGATTTAAAATTCGAATTTTCATGAGAGCAAGGTTTAGACGTGTGATTACTCAATAAATTCTTGACGGACATGCTAGCGTTCATTCTGAAGCGTTCTTGATTTTGAGAACCAGACGGGTTCAGTGTCTCGTAGTGGAAGATCTGAATGAATAGGTCCGAGTAGTCTTCGACCTTGACGAAGATCATTTTTGACTACCCCCATTCATAACGCATTGTTTTTCAATCGGATCCCAATTTCCATCACGACAGGCTAATTCCACAAGGCCTTCTTGAATCAGTCCGGCTGCCTCGCTATGATAAAGAAAAATCGTAATTCCTTTCTTGAGAATTCCTTTTCTCTGGACATGACAATTTTCTAGGATCTTGAAATATGACCCATTTCCTTTTTTGAATTCTTCTTGATCCTCTCTCCTACTTTTTTCTATACCATCTATACTATCTCTACCTTCTATACCTGAATTTTCACTTTTTGGTATAGATTGTATAGGTTGTATAGGTTGTATAGGTAGGTTAGGTAGTATAGATTGACCTGAAAGAAGTCCGTATCTGGTCTTCGCATCCTTGACATCTGAAAGTGAACATTCGAAGATTGTCACGTTATTGTGGGTGATTCTAGGATTTTTCTTCAGATTCATAGTCTTAAGTTTCTGTGATATCTTTTTAGAATAGCTGATCTTATTGAATCTCGAATTCTCGATATCTATCCCTGAATCCAGTGCTATTGCCTCAGAAACTGCGGGAATCAAGATATCGACGTTCTCTTTGTCGAATTTAGCTAGTTCTTTCTTAAATTGATCTTCGTCGTCCCTGTTTCTCTTTATTTCGTGTCTGTTGGTGATTACATCCTCTACAAATATCTCCAATCGATTGATAATTGTGGCTTCAAATGATTCCGTGCTAGCCTCTCTATTTTCTTCTTTCTGATTCTCGAAGAATTTTTTGGTGTCGTCTAAGACCTCTTCTGCTTCTGGTCCAGCATATTTACAAATGAACTTGATGACCGCTAGTATCGGCCTCGCTTTGTTTAGCTCTCTGCTACTTAGATCCCAGTCGTCGTACTTCTCATTCGAGAGCTTCTTTATCTCGCCATAATAATTTACCAGTAAAATGTAAAGGTCATCTCTGATCGATTGCCATTCTGGATCGTCTATATTGACTTCTCGATTTGACTTCTCTTTGTCCAGAGTTTTAATGGACCGTATCAGGTGAGATCTGTTTCTGAGTGTTTCATAGAGTGAATCTATTGACGCTATTGTCTTTGGACCATAAGGGGAACTCTCAAGGAGAGTAGCTCTACCTCCTTTCATTTCCATCCTTGGAATAGTCAATCCTTTTTGAAAACCGGCATTTAAAATCGTTAGAATTTGAAGCTTATCGGGATCTTTGACGGCGTGACCCTCAAACTCATCCACTATTAGCATAGCTCTCCTTTCCTGGATGATTCTGTAAACCGCAGCTGGACTTGCATCGACTGAGCTTATAGCGTTGAAACCGGTTTGTAGATCAATCAACGCAGACTTCGATTTCCCTGATGAGGTATCGCCTTCCAGTTTGTCATATCCCAGATAGTTAAAAAGTGGATGAAAATAAGTCATGATGATGTATGCAGCTTTATACGTGGTAATGTAGGACTGACTTTCTCCGTAGTCCAGGAAGTAGTCATACTTGATCTTGATTCTCTTGAAAACTTCATAGGGATTTACTTTCTTTCCACGCTTGAAAAAGTCCAAGAAAGAATCATTGCTCCATCTCTGGGGAAAGACTCCTGTTGGCGGTCTAGCGAATAAGCCTCTCTTTATCAGTTCGTTTTCGTTCAAAAGGAAGAGGTCCTTGTGCGGTAGAATGAGTGCAAAATTGGTTAACTCAGGCCTATGACCCCTTATCGATTTGTCGTCATCTAAGAGTGGTTTGTTCCAGATGAAGGGTAATGTCAGAATCAACCTGTCGTCGAAGTAATCTAGGGCCGGATTTATGATCTTGACGTTCCCCATTACCAGATCAAATTCGTTGACCGATTGTATTTCAAAAGGACCCGATTCGGATTTCTTCTTCATATAATTTTCAAATTTCCTTCTTAGTTCGTCGGACTCGCTCAACTCTTTTGTTAGGTAGTCGATGTCGTAGAACTCTTTTGTATCCTTTCTGAGTTTTGAAGTGATAATTCCAGGATTTTTGTTGTCTAAGATGTCTCCTGTCTCGTCCCACGTCAGAGATATGAAGTCTTTTGGGTCGTTATTGGCTAGGCCATGAATTTTTAGCTCCTGGCCTCTTTCTGTGTCGTCAAGACGGTAAAATGGCTTCGTTTTTTTTATAGGACCAGAAACACTTTTATCTTTAGGTTTTATATCTTCCTTGGTGCTCGTGTCCGCATCATCTGGCCCCTTTGACGAGGGGCCTTCTTTTACTTTGTCAATCTCATCTTTATCATCTTTGCTCATTTCGTAATAACCTCCTTTTGCTGCTCAGGTCCATCCCAAGCCCTCCAGCAGCGTCTTCCATTGGTTTGTCAATTTCCTTGGATCGACCAAACCGTTTATCCTTTCAAACTTCCTATCGACATCTCTGTCTTGCAGATCGCCGTAGATTTCTCGATTTATCTCCGTATCTAGGAGACGGATCGGAGTCTTGGTCATCATCGCCTGGGCCATCGGAGACCCGAAGCCCTCATCGAGGGTGAACCACCAGACCTCTTTCGCCTTGTTGTAGAGATAATTGACCTCATCCATGCTGAGCTTCGTTTTGTACTCTACATTGTCGTACTCGCAAGAGAATTTGCCATTACCGATTTTTATGAAGTGCTGCTTCGGGTTATCTCTCACCATTTTCTCATGATACTGAGGATTCTTCCTCGCTCCGCTGGACATTGCGAAATCCATAAGGATGAAATCTGAACGATCCAGATTCATGGATCTGATCTCTGGAAGGACGTATGGGTAGATGACCGTGCCACCATCAGATTTACGCAATTTTTTATAAAATTCCCTGGTGTGCTGTGAGACAAACACTTTCTCGCTCCTCACCACCTTATCGACGACCGAAAAGAGCAAAGCGCGCGTCGCCGGTTCCCATTCATAAAACCCTAGGTCGTGGTAAACAGTTATTGTTTTGTTACCATGGATACCGACAAAGGGGTCAGCCATGATGACGTTGCCGTCCAGCTTCCTGAGCGGGAATTTCAGACCATCGAGGTAGTAATGCTTTGAGATGGAATTGATTACTGGGATATCGAGGGATGAGCCTAAGGCCCTTGAAAAGCTGTGGATGCTCGAATAAGGGGGTTCGTGATTGACTACTACGGTCATCTCTTCCCCTCCGTCACTGACAAGAATTTCATTTCGGAACGACCTCCTTTTTGTTCGAAAGAAAAGGCAAGATCAAGTCCATCTTTGAAACGAGATCTTCTTTGCTGATTTGGTCCGGCAAACTCAAAATCAACTGTTTAGCCGTTGAGTCTTCCATGCTATTCCATTTCTCTTTGAGTGGCTTAGTGGAGATCATTTCTTATCAATCCTCAAAGTCCCGTCTAGACTCAAAGAGACCCTAATTTCGTCGTCTCTCTGGATTCCCTTATTCCTGGCCCAATCTGTAGGTATCCTTACATAGAAAGAGCCACCAATCTTCCTGACGTAACTCTCCCATTCCATCACAGATTCCATAATAATTAAACAGCCTATTCATTCCATAGTTCTTTTTGTTAAAATATGGTTCCGGATGAATACATTAAAGTATGATTCTATATAGATATATTTAATAACAATTAAACAATGATGTAATGATGGGCAGACATAGAGAAGGATTAACGCGAGAATATGTTATTAGATTTCTTGTTGAGAACAAGGGCGCGGAGAGTACCCACAATCAAATAGTCGAAAGCGTGAGTAGTGCTTTCAAGGTTCTTTTCAAAGAAGACATTACAGTCAGGTCTATAGACAAAGCGTTAGCAGAATTAGTCAGATCTGGTATTGTAATAAAAACCAGTAGTCATACCCTTATGGATGTAACAAAAGTCAGTCCTACCTTTATAAAAGCCCGTCTTTCAACAATATCCTTCGAATACGAACTGGACAACCACAAGATATCGGAGTTGATCGAGAGCGAAGAGATTAGATTGTTCAAAGAAATGCTGGAGTCGAGAAAAGGAAAGCTTGACAAGGATAGTGAGAGAGAACTCAAGGTCTATCTTATGGTAAGAAGAAGCCTCGAAATTACCAGAGACACGAAATTACTAAAATATGAAATGCGCTCGACCAAGCCTTTATCTTGGGCGATTGGAGCATTCGAGGAAGAAAATGAAACTGCAAAGATTCTAAAAGCGTTCTCTACCTGGAAGATTCAAAACAGAACGCCGTATCTGAAATACGGCGAATCAAACTAGATTATTTTTATATTCAATATCTGAGTATTTTTATATTATTAAGAACCATAATTTCTTTAAATACTTCTTACAAGAAAGATAGGGATTCGATTACAAAATATAAACGGGCCCGCGGGGATTTGAACCCCGGATCATTGGCTTAGAAGGCCAATGCCTTATCCAGACTAGGCCACGGGCCCATACTTAGATTCTAAGGGCAATCTCTAGGCCATTATTATTTTTTGCTTGCG
>JAJYUV010000043.1 GCA_021792355.1 Thermoplasmata archaeon | reverse complement strand
CAGATTCGTTTTACCCATCCCTTGACGTGCGAAGACTGTTGTACCATACCCAGCTGGAAAGAATACCGTGTCCAGCCAGTATTCAGCGTATTGTCTAGGACTTAGCTGTATTGGTCCATTCCTGAATGACGAATACCACTCTTTGAATGACATTGCCCATTCTTCAGCTCTCTTGGCCGGTAGCCCGTCAATCGCCAGTTCATTCGATATCTCCTTTATCTGTTCATCTGTGATATCCATTTCAGGCTTTCCTCCTCTCCTCGAAAGACCGATCTTCCTTTCCTTCAGGTTCCCAATCTTTCATGTCCTCGTCCTCTTTCTGTTCCTCGTCCTCAAAGTTCGTTGCATTGTCTTCCGATATAGACGAGCCTTCGTCTACTCTCCTTGCGTGTTCTTTGACGTGCTCTATCCCTCCATGCGGATTCCTCCGTTCGTGAGCTCTCACTCTTGTTGTAGCCATTTTCTATCACTTCTTCCGGAAATTAAGGCATTCCGGAGGCCGTCCTTAAAAATAGTGGACTTGGAATCAATGATCTCATAATGGAAGACCTGAATGAATAGATCAGAATAGTCTTCCACTCTTATGAACTCAAAATTAGCCCTTTTTAGCGATTCTGAAATATCGCCATGATAGTTTGTACCTTTTGGTATCCTTTCGTTGAAAATAGGCCATGTTTTTGATATACGTTGATTAGGACTCATTCTGTCTTACCTCCAATAAGTAGACTAACGTTTTGAGCTGCATAATTGAAATTGAGTTCGTGGTCTTTCTTAAGTAAGTCTATAAGTTCTTGGAATTCAGATACCTTAATTCCAGGATACCACTCTTTTCCCAGAGAGTAGACCTTGCTAAGTGTCTCTATGCCTTCGTGAGATTCAAGATACTCTTTTAGTCTAAATGCTAGATCTTCTTTCGTAGCAGTCTGATTATTAGGGGGGGTAGGCTCCCATGTCGTTAACCTCGTTAACCTCGCTAACTTATCCTGTAGTAGAGCCAACTTTTCGTTAACCTCTCTCGTTAACCCCTCGTTAACCTCTTCGACAGATTTGTCTCCCTTGTCCGTGAATCTATCAAGAAATTGGTTAGCTAAGTTAATCAAGTTATCGAGGTTATCTAAGTTAGTCGGGTTAGTTACATTTGTAACATTTATCTTGTATCTTTTCTTTGTAGCTTCAATGAGCTCTGCCGATGTATCAAAATACAAACGGTTCTTAGATCTGTTCTTGAAATTCCTGGCGATTCCCACTCTTTCCAGATGAGTCCTTATCATCCGGCTGTACTTCGATAGATTGAATTTCCTGGATTCTGTATCTATTCCCTCATCGATAGCAATCAGGTTTGATACTCTCTTTAGTTCTATAGGAGAACCTTCCTTGTTGAATATCTCGTCTACTACGTTAATCATTGTCGTATCAAGAGTGTCCAGTGTGCCTTCTTCCTCAGTTTCCCTCTGAAATTTTAGGAAATTCCAAACTTCCTCGATCAGAGCTCCGTTATCGTTTCCGTAACCTGAGGCCCATTGAGCCATAATCAAGATCGGCTCTGCCTTCTCCCAATCCCTCCCGATCAACACCAATTCCGTGCCGTCTTCAAACTTATGTCTGTTTGAAACTGACCTTTTCTTTATCTGATCCTGTATCTCTGTCCAGTGGTTCAGCATGGTGATATAGAGCTTATCTCTGATCTCTTGCCAGATCGGATCTTTTTCACTTACTACCGAGTTTGCGATATCCTGATTGTTGGTTCTCAGCATGAGGAATCTGAAGGACCTGCTTCGTATAGTGTCTGATACACTCTTTATGCCTCCGATAACCTTAGTTGAGAATGTCGGGTACTGAACTCTCACTGGTTTGCCTCCGTCTCTCTCTATCCTGGAAGTCTTTCCGCTCTTCTTGTAACCGGAATTTATTGCTTGCTCTCTGGCTATCTGGTCCTCGTCAGATCCATTATTGACATTCCCCTGGTTCTCGCTCTCGTCAATAATCAACATCCCTCTGGTGTCTCTTATGATCCTGAATAAATTTGGGGCCGTCATTCCTACTGCCATAAACCCATTAAATCCTACCTGTTCGTGAATGGTACAGGCCTTTGTCTTTCCTGCATTGAGATCCCCAGTATACCATAGATAAGGGACGGTTTCAAAGAGCCAGGTGCAGTATGAAAGGAAATCATAGAGCGCATTGACGGAATAGGCTCCAGGGATATTTCCGAGATCTAAATACTCTTGATATTTTCCTCTTAGTTGTACGAATGGCTCGTAAGGAAAGAAGTCTATATCGTCGTTCAAGAACTTTTGGATCATCCTCGACGAAAACCTGTTTTCCGGTGCAGTGTCCGGAACGTCCATCAACAGATTCCCGTATTGATTTCTGCTCTCATCAATCCTGATCGCCTTCTTGTCACTTGTTATTACTATGATCCCCTGTTTCTTGACTGTGCCTAGAAACTTCCCCTTTGAATCGAAATTAGGCTTGTCGTACCAAAGAGATTGGGTTATGTAGGCTATGCCATCATGGAAATCTTGAGCCGGACTAATTTTCTTGAAGTCTTCAAGATAAACAGTCGTCCCGTCTTCAGTTTTAAACGTATTCGGTTTGTCTTCTTTGCGGGCTTCCCTTCCTAGGATTAGCTTTTCATTTTCTGTCAGTTTATTCCAACCGTCTTTGAGAGAAAAATTAATGTCATTTGGTCCTATGTATTTTTGATCATCGATCTGAGGGTCTAACTCACCCTCTTCTTTTTTTGTTGCACCAGTCATTTCACTTTGGCCTCTTTTCCGCTCTTAGGAGATGGCGTAAACAATTCGTCTAGGAGTTCGTTAAGCTCCCTGATCCTTTCAGCTTTGGTTGCATACATTGTTACGATAATCCTTGTACCAGTAGGTCCTTAAGCTCATCGTCATTTTCCAAAAAAGTGAAGAATGCTTGTTTAAGGGCCGTGCTTGGCCTTAAATGCACTCTCTCAGCATAAGCCTTTATGATTCTTAGCTCTCTGACATTTACATGCAGTCCAACCAATCTATCTTTTCTTTCGGTCATTTTTAGACCTCAAATCTAAAAATACCTACGAGTTAATAATATTTCCCCTTCAAGTCTTTATAGATTCCAGAGTTTAATATCCTCAAACGTTACTTTTATATATTCCTGGATTCTCTCTTAACGTGGATGTTGTCTATTTAAGAAAAGAGATATCGGACAAGATGAGGGAGATCCGGAAGACCCTGAGAGCATCTTTCTCTGCATACATTGTGAGAGACGATGGTTCGATTTCAGAATACATGAATGACCGTAGCCTTAACACTATTATCCTTAATTTTTCAACTACCGAAATTCTGAGCAATAGTAGTCACTTTGGCCTGTTTATGACCATCATGGATACCAAAGAAGAGACTACGGATCTTGTCAAGGAATATTATTATGGGTCTTCTCCAATCGGATGGAAACTTGAGAGTATTGCAAAGCAATATAACCGGAAGAAAGGCAGGCATATACTGCCTAAGCCTTCAAAATTAATACAGGCAACTCTAACTACCTTTTTTGCAACTGAAAGCGAGTTACATCTTGCAATTTATGTAGGAATATTACTGTATTCAAAGGAATGTGGTGTCATAACAGAAGAACTGTTGGATGCACTGTTTGGCAAACTAGACGAAGAAGACCTTAATTATTACCGTAAAGTTTTAACAGAGTTATCCGAGTCATTGGACTTCGTAAGGAAGTTCTATAATTTTGTATTAAGTGTATTGAATGAGAGTGATTGGATTGCAGACGGATCAATAAAACTTTTGAAAAGCGTCTACAGGGAAGAACCAATACGCTCAACCCCCTTTAGAATAGAATATTTGAAGCTCTTTAGAAAGATAGAACTGCCTAACATGACAGTTAATAACAGAGCTTATGACGAGGCAACTTTGATATCCAGGATGATTAATATAACCTTCGAGACACTTGAGTCAATGGATTACTTCCAGAATACGACTCGTATCTTAAGTCCAGAGACTAACTTATTGATTTCAGAATTGAAAAGAAAAGGCATTGATATTACCCGCAAAAACAACATCACTGATGACCCAAAGATGGCACCATTACTTCAGAGCATGATAAACATCATTGCCTACTCCATCAACAAAGAGGTCTCAAAGAAGGTTCCTATGCTTTATGTTACAGTAGAAGAAAGAGGAGCATGAGCGACCTTTATATTCATGTATTTCTATATTTTTACTGGCTAAAGCAAGGTATTTAAAGAGAACTAGAAAAGTATCGCAGGGAACTGAACCTATCAGGATAGGCCGGGACCGGACATTAATAAAAAGGTTTAATTCCCTGTAATATATTGGCAATAGTGAATGTTAACGACTATCAGAGAGAGCTGCAAAGGGTAGATGCTTCCAAACTCAGTCCACAGGCCAAGAAGAAGATAAGGGAGTTCCTCAACTATATCCAGGCCAGGGAAGAGCTCTCAATAGACCGCCTATATTTCTATTCGACCAAACTTAGGATCATAGCCGATATCATGGGTAGGTCGTTTCTGGGTCCTACCGATAAGGACGTTGAAAAGGCCCTTAATTTCCTCAAGGAAAAAGGGACCTACTCGGAGTGGACCATCGAGGGATACAAACAGACATTCAAGAAATTCTATACCTGGATGGGCAAGGAAAAATCCGTGAACTGGATAAAGCGGAACAACAAGCCAGACTATAAGAAGAAACCGGATTTCGTCATCACCCAGGGAGAAGTGGATCTGCTTGTCTCATCCTGCGACAATGCAAGGGACAAGGCGATATTCTCTCTCCTTTATGATACCGGAATAAGGATCGGAGAGCTGCTTACCCTGAGGATCAAGGATGTTTCCTTTGATGATTATGGCATGAAGATCCTGGTATCAGGAAAGACAGGACCCAGGATCGTGAGAGCCATAGGGGATTCAGTGGGATATGTCAAGGGATGGATGAACGTGCATCCGGACCAGTTCAATGAGGATTCTATCCTGTTCTGTATGATGGGGAATGCGACTGAAGAGCTCAATCACTATGCAATCTACACAATGTTCAAGAAGGTCAAGAGGAGAGCCATCAAGATAGGGTTTCCAAAGAACAAAAGGGTCAATCCCCACAAGTTCCGGCATAACAGGGCAACCGAGCTCGCATCCAAGGTCAAAGGACCTGTCCTGGAGAAAGAAATGGGATGGATACCTTCTTCCAGGATGACGAGGGTATACGTCCACCTGAGCGACGAGGATGCGGACAGGGCTATCCTGGAAGCTCAGGGGGTCAAGGTCGAGAAGAAGATGGAACCTATAAGGAAGGCGAGGATCTGTCTATACTGCAAATCTCCGAATCCCGCAAATGGCAAATACTGTCTTCAGTGCGGTAGGCCCCTTGATTACGATGAAGCCAAGCTCCTAGATGAGAGAGTCGATAAGGTAACGTCTGCGCTCAAGAAGAGCAATCTGATAACGGACGAGGAGAAGGAGATCCTTGAGAATATTTCTATGGACACTAAGGACGAAGTTGTTGCCCTGGTCCTGAGATCCTTGAAGAATAAGGGGAAGTTAGAGGAACTTAAGAAGGAGTTGTGATACCTATCCAGAAATGAGGGAGAATTTCAAAAGTAAACCCATTTCGATATCCAAACGATGTTATTACTAACCGATCAACTATAATTCTGCATATTTTTAATTATTCATTTATCAAAAAATAAACAAATATTAAGTACCTATTAGTACTACTATCATTGCGGATGTATTCCCAGACCAGGGAGCATATCCATTTGCAAATGTTATATATATACTAACTCAAGTCGCCAACACTTTTTATTATTATCTTGTACCCTAGGGTAAGTAAATAATTTGCAAGTCTCTTTCCATTTTCTCCTAAATAGATAAAATAGTCACTTTCCCTAATGTTGCGTTGATCTAGAGATGGATCATAGAACTTATAGTTAGTACCAAGATCGGTTGCAAAATTCAGAATTCTCTCCATGGATGGTGATTCCTCAATCATTTTTCCCTCCGGTCTAAAGAGAGTCTCTTTCTTCTCCATTCCTTCTTTTAAGATGTATACAACTGGTCTGATCATCTTGTTATTTAGATCTATCTTAGCCTTATATTTGGGAGCTATTTGATATAGCTGGTCTATGAAAACTGTCTTTGCATTGAGATCTCTAGCGACATCCAGTATATCAGTCCAAAATAATTTCTTGTGCTGGACTCCCAACCTATAATCTATCACTTTAGTGATAATATCAGCAAAAGATATTGCGGGGTGAGTAGAGTCTGAACCTACATAAAGATGATCTCTCATTTGGAGTTCCTCCCATGCTGGCGTTATGTTTCCTTCAAAATAGTCCATAAATATAGGTATATCAGTTTCTGCTGGATTATCTTTGAAGTACCTCCAAGCGCAAACATGAGGGTAATAGTTCGATAATTGTCCTATGAACTCTATCGGGGGGACTTGCTCTAGCCCTCCTTTATCCCCCCAGTACATCTTTACTTTTGCTATTTTCTTTGATGGGATTGTCGTGTAATAGATAAGAGTTGAATCTATTTCTCCATTTAATGATGATACAACTTTTTCCATAAATTCTAGGCCCCTTGAGCGCAACCTCTCTAGTATATCATACGATTTCAAGATCTTTAAACTGGAAACGATGCCATATTGAGATTTCAATTCTCGTATGGTATCTAAGTACTTGACTGAAAAGCTACTATAATTGTTAATCTTTACCGCGACACCCAATGGGGCTTTGAATGATTTCCCAAGCAAGTTGCTCTTTCTTATGAAATCTTTTGCATCGATTGCAACTATCTTGTCATTCATGTGATATATAGAACTAGCACGTGGTACTTAATTTTTGCACAATTAGGATGAGTACGATCCAGAAATCAGAGAGAAAAGGAAGCAATAGTCAAGCTGCCTGAAAAATTGTAATTCTCAATCTTCGTCAAATAAGGATCAATCTTGTCTCAAAACGCACCTTTCTCTGAAAGAGAAAGAAAAAGAGAGATAAGGGGGGTATGGTAATCTGGTAATGTTTGTCAGTTCATATCGGATTTTTCAGGTTCCTGAACGTTACCATCTCCGTTACCATCTGAGAGCTGATTACCATCTTCATGGTAATGGTCCTTGACTATCCTGTTTACATCCCTCAGGGACATGTGGAGGAACTCTGAGATGTCTTTCTGTGACAGTCCTTTGTCCTTCAGGGCTATGACCTGCGATTCCCTTTTTCCTGATAGTGTGTTCTCTTCCTCGTCCAGTATGGATTCTATCTGTGCGATCACTTCTTCCTGATTCCCTGACACCCTGTTCAATATGTCGGAGAAATCAAGGTCGATCTCAAAGCCGATTGATCCATGAGACAGGAAAGGAATCTTTGATTTCCAGACTCTCGTATAATGGATGAGATCAGGATTGCTGATATAACGCTCACTTTCCCATGCTTTGATCCAGAGCAGCTCTCCCCCGATCTGCTTATTCCTGATCGGAGGCGGAACAGACATTATGTCGTGGTAAAGCATCAAAGGGCCCCTGACTGAAAAATGTCTCTGTCTCCAAACGAACGATTGCCATGATCTTCCCTGTTTGGAACTCATCATACTGGATGAGAACACGCTATCGAACTCGTCAAGGATCAGAACTGGTACTCTCTCATTCCTCAATGCTGCTATGATCTGCCTCATCATCTCCCTTGTACCCTTGATCTGAATCACTCTGTCGCTCAACAATGACACTATCGGCTTTGGAAACGGCACATTCACCAGGAACGTCCATTTCGGATGAAGGATCAGGCCAGTTTCCATTAGATATACGGCTAGATTCGTTTTACCCATCCCTTGACGTGCGAAGACTGTTGTACCATATCCAGCTGGAAAGAATACCGTGTCCAGCCAGTATTCAGCGTATTGTCTAGGACTTAGCTGTATTGGTCCATTCCTGAATGACGAATACCACTCTTTGAATGACATTGCCCATTCTTCAGCTCTCTTGG
>JAJYUV010000042.1 GCA_021792355.1 Thermoplasmata archaeon | reverse complement strand
AACTGGGCCGGTAGATCAGCGGTAGATCGCCTGCTTTGCAAGCAGGAGGCCTCGGGTTCAAGTCCCGACCGGTCCATTTAATCTATTAATCGAATACTATTTATCTGACTACGCATTATGTAATCATGACCATGCAGCCGAAGTATCAGGAACTGCTTCTTGACGAGGACATGCGAAGATGGTTTGAGAACCTAAGGGCGAAATCTGTATTGACAGCAACGGTAGCCTTGAGAAATCTTGGCCACTATTGCGAACTTACACAGACAACGCCTACGGGAATCCTGGCTAAAGCGAGAAGTAATGAGAAGGATTTCAGGTACGAATTCACGGATTTTGTCAGGAAGATGGAGAAGGAAGGCAAGGCAGGATCATACATAGCGAGATTCAAGAAGGTCATTCTATCATGGCTGAAGTTTAACGATATCCGTTTGCAGTTAACCGTTAACATATCTGGAGAAAACGAGACACCGACAATAGCAAACGAAAGAGTTCCAAGCAAGGAAGAACTTGCCAGAATTCTCAGGAAGGCCACTTCAAGAGGAAGAGTTGCAATAGCAATCATGGCATTCTCTGGCCTCAGACCGGAATCCCTGGGAGACTATGAGGGTATGGACGGTCTCAGGCTTGGCGATCTCAAGGATTTGCGTTTATCAGATGAAATTCAGTTCGACAAAATACCGGCAATGATTGTGGTCAAGAATAAGCTGAGCAAGGCAAGGCATCAATATTTCAGCTTCATAGGTGAGGAAGGAACAACATACATCAAGGAGTATCTAGAGGAGAGAAGAAAGCAGGGAGAGGAGCTGACATACGAATCCCCTTTGCTGCAGTTCGATGTGAGAGGCGTAAAGAAGAACGCATTTCTGAGGACAACCCTCGTTACAAGAGACATAAGGGAAGCAATAGAACAGGCAGGATTGAAGATGCGACCTTACGTGCTGAGAGCGTACTTTTCAACCGCACTCGATATTGCAGAATCCAAGGGTCTGATATCGCATCCCTGGAGGCAGTTCATAATGGGTCACAAGGGTGATATTGAGGCGAGATACAGCACCAATAAGCGATTGTCTCCCGATATGATCGAGGAGATGAGGCAGTCATACCAGAAGTGCCTCAAATATATGGAGACAAGAACAAGTGAGATTTCTGATGAAAACGCCAGACTCTACTTACAACAGCAGCTTCTCATGGCAGTTGGCTACAAACAGGAAGAGATGGATAAGATGAACCTTAACGATATGAGCAATGAGGACTTTCAGAAGCTGCTAAGAGACAAGGTTGCAGGTGCGATGACAAGCAACGGATCGAAGCAGAGACTCGTTCCCATGAACGAGATTGAGAAGCTACTCGGCGAAGGATACGAGTTTCAGGCAGTCCTGCCCAACGGAAAAGCTATAATGAAAATGCCATTCTAATAAAACTATAAAACCAATCAAAGCGAGGATGTGAGATGATTGCCACTCATTTGCATTTATGCCGATGGGTAATATTTATATTAACAACAATCTGAGCAATAAAACGCCGAATTTATTTTAATTTCTTGGACATTTTCCGGAACATGAAAGTGTATCGAATAATTTATATATGATAGTTCTATTCATATTATATGACCTGCAGTAATTGTTTTGATGCGAAAGGAAGGAAAATAACCAGAATAAGCGTACCACACACAGAGACCTATACACTCGGGAAAGCGAACGTGACTGAGGGTGTTACGATTGTACAATTTAAGGAAGGCCCTGGAGCAATCCTCAACTGGAAGTATATCATTGAGGGAGAAACTTCATCAAACGCCTCAATTACATACGTAATACAGCACAGCGGGAAAACAATAACAAACAAGTTCAAGACAAAGTACGTTGACACTATCAATGGCAAAAAGATTGTTCATGTCGAAGGAAGTGGGCTGAGCTCGAATGGCAAAGTTACTACCACAAACAAGAATGTTGCTCTTTCAAATGTGAAATCAGACCCAAACGCCATTGAGTGCCTCATTTGCCACGCACTTGGAACTGTGCTTTGTACCATTCTTGCTGATGGCGTTTCAGAAGATTTAGCTTGTGAAGAAGCATCAGGTATTGTTTGCCTAGAATTCATTGAGGATCCCATAGTTTATGTTGTTTGTTTTGGAATTGTGGCATCTATCTGCGATGTTGTTCTTCAGACAATAATAGATATCGGTGTCCATGTGGCTTGCGAATTAGGTGCTGATTATATATGTGAGAAAGCAATTGGGTGCTCTCTGTGAAGGATTTATATAGCTATATTCACATACAATAAGGTGACTTTCTATGAGGTACAGGCTGATCTACATAAGTATAGGTATCGCAATTATGGTTGTTGACACCGTGTTCGCTCTCAGATATCCAAGAATCTTAATTCACAGTTATTTTGGCTCTTTTATTGGATTCTTTATACCCTTTGGGATAGGTCTCTCAACCCTCCTGTATGGTGTATTTAAGGCACGCGATTACGGAATAAACCCTGTAATGGGTGCTCTGGGCTCTGGAGGGTTTACAAGAGTCCTGAGACAAAACAGAATACAAGGAACCAGAACATGGAAAACTGACCACGATATTCTTTCTGAACTTCCGGGTGCAGTAAAATCACCCGACGGAAAGACTGTAGAATATAGTAACCTGTTCATTAGAAAACCCTATGGAACAACAAAACATTCAAGAAAACTTAACGAAGCCGCAAATAAATATCTCAGTGGAGAATTGGATGATGAGGGTTTTTATAACTACGTGGGAAAGCAAGGTTCAAAGGAAAAACAAACGCTCGATTTCATAAAAAAATTCAAGAATGATTATAAATGATGTGGTAAAATGGTTAGATTTCATCCAGTAAACCGGACAATGACAATTGGTACATTCATGTTCATCGTATCTTTGATCGTGTTGGCAATTGGTTCTATTTTTCATACTAATGGAACAGTTTTGGCTTACAGTTTTCTGTACGGAGGTCTTGCTTTCCTGATCTCCTTAGTCTTGTTGGCAATCGGCGCAATACTAGGGGCCAGAAGCCGAAAGTTGCAAAAGAGAGGCAGTGAGATATTCCACAAAAAGGGGAAATAAAGTGTTCGCGTGGGAATTAAGGGGTCGTGCATTTAATTGCTGAATAAATATCACTATCACATCTTTCTTGTCTTTTTTGTCTCATTTGTTACGCTGACTATCAATATCTTTGCATTTTACACAAAGAATGTTTCGGATTATCTATATCTGTTTGACATAGCATATGCTGTGGGAAACAGTGCTCACTTTGTTGCATTATCTATTTCTCCAAGCGACGTGAAGATTAAGGACGAGAAAAACTCAACATAATTTTTAATGTGTCTAAACATTACAATCCGGTTTCAGGCAGTCCTGCCCAACGGAAAAGCTATAATGAAAATGCCATTCTAATAAAAACGTCGCCCCGAATTAGACCGTCTACCTAAAATATGTATCAATCTTCTTCATGTGGACAAGTTTCTTTGAATCCCTGAAATGGGTGCCGCATTTCCAGATCAGTTCACCCGTCTCCTTGAGAGTGTATTTTCCCTTGTTCGTAATCACCTCTTTTCCTATATGCAATTCCGGTTTTACATTCTTCCCACAGTGTTGGCATTTCTTCTTGAGATAATCTTTCCAGTCCTCTATTGATGTTATAAAATCCCATATTATTTGGGTCTGAAAATTATACATCTCCTCGGGAACAGAGCCATTACTCTTTATGTAATTACACAAGATTCTCGACTCGTTAAGAGCGAGCAAAGTAACATCGTTCTTAGCGTCATAAATTTCTTCCAGATATCCATTTTTCTTCATCTCATTTATGTGATCAACTACTGTAGAATACGCAAGAATCTTTCTATTTGGAATCTTAATCTGCGTCTCTTTTCCTGATCTCTTGTGCCCAAACATCTCAATGATTCTTTCCTGCTCGAAAGCTGGTGTCTCCAACATATTATGAAACTGTGAAAAGTCTGTCTCGCTATAGCACCGGATCATCGCATCAACTATCTGTTGGCAGTGTAGACAGGACACCCTCATTGGTACGCCTGTGAGTTCCATATTTAAAGACCATGATTTGTAATTGGAATTTAAGTATATCTTGATCGGAATGGAGAGCCTTAGAAATATAACCAGAGACAGGCGAGTTTCTCTGATAGACTTGAAACAAGGATTTTCAACCAGATTCCCTAGGAGCCCACTCACTAAGATACTGCTGTTAGAACCAGACATTGTCACAATATCTGAACTCTTGGCAAAGACACAGACGTGGCTCTCCGTTTTAGAAAACAAGAAAAGGAATGGAAATGAATAAAGTGAGAAAAATTGTTGTGAACGGCAATGAACCTGAATATTTTGAGGGTTCCACGCCTGAGATAGTGAGATACGATGTAGCAAAGCCAGAAAAGAAAGGCACTCTTGAGAGATTGCAGGAAACGATTATCGACAATACTGTTAACCGTTACGAGCTTGAGGACCGAAAGCAGATCGCAGCAATTCGGGAGTTCATGGAGCGGAATCCAGACATCAGCTACGTGGAATACGAGAGCAATCCTGTATTGAGGATGGATCTCGTGATAACGAGGCGCGGATTGATCTTCAAGCGCGAGGAGTCCTCGATATCTGCAACGCTAACTCCGAACAGGAGATTCAGGGCACAGAGGTAATCATGGACGATGATGCATTCACCTTCGGGCTCCTGATCATCTCGGTTGCGATCTTCCTGACGGGCATGGTATGGCAGGGCCTCTGGCCCCTCCTTTTCGCCATGACGATGTCCGGTAACATATTCTACGAGACAATAGGAGTGATGAGCTTCGTGCTTTCCTTCGTGGGAGCACTTGTCCTGCTATATTGCACTCTTGTTTGTATCGCATACATCTTCATTTTCGCGTTAATATTCGGTATTCCGGCATACCTGATCTACCTTGCCCTCGGCCTCGAATACAGCATAATTCTCGCTGTCGTTATCGGCGTCATAATCCTCGTGTATCTGATAGAAACCCATACAGTAAAAGTGGAACACTACACCATAACACTCAGCCTGCACAGGCGATACGTAATAAGAAGGTAGCGGAATATGAATAAATATTTAGAAAGCCAAGATACGTTTATGAGAGAATATGGCTTTTCGGAGCTCATAAATGCAAGACGCGTATTATCAAAGCCACTCATAGAGCTACCGCTGAGGAATGAGCAGAAACTGTTTTATGACATCTCAAGGAGACTGAGACGCTTTGCAGGCCACACTGCGCTTGCGTACAGCATCATACCGGATGTGGAAAGAGGGAAGTTCAGGAGAGAGGAATGCTCCCCTAAAGCAACGAATCTCAGGGACTACATAGAGCACAAGGGCAACAGGAACGTATCAATAACAGGCGTATCAGGACAGGGGAAGAGTTACCTTACAATGCACCTCTTGCACAGATTTGAGGAAAAGCAAAGGATAATATTCTCGTTTAAGCCAGATGACCATGAGATTCACCTGGGAATACCGGTCATAGATGCAAAGCAGTGCCTTCCAAATCCATTCAGGGACATAAACGCCTTCTCCGAATCGTATATGACAGCATTCTTCGGAGAGAAGGTGAGTTCAGGCATACAGCTTCAGCAGACACCCGCATTCCTGCAGGAGATTGCCTCGCAAAGCAGCGACTGGAAAAGCTTTATGAGAACGATCAGCGAAAAGAGGAGACCGGCATCGAAGAATCAGATCGAAACGCTCAACGCGATAGAGCAGAACGTCAAATCTCTTATTGTGCAGGATATGGGCAGTGTCGAACTTTCGAATGAGAGCACTGTATTTGACTTCTCAACACTGCCCACAAAACAAGCACAGAACTTCTATGCCGAGCTGATGCTGAGGCAAATCTACAGGGAGATGGAATCCAGAGCAAGGAAGGATGTGCTTATCTGCATTGACGAGGCACATAGGCTCACAAAATCTTATCACACCATTCTCGATGTAATGAGCCGGGAAATCAGAGACAAGGGAATACTCTGGATCATAACACAGAACCTCATCGACATTCTTCCAGAGATGAGGGCAAACTTCGGCACAAAGTTTTCCTTTAGACTAGGAGACGCGGACCTGCAGATGCTCTCTTACAACCAGCTTGTGAGATACTCGGTATCGGTGCTGCAGCCTCGACAATTTACGGACATAGAATTCCCTGAGAGCCAGGCGTTCGCTCCTGTAATGACATACATACCCGATGGCAGCGAGTACAAGGAATCGCCAAGGATTCTTGCAGCGGTAAAGGAAAGAATGATGGAAGAGGGAGCTGGAGGGAGAGGGAAGGAGATACCCTACAGAGAGGAGGTTCTTCGCATCCTTGCAGAGAAAATGTCATATGCAACCGAGATGGGCAAAGAAATTTCGGCGAAATATGGGATCGAAAAGGACCAGGCAAAGCTGAGAATAAAGTCCGTATTGGAAGAGCTGAAGAACAACAACGAAGTTGGCAGGGTAAAGTATCTCAGGGATGGAAAGCCCATAGTGATGTACTATTCGAAAAGCTCCAATCTATCGAATCTGCACACGGGAATGCAGTCTCAGGCAGTGGACATTCTCACGGAACTTGGCATATCCATAAACAGGATATCCACCACTGGCGAAAGAGAAGCATTCGACGTTGAAACAGATTTCTTCATGGTCGAAATCGAAACAGGTTTGAAGCACAGCATAGAGGACCTGAAGGAGAGAATTGCAGGAACAAACCTGAGAGTGATCATAATCGTTCCCAACAAGGAGCTTATTGACAAATATCAGGGTCTAGGAGATCGTGTTATAGTGATGACAATGGATTCGCTAAAAGATATGCTTACAGAAACCGAAAAGAAAGCCAGTTACAAATAAACGTAAATCCACACGAAATATAGCTCCACCAAAAGGGTCACTGAGAACACAATGGTAGACATCCTCAAAGTCCGAGTCTTGGACAGTTCGACGCCAGTCCCAAGATATCCAAGTAATACGCCAAATATAACGAGTGGGACAATTACTTTAGCAAAGTGATCCAATTGGTTTTCAAAACTTACCAACGGCGCAGTGTTAGTTGGATTTAGCTTAGCAAATACAGTTAGATACATTGACGCGATGGCGAATATGATAACTGCCAAAAATGATACCAGGAAGAAGAAGTAATCGATAGAATCTTTTTCCTGCCTTACCCTCAGCTTGGTGTGTGCAGTTGCCATGGAGTTAGTACCTTATCTAAGACGACGTATAATTGCCAATATTCCTGCTGCAAGGCTAATCACTCCTCCAAAGATGAATGCCCATCCAATATTATGTGTAAAAGTGGAGCCAACACCAGCAGGTACAGTGGTCAAGAGTTCGTAGCCAATAATGCTAAAAATAATGCCTAGCGCTAATGCTTGTGCATCTGACGGAATATCATTCGCCATTCTCTCACGATACAATTTTACTGATAAGTGCTAAAACTCTTTCTTACTTGCAGTTAACCGCTAACCGTTACTACAAGCGGGTTAACCATAAACTTATAACTCTTTCCTTCCAAGTTCTATCAATGATCATCTCCATCGCCAACCAGAAGGGAGGCTGCGGAAAGACAACAACTGCCGCAAACTTAGGCTCACTGCTAGCGGAGAAGCACAAGGTATTACTGGTTGACATAGACCCGCAGGGGAACCTCACAACTCATTTTGGCATAAGCAAGGCAGACCTTAGATACACCATCTATGACACCATGCTCAACGGAAAAATTGAGCAGGCTATAATACAGAAGGATGGTGTGGACATAGTGCCTAGCACCATTGACCTGGCAGGAGCCGAGGTTGAGCTCACAGGAAAAATTGGAAGGGAATACATCCTTGACAACGAACTTAAAAAAATATCAAGGAAATATGACTACATCCTGATTGATACACCACCAAGCCTTGGTGTATTCACCATAAACGCATTGGTGGCATCCGATTATGTGCTTATACCGGTGCAGGCAGAGTTCTTCGCCTTGGAAGGTCTTACACAGCTTCTGAAGGTCATAGACTTGGTAAACTCAAGGCTTGCGAAGAAGCTGAAACTTCTCGGTATGGTAATGACCATGTTCAACGCTCGTACAAGGTCGTCGAAAGAGGTTCTTGAGGATGTGAAGAAGCACTATGCAAAGAACTTGTTCAAGACAATAAT